>JAJDDZ010000230.1 GCA_029260025.1 Phycisphaerae bacterium | reverse complement strand
AATCGTCCGTTACACAGAAATCTGGCTAAGCACTACCTTGGCGACAAACGGTGAGGTCATGGCCCGGACCAGGGCGCTGTAGTTGAGCTGGAAGGTGATCTCGGCGCCAACGGACAGCCCGGAGCGACCGGAGTTCGTGATAAGGTGGTCGCTGCTGGCTCCAAGGATCTCAATCCCGGGCGGCGCGATCAGGCCGCACGGATCGGTATCCTGGTGCCCGAGTGCTAGGATTGTCTGCGAGATGTGCCCCCGGTCCGTGGCGGGTGGCATCTCCCCGAACGCCGTCTGCGCGATCTTGCCCCAGGGCCGTGATGGCTTGGGCTTAGACTCGATCACTTCCGCGATGAGCGTGATGGCGTCGGTGTGTAGTCCGTCAATTGGTTGGCGCTGGAGCGTTTCGCGACCGAGCAGGAGAGATTCTCCTAAGCGGAGATCGTTGATCCGCCCGGTATCCGCCCCCCTGAGCGCCCATTGGAGGTTTCCTGAGTTGCCTCCGGAGACGATGCCCAACTTGGAACCGAACGTCGCGTCGATCGAATCGGCCAGCGCGGATAGCTCAGCCATCTTCTCGGCGTCAGGTGACACGCCACTTCGGCAGGCGAGGTTTGTTCCGATACCTTTAAGCGTGATGTTCGGGAAACGAAGCGTCTTACGCACCATGTCCTCAAGGTCGCCTGGCATGATGCCTTCACGGAGGTCTCCAAGCTCGACCATAAGCACAACCCCGTGCGTTCGACGCGCTTTCTGCGCGGCAGAGGACAGATTGCTGATCACGTCGATTTCGGTATTAAGGCTGATGTCGGCGTGCATGACGACGCGGTCTGCTTGGCTGATCATGGGAGAGCGGATCAGCGTCATTAATGCCTGTACCTGCGCACGACGCATCGCCTCAATATTCTCGATTCGGGAGTCGCCGAGTGCATTCACACCCGCCCGAAGTAACGTCGCCGCAATATCCGGTGAGCCGAGGGTCGCCTTCGTGACGCCCGTGATAGAGATGCCACGTTCGGCCAGGCGTTCGACTAGGGTGCGGGCGTTGTGGTGGATCTTCTCGAGATCGATTTCCAATCGCGGCGCTGTCATCACACGCCTGCCATCAGATTCTCTTCGAGTGCCGGGAACGCCGCAAGGACCATATCCACCAGACGCCTGGGTGCACGGGAAAGCGCATCGGTGGCGGGGATGCCGAGTGCATTCTCATAAAATGTTATGGCCTCGCTGACCTCAGCGTCGGACATGTTCTCGTGATTAATCGTGAGCCCGATCACCTTCGTATCGGCGAAGGTCTGGATGAGGTTGATTTCAGCTGCCGGTGTCGGCATCGCCATCTGTGCGAAGTCGCAACGATGGGTGCGCTTCGGTGCGTGCTGTAGGACGACACCGTCGGGACGGCTGCCCCGAATGATGAGGCTCGAGGTCGAGAAGGCGGGGTGACTCAATGCGCCCTGTCCTTCGATGACGATCACGTCCGGGGTTTCTTCTTCGAACGCTTCGACGATGGCGGCCTCCAACTCACCCGAACAAAACTGCGATGGGACAGCGTCGAGCGCGACTCCGTAGCGTGCTCCTTGGATCAACCCCGTCTGACCGGTGCCCACCAACACGGTCTTGACGCCGCAATTATTGAGAGCGCGGGTCAGGATGGTAGCGGTCGTGCGCTTGCCGATGGCGCAGTCGGTGCCGAGAACGGCGATACGCGGGCAAGTCACATCAACGATGCGATCGCTGAACAGCCGCAGGTCTTTTTTTGCGCGGGGCCTCCGAACGTCGAGGATCTGCACGTCTTTCGCCGCGGCCATCGCGGCGAACTCCGGATCGTCGTTCAGAAACTCATGCAGACCGTTCACGACGTTCATCCCGAGAGCCATGGCCTCGAGCACGATGCCGCGTTCGCTTATCGAAAGCATGCCACTTGCCGGTGCCACCCCGAAGATGAAGTAGTCGGGTACAGCTCCGACGTTGGCTAGCGCGGAAGCAAGATTGCGACAGATGGGGATGCCCTTGGGCTCCTCGCCCAGCGCCGCGCCAGCATCCATACCGACCTTCTCGCTGTCGATGACAGCGAGGATATCGTACAACTCCGAGTAACGAACGAGCCCGTTGGCAGTTTTGCCGTCAACGGCACCGAAATTGCCTTCGCAATAGACGAATGCGGTTGCGACTCGTTCCTTGTGACCGTCCAATCCTGCGCAAGCGGACATTACCGAAACGTACGCATCCTCGTCCGTCGTCACTTCTTCAAGGGGGTTCAGAGTAGTCGTATTCTGCATCTAGTCATGGGCCTTTCTCAAGCGTCTTTTATCCGATGAACATCAAGGCTGCTCTTCCTGCCAGTGCGATCAACTGCACGCGGAGTAAACTGGATTGATCCATCAAGTACGGTTCCTTAGGCTGCGGCGACCGCGCGTCACCCAAAGCATAAAAAAGCCGACGTGGCCAAACACCCGAAGGTGCTCATCCACGTCGGCTTACTGATTAACAAGCCCCCCGGCAGAACCGGGTTGCCCTCTAGCTAGTCATCCGATGACTCGTATTCGAGTCGGTTTGGGAGCCTGGGTACGGTACACGAGGGCTCCCCTTGCTACTATACTATCGTACTATACGCTGGCTGAGCGAAGATAGCTACGCAATTGGCTGAGTTTTTGCGGGCAATACCTCTCGTCGGTCTGCAAGGAGGCCGAAAACCGGGCTGTCGTGGTCTGCAATAGCCTTTTGTTGGCGGCGCCAGGCGGCGTGCATGGGATTCTAATGGACCTGAGGTTACGATGAAAACACAAGGAGAAATTGAGGCCGCCATATGTGATGGCATTAGGCGTTTTGAACAGGAGTTTATGGGGCGTGGCCCAAAGGACGTTCATGCGCACGTGATCAATGACCTTGTCGTGATTCGCCTTCAGGGCGTCCTGACCGCTGCCGAGCAGCATCTTGTCCGGACATTGCCAACCGATAAAGGCCGAGACCTACTCAAACAAGTGAGGGTTCAACTGATTGAGACCGCTCGGGGGATGCTCGAATCGATGATTTTAGAGGTCACTGGTGCGAAGGTCGTAAGCATGCATCACGACATCAGTACAACCACGGGCGAAGAGATCATCGTCTTTACCTTGGCCGAGTCGCCGCTGGTCCGCGAGAAAAAGAAACCGTAGCTGCTACCTCCATGGGCTGTCCCTCTCAGACACGTCACCCGAACCATTCTTCACTTGCCGGACAGCCTTCAAATCGCGTGGGCGGAAGTCTGAAACGCGTGATTCGTTGAAGAGTTGGATCTGTGGCTCAACAGCATGTTTCAGATTGACATACTCGCCGGTTTGCTTGCCGTTCTTGACGTAGTACAGCTTCGCAAACTCGAGGTACTTCTTCAATAACTCGCAGATTCGCAAGTCGTGCGGAACTACTACTGTCCCTTGCTCGGGCCAGCGGGGCTTGTTCAGCGTGGCTTGCCATTCAGCGATCAGTTGCTCGTAGTTCGCCCTGCCGACCGGCGAACCGTAGGGGCCCAGGTACAGGTAGTAGTCACGGCCACCAATAGTGACCATTGCTTGACCGCTTGCCTTGTGTCGACGGTAGTGAGGAGGACGGTTCTTGAGTTCGGGCATTGTGCAGCCCCTTAGTTTTGTAACAAACCGGTATACAACGGTTTGTTACAGACTTCCGGGCCGCACTACCCAACGAGGGCAGGCACGCTAACTAGCGTTCGGCAAATAGTTTATCTTCAAAGCGGGCGAACGGACTCGAACCGTCAACATTCAGCTTGAAAGGCAAACTAAATCAGATCTTCCGATTGCTCAATAGTACTATGTTTCAAGTATCATATGCGCATCAGCGGGTTTAGCAACCCGATGCATTCCCTCGCCTCTGATCGCATGACCTCGCGGTATTCAAGCGCGCAAAACGGTAGTCAGGAAGTCAAACGAATCGCAAGAAGGGCGAGCTGGAGTACCGCTCGCTAGCCGGAGGATTCGAATTGCCCAAGTTAGACTCGATAGGCACGCTAGCTGGCATTCGGCAATGAAGTGATGTTAAAAAGCGGGCGAGGGGCTCGACCCGCCAACGTCCAGCTTGGGAAGCACAACATTCCAAACAGCTGAAACCGCAAAATATCCGTCTATACAAGCACTTTACTACACGAACTGCGCTTTCGCAAACTGGCGCACGCGATCGCGCTATTTCGTATCGCTACGCGGTAATGCCGGCGCATAGGCGGTGAGAGTCAAGTTATCAAAGGGGCTAACATTCTGGCCCCGAAGGCCAAACTCACACGTCCTCCCCAGGTCGATAGAGTCCCCAACTCTTACGTCCTCAAGCCATTCTTGTTATCGATCTCAATGTCTTCTTGATAAAACAAAGCGGTTACCAATCCTCCATCGTCAGCAAAGCTTCATGGGCGTTTGACACTGGCATCTTGGCATTCCATCGGCGAAAGTGCGGCACAACCGCGCGTTCCCCGGCAGAACGCACGGTCCCAGCAAACGTATCGCTACGTCGCCGGTGAGTGCCACACCCAACCACTCAAGATCCGCAAAGCCATGACAACCTACATTTGGCGCTTGACGCCACTTACTAGACTCCTACCCAACGAAGCGTGGCACGATTGGACGAGAAAGTTTCGCTCCCAACTTACATCCACCATATTCGTGACGGAAAATGCCAAAGGCATACGCCCTTTAGCTCTACAGAGAAACTAATACAAGACTACGACAAGCCATGTCATCCCTAACAAGGAATCTAGGATGACACCTCATGTCGGGCCCGGTCCCCGGGGCGAAAAGTAGTGATATGTGAAGGAAACGATGCATGGTATCGACTGAAGTTTTCTCAGATAAATCGTTGTTAGGGTACGATCGTCCCGCCTAGAATTGAAGGATCGAAGAGAAAGTTGATTCTACGCGTCGAACGACAAACTTGGCCCAAAGATTCATTTCGTAGAGTGGATGCCCGCCATGACTTCACCGCCGCTGCTTCGAGAATTCGATTGACAATACTGCCCAGTCCGCGAGATCGACATCTCCATCGCCTGCGCCGTCGTCATCAAGGTCAAAGACGCATGCGCAAAGCCCTTCTGCCATCACGTCTACTCCAAGAAAACAATCCTCGAATTCTGAAACCTCGACTAAGCTCGTGTTGCCATCGAAATCGCTATCAGGAACCCCGCATTCGGCGATCGGAAGTATTGAACCATTCAGTTGACCGACCTTGTTTTCTCCAGGATCCTCGCTAACGAGCGTTTCACCGAAATTGCCGATTTGTGGCGGAATAAGTATCGATGCCGAAGCCGCGCGATTGATTCCCTCAAACTCGAGCAGCGAAATCACGGTGCCTTCAGGTGAAGCCTGAACGAGGCTGCCGGGGAACGCCAATCCGGTGACGATCGCATCGCCGTCATCGAGGAAGGTGTTTACGCCGTCAGGATCAGGAAGAATACCCAGCACCATCCATGATGCCTCTGGCGAAGGCAGGGCATCAACGAAAGTAAGTGAGTCGGCGTCCCAATCTACGATCACCGAGAGCGACGCAATAGATTCGTCGGAGCCCGTTGTGCTGGTCGCAACTAACTCGAAGGCAATAGTCTCACCGACTCTCGCGAAATCCTCCACGGGGCGGAGCGACAGATCAACTTCTGCTCGAGCAGGCCCAACGCCGGTGAAAAATACGACGGTCGCCATGTATAAACAAGACGAGAACGGTTTGGAAAAGTTCATGGTCGCTCCATAATCCATCAGCCGATCCTACGACTGATCGCTAAGACTGCTTGACATTCACGACGACTCGTAGATCGCTACCGGCCGGTCTTCCTTGATTGTTTCCAAGCCCCCTTGCCGGCACCCACAACCGTAACGCAATCTGAGACCTCAAAGGGTGTACCGTCGTACAACGATCCGCGAAGAACGACCTCGATGTTGGTCCTATTCTCTTCTTGGTCTAGTTCCAACGCCGAGGCCGTTGACTTGGTGGCAAAAAACATTTGGAGATCTTCAATGCCGTCTCCCAGCAGCTTGTGACAATCGCAATCGTCAGCGTTGACGGGTGTCGCGACATCGGCAATTCTCGCGCCGTCATCGCGGCGGGTCCGCTTTGGCACGACTGCTCCACCGGCTTCGTCTCGTCGCTCGAGCCATAGCGACGTTGTATCAACCAAACTGACATCGAAGTTTGAGGATCCTACAAGAGCGACGGGAGTGCTCCCTCGACTTCTAACATTGATTGGGTTCGGACATGAGCCTGGATGAACATCTAGCGATGGCCCCGGAACTCGATTTTCAGAAATAGTTACCTTCGCTGTGAAGTTATGGTTGCCAATGAGATCCACGCCTGGATTAGAAAAATCAATAACGCGAGTCTTTCCGAACTTCCCAAGGGCTCCAACCAACGAAACGGAAGTTGTGTTTGTTGGTGCCAGTGCACGAAAGACAACTGTCGTCAAGACCCAACCAGGTGAATCTGGGATAGCAGCCGGCGTCGCGGTTTGCGATAGTGCGGTATAGATGGCATCGCCATCAAAGCGATCATCGTTTATCCCGTCAGGGTCGAGCAAGAAGCCTGAGACGAGCCAGGGATAAGCGTCGTTGGTGTCATCGACTCCGACAAGCTCGAGGTATACGGGATCCCAATCCAGTATCGCATCCACTGCTGCGATGGCCGCGCCGGGATCATTTTGCGCAATCGCCGATAGTTTGATGAGTACCAATTCACCTACAGAAGACTTTGAGGATTCCGGGTTGAGTGACAAGTCCACGAGTCCTGCATGCGAAGATCTTGTGGCGGCAATTCCTAAGACAAGCACAAGGCATGAAAAAATGGATCTTTCCACGGTCAATCTCCGTTACTTGTGATTCAAGAAGCGGCGAGGTGTGCCGATTTCTCGGCACACCCAATCCGCTTCCTGTTAACTACAGACGAAGGTATTAACGGCTACGCCCGGAAGGGAACCGCCGAGCCTTCGTGCTCGATGCATTCCTTCGTTCACCGTCCTGCCTCATCAAAGTCGAGAGCGCGTTCGGTAGGCCGTGACGTGCTTCAAATTCTTGCACGTCCAACGCATCAATAACGCCATCGGTGTTTAGGTCCGCACGAACGGCAATGTCAGCACTTAGCGACCTAGTGTCGATAGCGAAGCCAATTTCGGATTCGAGCATATTACTGGCTTCCGAAGCATCTGGGCTGCAATTGCATGCGGTCTGGCGGAGCCAATTGGTCGTGATGAACGAATAGTCTCCGGCTCCGACTGCACCATCGTTATCAAAGTCAGCGATACGCGTTCCGGTCCACGGACAAGTTGAATCCGAAAGAGCCATCCCAAACTGGGCAATGAACAAGGTAACATCATTGATATCAACATCGCCATCGTTGTCGGTATCACCGCCATCCAACTGGATCACCGAGGCACCTACAAGGTCGCTATGGAGCGTTGTTGTTGACCACAGCGTGTGTTGTTCATCTTTCGCACAAACACTTTTCCAGGTTCCGCAGGCTTCAAACGGCACAGGAATCATCGCTGTTGCGAATCTTCCCGTGAAGCTCAACGACTCGTCGTAGAATCCACTACAACTGTCGACGTCGCTCATCACGAAGTGGATGCAGCGATCAGCTGGCAATGTTGATCCTACTAGCTCAACCTGAACCTCCGCAAAGTCGGCGACGAAACAGCCACATGTACCTGGATCTTGTTTCAGCTGATCGCCCTCACAGAGGTCCGACCTACAGAATCCATCACCATCGGGGTCGAGCAGATGGTTTTCTTCACAGACTCCTGTGCCGTCACATGTGTCTGCATCGGAGCACTCGATATCATCTTCGCCACATAACGTACCCGTGGCCTGAAATCCATTGTCCGAGCACATGCCCACCCCATCACACATGTCTTGATTGATGCATACCGTCCAGTCGTCGCCACAAGTGGTGGTCGGGGGTTCGTGGTTTTGAAGGCACGCGCCTGCGCCGTCGCATGTATCAGGATTCGTGCATTCGGTATCGGAACCATCACCGCAAGCCGTGGTAGGAGGCTGGTACCCGTTGTCCTCGCAGCTACCTGCTAGACACGTGTCTTGGTTTACGCACTCGGAGCCAGCATCGCCGCAAAGATCTCCATCAGGCGCGTCGTTGTTCTGGCATACACCTGAACCATCGCACGAGTCAGGGCTTGTGCACTCAACGTCGGAACCATCGCCACAAGCGGCACCAGGAGCCTGGAACCCGTGGTCCTCACAGCGACCTGCCTGACAAGTGTCTTGATTGACGCAGTCTGTTCCATCATCACCACAGCGATCGCCGTCAGCTGCATGGTTGTCCTGGCAAACGCCAGCCCCATCGCAAGTGTCAGGATCAGTACACTCACCAACGGAACCGTCACCACAGGCGGCACCGGTGGAAACGTGATTGTCGAGGCACCCTCCGGCACCATCGCATGTGTCAGGATCAGTGCATTCGGTGTCAGACGGATCACCGCAAGCCGTGGTTGATGGCTGGTATCCGTTGTCCTCGCAAGTACCAGCTCGACACGTGTCTTGGTTAACACACTCAGAGCCTGCGTCGCCGCAAGAATCTCCATCAGGCGCGTGATTGTCCTCGCATACCCCGAAACCATCGCACGTGTCAGGACTCGTGCACTCGTCACCAGTACCGTTGCCACACGCTGTACCAGCCGCCTGGAAACCATTGTCAAAGCACATACCCGAACCATCACACAAATCTTGATTGATGCATTCCGTGCCGCTGTCGCCGCACGTGACGGTCGATGGCTCATGATTGTCAAGGCATGCGCCTCCGCCATCGCACGTATCAGGATTCGTGCACTCGGTATCAAATCCATCACCGCATGCTGTATCGATAGGCTGGAACCCATTGTCTTCGCAGCTACCTGCTCGACAGGTGTCTTGGTTCGTACATTCCGTACCAACATCTCCGCAGAAGGAACCGTCAGTTATGTGATTATCCTGACACCCTCCAGCACCATCGCATGTGTCAGGATCAGTACATTCGGTGTCAGACGGATCACCGCAAGCCGTCGTTGATGGCTGGTATCCGTTGTCCTCGCAAGTACCAGCTCGACACGTGTCTTGGTTGATGCAATCAGTGCCTGTATCACCGCACAAGGATCCGTCGGCTACATGGTTGTCCTGGCATACGCCGGCGCCGTCACAAGTGTCAGGATCAGTACACTCGTCACTTGTACCGTCGCCACACGCGGCACCTGGAGAAATGTGATTGTCGAGGCACACTCCTGCACCATCGCAGGAATCAGGATTCGTGCACTCGGTGGCAGTCGGATCTCCACAAGCCGTGGTTGATGGCTCGTATCCGTTGTCTTCGCAAGTACCAGCTCGACACGTGTCTTGATTAACGCACTCGGAGCCTGTTTCTCCACACGAAGAACCATCGGCAACGTGATTATCTAGGCACGTTCCCGTGCCGTCGCATGAATCAGGATTCGTGCACTCGGTATCGGAACCATCACCGCAAGCCGTGGTAGGAGGCTGGTATCCGTTGTCCTCGCATGTACCAGCTCGACACGTGTCTTGGTTAACACACTCAGAGCCTGCGTCGCCGCAAGAATCTCCATCAGGCGCGTGATTGTCCTCGCATACCCCGAAACCATCGCACGTGTCAGGACTGGTGCACTCGTCACCAGTACCGTCGCCACACCCTGTACCAGCGGTCTGGTATCCGTTGTCCTCGCAAGTACCAGCTCGACACGTGTCTTGGTTAACACACTCAGAACCTGCGTCGCCGCAAGAGTCCCCATCAGGCGCGTGATTGTCCTCGCATACCCCGAAACCATCGCACGTGTCAGGACTGGTGCACTCGTCACCAGTACCGTTGCCACACGCTGTACCAGCCGCCTGGAATCCATTATCAGAGCACGAACCTCCTCGGCACGTGTCTTGCTTGATGCAGTCAGTGCCAGCATCGCCACAGGAGGATCCGTCGGCAACGTGATTGTCGAGACAAGCTCCCGCCCCGTCACATGTGTCAGCACTCGTGCACTCGTCGACAAAACCGTCGCCACAGGTAGTACCAGCGGCCTGATACCCGTTGTCAAAGCACGAACCCGCCAAGCAGGTGTCTTGATTGACACACTCGGAACCGGCGTCCCCGCAAAGATCTCCATCGGGTGCGTGGTTGTTTTCGCAAACCCCGAAACCATCACACGTGTCGGGGCTCGTGCATTCGTCGCCGGTACTATCACCACATGCGGTACCAGCGGCCTCGTTCCCGTGGTCTACGCAAATGCCGCCGAAACAAGTGTCCTGGACGACGCAATCCGTGCCAACATCCCCACAAGAATTGCCATCGGTGGAACTAGCATCGCAGGTATCTACGATAGCTCCATCGATGCAGGCGAGCTGACCTTCAGACACACATTCACCGTCACCGCAGGTGGATGGTGTTGGTACGTAGTCCTCGTCAATCAAGGCATCACAGTCATTGTCGATTCCATCGCACATGTTTTCAGAACTACCCGGATGGATGTCTGGATCAAAATCGTCGCAATCATCATCTTTGCACGTACAGATTATTGCTCCGCCGCAATTCCCGTATCCATCACGATCCAAGTCCAAACACCCATCGCGGCAGTCAAGAATGCCATCTTCATCCACGTCATCTGTTTCGATGGATGGGCTATCGATCGTTGTTGTTGGTAGAGGTACACCATCGGTGCTCAGTTCCGAATCGAATCCTGCAGCAGCAAAGGAGACGATTGTTGAGGGACCACTGAGCACATTGAAGAAAAGTGTCGTCAGCAGAGCATCATTTGGTGGAGCTGGGGAGCCACCAAACCCGACGCTCCCCTGAAGTGCGAGATTTCCATCGTCACCTTGATCGATTGGTTCGATGTGCAAAGAAAACGGAGTTGGCGAGTACGAACTAAGACTGCCGGCGTAGGCGAGCTTGGAAGTGTCGTATGAAACGAACGCCTGAAACCCACTAACATCTTCGCAAAGGTCTCGCATCCAAAGCTCGACAACGACCTGAATGCCCGCCGAGGGGCCTGAAGCATCCACTTGGCAGATGGCAGATTCGAGCACCAAGGTGTTTTCGCAAAGGAATAATCCACCTGCGCTCGATTCGACTCCCACCGATTCACGAACCGTGTCGGAAAGTCGCACTACTTCCGCGCCAATGGCGGCCGAAACACTGGCAGTCGGCGTAAGCCCCATACAACAACACAATAAGAGAGACCATTTTCTTCGCTCAGACATCATTGTTACCTCCATTTGGGAAACAGCGTGAATCCGCACTTCTTGGCAGCTTCCTCGCTCACGGCGCACTCGCGCAGTCAGCAATTAGCCGCAGCGCAGCCATGTCCGAGATCCGCTCGGACGTAGCCTTAACGCCACGCGGGTTTGATTTCATTGATTCGGGTTTAGAAAGTGCCTAGAATGGAGCTGCAGAAGTCCGAAAGGACTTCAGCAACAAACGAGGGGGCGGACCGACCGCTTGCTAACCACAAAGTTGGCCCGCTCCCTTCCCTTCTTAGACGCTATTGGAACATTTCACTTCTCCTCTTAGTTTCTTCTGAGTCGTCGCTCTATAACGGAATGGCCGTGAGGATGGCCCTTCGAAGTCCTAGCATTTTTCGATCCACTAACGACATTACAACACAAGCCTTTCCTGGGTAAATGCGTCAAAACGGCAAGTTCGATGCAGACTTGTTGGCAAAAGAACGAGACAAGTGACATCGAAGAATGCGCAGACTCCTACCCATGAAAGATTAACGCCTTCCGACGTGCCGGGTACACGCGAACTAGGTCGAGTGGTGTACATGCGACGCCCGAACCTGCAACTGCATCCTCTGAAAGTCAGTCGCATCTCTCTTGACCCTGCGAGACGCACGCAACAACCTAGATGGAAACCAATATGGAGGAACCCGAAGAAAAGTCAAACACAAACTTCCTTTCAAATATCTGTTTCTGGGTAAATCTTAAACATGCGATTGTGAACTCCAGTGCCAACAGAATTCGCGCCCCAATCATAGGACAATACGACGGTCATTCCGTAACTTGGATAACCTTAGGTCAACCGAAGCGGTACACATTAATATTGCGTTAGAATCAATAATCCACGTTGGGACGACGAACGTAGTTAGGAATGATCGTGAATAATCCATCTTTGCGCTTGCCCCAAAGGGTTCCACACTTCAAACATCGAAGGGCTAGACGCCCCCTGACGGCCTCCGCCTCCATCAAGAAGCCACAACAAAGTAGGGATTGCTCTTCGCCTCCACCCATCGTCCGCCCGTCATGTTGATTTTTATCTCCCATTTGTGACTCTGCCAGACGAATCACTAAGCTGTCCTCGCGAGAATGCGAACCGGCATCGGGGACGGTTCTTGTGAATCGAGCACATAGGCCCTGAGCCAAAGTCGGGGCATACTGGTAGGAGCTAGATCGGCGACGACTATCGCCTTTACGACTTCAAAAGCCAGTTTCATTCTGATGACCTCATGGTTCATGGGAGTACGATCAGCGGCGGCACTTCCCACCTGCTCTGCAAGAACATTAGGGGGCTCGTACGACAACGCTTGTCATCCCTAACAGACAAAGACGGGTGACAGATCATGTCGGGCCGCAAACCGGACGCGCAGAGAGTGGGTTTCCAGGCGATACCCCGGGTATGAAACGATGAAAGTTTTTTTGACAATGCGCCTGTTAGGGTTGCATGTGATGAGGAGTTGAAGCGCTACGAATCGTAGTTCTGCAATGCGGCGCGCAGCTCGTCTCGCAGTTCATCCCGCAATGATTTCGGCTTGAGGATTTGTGCTTGGTCGCCGAAGCCTTTGATCCATCTTTTGAACTCGACTACTCCTGCGAGCCGGAACGTAGCGATCAAGGCGGCGTCGTCAGCTGGTTGCTCAAACAGCGTTTCCTCTGCGGGTTGCCAAGAAAGTTGCTGGCTCTCATGCCAAATACGTTCCTCGACATAAGCGGCAGCTACCCCTGTGAAGCGAACGATGATTTCGACGACTTTCCCGTCAGCCTGAAAAATTCCGAAACTACTTCTGAATTGTTCTTCCAGTTTGAAATCCTTTGGCCGTTCGAATCCTTCGTCTAGAATGGCTGCCTCGGTAATCCTTGCGGCCTTGAAAATACGCGTTGCGCCTGAGCGATGCGAGTACCCAACGACAAAGAGATCGGCGTCGTAGAGTACAACACCGAAGGGATCAAACTTGGTTTCGTATTCCTCTCCGCGCCAGATTGCGCGATAGCTCAGCTTGAGCGTTGCGGAGTCGCGGCATGCATCAATAATGGTACGGATGATCGGGCCGGACTCTGCGTAATCCGTAACACCGGTCCGACGAACGTAGATCATCTCATCTAGCGCTGAAAAGTATTCCAACGCTTTGCTCGGCAAGAGGCTGCGTACTTTCTTAACAACGGTGCCGATGCCATCCGCAAGGTAGGTGCCGCTCAGTGGACTCAGCACTTTGTCAGCAAGGTGTAAGGAAATCGCCTCGGTCAAGCTCAAGGCAAGCGATCCCGAGGAAAAGAAATCATACGGCATTCGCCAGAATCGCTTACCCTGCTCGTCCGAGTCGTGTTCCAAGGGGAAGCCCAACTTCTTCAGGGTTTCGAGGTCACGCTGAATGGTACGCTCCGTGACGCCGGTCTCGGATGCTAGATCGCCAAGAGGTATCCCCTCCCCGCGAGTCTGAAGCATCCGAAGCAACCGCCAATGACGCAGGATTTGACTTTCATCGGCCAAGACTAGGACTCCCTTTTAGATTGAACGTTTGTACACAGCTCATAGAACGAGGCGACCCAATTTGGCGATTGTCGGCAGGGCAGTCCCCGTGCTCTGCCCCGATTACTTACGGTCATTGAACAGTTCTCGCAAACCCGTGAGGAATGGCGGAATCTTGTCAGGTGCGAGATGATGATACCCCTCCATCCCTAAGCAAGCTTCGACGTCCTTCGGAGTGAACCCAAAGAATTCCTCAAATGCCGATGTGACCACATATACCTTGAGTTCACCGGCCTTATTGGGTTTCGACCAGACGACAAAGAGGCAACGACCGTGATGGGCGGGCGGCGCAAACATGATGCTTGTTTTGTAAGGTCTGGCATAAAGGCCGCATTCCTCGGCTGCCGACATGATCAATCGAAGCGAATCTCCGACCCCCGCCTCGTCAGCGAGCTGTAGTGGTGTGTCAACCCTCATGCCGTCTAGTTGGGGCGTCGATGGGGTAGCCGTATCCGAATCGGTTAGGCCTCGAACAAGTATTCGAGTTCCATCTCCAGCATCGAAAACTTCGAATGTTACCACGGACAATGACAACTCCGTATGCCCCGACAGAAACCCGACCATGCGCTCGAGACCGGAGTCGCGCGTCGTTCCAACAACGATGAGATCGATCTCTCGCCTAGATTCCTCCCGGTCCACTTCGCCAGAACGCTCCGTTAGAATCTCGGCGAGCGTCGAACCGCCGGTTTCCGCGAGGTAACAGTTGACTTGCGTCTCCAGCTGGGAAAACGGCATCTTCGAAACGCACGAGGCGTAGTCGATCGCCTGCGCGATCGTCTCTCGCCGAACGGCTCCCCGCTTAATCTCGACGACCACCCAGCGCCCCTGCGCGTCGAGCGCGAGTAGATCCAGCGGCCCGGCTTCGGTGCGCACCTGCCGCCCGACGATCACAAGACCATGCTGCAACATGGTTGGATCGTGCTCGATCCAGTCCTCCAAGTCGCGCTCTAGATCCACGGTCGACACCGCAATACGCTCAGGCACCGAGTCAGCTACTTTCCAAAGTCCCACCGAAATACCCATCCGTTCTCCTGATTCCTGGCAAGTTCTGTCCCTAACTGATCGAGTATAGCAGGCCGCAAAAAGCCCGCGACCGACAGTTTCGGGCCACGGTCTGCAAATTAACGAGGTCACTCACGAATGCAGGGCAAGCCAGCTACTCTCCCCGGGTGCCGATGGACGGATTCCGTTGCGGCTTTCACCTGCGCCCGGTTTCGAGGCATGCCCTGTGTCGTTGGACGGTCAACGCATGTTACCCAGTGTATCTTGATGCCAAGCGTAACGTGATCTACCATCCGGAACCAATGCCTTTCTATTCTTACTCCCGACTCTCGACCTTTGGCACTTGCCCGCGACAATACTATTACCGCTACATCGCCAAGGTCCCGATCCCCAAGCGAGATTCGATTGAGCAGTTTCTCGGCACGAGCGTGCACAATGCGCTTGAAACGTTGTACAAGGATTGCCTCAACGGCCGCGTCGCTACCGAGGAAGAACTCGTTACGACCTATGAAAGTGAATGGACAGCGACCCTCCCCGACGACGTTCTCATCGTACACGATACTTACACCGCCGATGACTACCGTCGCGTCGGCGAGGACTGCCTCCGAAAGTACTACCGCCGACACGCGCCTTTCGATAGCGAAACGACGCTCGCGCTTGAGGATCGTGTTTCCTTCGACATCGACGCCAGTGGCAAGCACAAACTCGTGGGTTACGTTGACCGGATATCGCGAACCGCCGACGGGACTTGTCGAATCCACGATTACAAGACCAACAAGAAGCTGCCGTCACAACAAGAAAAGGACCAAGATAAGCAGCTCGCGTATTACCAAATCGGGCTGACCAAACGATGGCCGGATATCGAGAAGTTCGAATTGGTGTGGCACTTCGTCCGGTTCGATACCCAAATTGTTTCCACGCGAACGACTGAGCAGCTAGAAATCCTCTCCCGAGATACCATCGATCTGATTACAGGCATCGAGGCTCGCAGCGGAGAAAATGCCTTCGAGACAATCGAAACTCCGCTGTGCAGCTGGTGCGACTACCAGGCGAGTTGTCCGCTATTCAGGCACGAATCCGAAACAAGAGAGCTAGAAGAGGAGGAATTCTCCAAAGACGACGGGGTACGCCTGGTGGACGAGTGTGCGGAGATCGCGGGAAGTATTTCAGAACTCAATAAGGAAATCGAATCCCTGAAGAACAAACGTGTTGCGATCCACGAGCGTCTGATTGCGTTCGCTAGCAGCGAAGGCCTCAGTAAGGTCGTCGGCACTCTTCACGAAGCGGTGATCCGCCGCGTCGAAACTCCCCGGCTTCCAACCAAGAGCAAGAATGAAGAAGAATATGAGTGCATGAAATCTCGATTGCGTAAGCATCCCAGCTGGGACGAGCTTGCGACGATCGACATGGCCAAACTCAAGCGCATTTTGACAGGGAAAGAGGACGACCCCGGCGGAGTTAAGACGCTTCTTGTTGATCTTTGGACACTTGAGGAGCAACAGAAAATTTCTTTTCGAAACAGAGTGACGGACGAGTAGGGTTACTAATCGGAGATTACGGTGGCAACACTCTCGGCAGGTAGGCGGTTAGGTCCCCAGCATGGCACGTCAGCCCTGCGACATGCAGCATGAACGGCGTGACCATAGCTTGCAGTCGTGTAGTGTTCACCGGGCCTCTTCAATGGCTTGCGGCGTCGGCGGTATTGTATATTGCAGAACCGTGCGTTCTTGCGGCGTTCGTTATGGAACTTGCGAATGGCATCAACAGGGCGGAAGAGGTGTAGCGAGATCGCCGACCCGATAAAAGGCGTTATCACTGCCTGCGCTTTCGGCCCAATATCGATGTCTCTTGTAATGCCGTGATGACGCGTCTTGTGTGTGCGGGGACTATAGACCCATGGCTGCGCAGCCATGTCGATATCAGCCGACCGCATTTGTACAACCTCTCCGGGCCTCATCCCCGTAAGGAGTTGAACATCAATCATAGCTTCGACCTGCCGTGATACGTAAGGCCGAATAGCGTCGATGTGTTCCACAGGGACAGGTCGAACTTCAGGCAACTCTCTCGCGTCTGTTCGACCGGCCTTCAGAGGACTTATCGCTTGGAGGGCTTGCAAGACCTTAGGCTCAACCAACTCGTTCTCAACACCCCACTTGAAGATGCGTCGGATTCGATTGACTCGGGAATTTACTACTTTTCGCGACAGATCATCCTTCACCATCTGTTCTCGAGCGAGCTTCAAGGCGCGCGGCCCAAACTCTGCCACCCGACAGGATTCGTAAAGCCTATTCACCACGCGCATGGCATGGATAAAATTGGTGACCTCGCCTGTCTGCTTGCCGTCCTTGACGTAGTACTTTTTGGCATAGTCGAGGAAAGCTAGGAATAATTCTGAGACGCGCAGATCACCGCCCGGCTGAGCGTCGTACGTCCCAACAGCCTCCTGAGCCTTGACGATGCTCCACTCGCCGACCACACGGTTGTACTTGATTTTGCTGCCTGGCGTACCGAACTTGCCAAGGTAATGATCACGGCCGTCCAGCGTGACGACTGCTTGGCCGGTGGGCTTGTGCTGGCGGTACGAGGGTAACTTCTTCGTGAGCTTGGGCATCGCGCGACTCCTTTGTCGACGAGCCAAAACGGTAGACTACCGTTTTGGCACGGACTGTTGAGTCGCACTACCCGACACAGGTAGGCACGCTAACTAGCGTTCGGCAAATAGTTTATCTTCAAAGCGGGCGAACGGACTCGAACCGTCAACATTCAGCTTGGAAGGCTGATGCTCTACCATTGAGCTACGCCCGCGACGCGATCCCAGCGACGCATTTATGCATGATCGACAAGATTCGTCAAGTCGCCATCGACCGCACGAGATTGAGCGATGAGTGGGGACCGCAAGAGGACCTGTTCCTCCAAGGGATCTGACCCAGGCGAAAAGTCATCGATGCTCCGCAGAATCAGGCTCAGCGACCGGTGCCATACTAGTAGCCATGACCTGGGCAGTGGCGTCGTCCATAAATGCACGCCAACAATAATGACGACAACAGAGAACAAGAAAACCGGCAAACCCTAAGAAAACGCGTCATGCATCACCGGCTGCCCGCAATACATACAGTTCGGAAATCGCCGCGCAATCACCCGCCCACACTTTGGACACGAAACCGACGCCTTGCTCGCCTTCCCATCAAGTTTCCCGTCCTCAAGATCGATCTGCGTGATCCGGTCCAGAAGATCTTCATCCGATACCCCAAGCTTGTCGCGCAAAATTGACCAAAGCGCTTCGCACGTCATCGCAAGTCGCTCCACGCGACCATCCACTTCAGAAGCGCTGCTTTGAGCACGCCGAGCCTCACGCTTCGCCCCCGCAGCCTGCTCTCTCGCGACAGCACTCCCCAATCCGAAGTCACCACGCCCCCCCAATCTAAACGGATTCAACATTCAATAGCTCCCTCAATACAGAAATCACTTCTTCAAAAAAATACACTGACCCGTAGCGTACTGACACGATAACTGCGACACCGCATGAACAACGCCCGCGACGTCCGACGGATCTAACGTCTGATCCGCTGGAAAATTCGGAAACGCACCTCGCAACATTTCAGTCTCGACAGCACCAGGTGCAACCGCAAAAACTCGAATCCCAAGAGCACGACCCTCCTCCGCAAGCGCCTTGCTCCAAAGATTAACCCAAGCTTTGGAAGCACCATACGCAGCGAATCCGGGAAACGGATCAACCGACGCCATCGAAGATATATTCACAATCACCCCGCCCCCCTGCTTTCGCATCAAAGGCCACACCGCTCGGCACGACGAGTATATCGCACGCATGTTCACGCCCACAACCTCGTCGAACACCTCGACCCCCAACTCTTCAATCGCCGCAAGCGGGGCAACACCCGCACAGTTCACCAAA
>JAJDDZ010000229.1 GCA_029260025.1 Phycisphaerae bacterium | reverse complement strand
CATGTCCATGATCTTCGACGAAAAATTCAATCTAAAATACCCCTACTTCGGCGAAAGCAATCCCCTCAAGTGGAACGAAGGCGTCCAAGACTACGTCGGCGCATCCGGCGAGGGCCTGGCACCCTCCGGCGAACAAGAAGGCGTCAAAGATTTCAAAAACCCCCACCCAGTTTACGAGTTCCTCTGGACAATAGGCGACATCCTCACCGCCCTGATCGGCGCAGGCTTCACCATCGACCAATACAAAGAATACCCCTACGCCAACGGAACAAAAATCTTCGACGACATGCAAGAAAAAGAGGGCCGCAAAATGCACCCCCCAAAAGGAACCCCATCCCTCCCACTAATGTACTCAGTCGTCGTCACAAAGTAGGGCGGGCACTGCCCGCCGCAAGCTGTTCGAAGAAATAAACTGCCGCAACGGAGAAACCTCTCGCCTCAAGGACGCTTTCCATCAACAACCCCAACATCAAGCGCCAAAATATTCTTCCGGTCACGAATATAAAGCGTGCGCCCAACAAGCGTCGGACAAGTAATCGAGTATTTCTCAGTGACCTGAAACTGCGAATGAACAACCAGGTTCTTCGAAGACGGCGTCGCCAGAGTGAGTTGGCCGTTTTCATCAAGGATGATGAGTTTGCCATCGGCCAGCACACACGACGCAGACTCGAATCCGCCCTTACTCCAAAAACGTTCCCCAGTCTTCAAGTCGCCCCCAACAATGCGGCTACTACCTGGCGCATAGAGGTTGTCGCCATCTAGCACCGGGTTACCGAACACGGCCCTGATCTTTCGACTAAACCACACCTCAGATGGCACGGTCTTACCATTCTCGCGCGACAGTCGAATTGCCCGACCGCCCGAGCTGTCCTGTGACGACACGACCAGCAATAGATCAACGCCATCCCACACCGGCGTCACGATGTGATCCCCAGGCTGCTTGAAGGACATGCTCCAAAGCTCGGCACCACTTGCCGGGTCGATGGCGACAACACCGGCGTCAATCAAGAGCACGAGTTGGTCTTGCCCGCCGTGTGTGATCACAAGCGGCGACGAGGCATTAACAAGATACGCCTTGCTCTCCCAAATCTTGCTGCCATCAGCAAGACTCAGCCCGACCACCGCCCGATTTCTACCATCCCCGGTTGGAGGTAGGACTGGCCCCGCCATCGACTCGTCAACGTCGAAGCTTCTATCTCGCTCCGTTCCAAGCGGCACGATCAACGTATCTCTGTACAACAGCGGACTGCTCGAATAACCAAACCCTTCAATAGGCGGACTTGAAAAATCGGAAACCAAATCTCGCTTCCAACGAACCTTGCCCGTCCACTTGTCCAAACAATGCACGACAGCATCGGTACCAATCGCGTACAAACGGTCGCCCGACAAGAGCGGCGTCGAGTTCGGCCCGTGCCCCCATTCCGAAACCGGCTTGGTCAACTTCGAGTCGTATTCGTGCTCCCAAACCGTCTTTCCAGAAGACGCATCCAGGGCAACGATGATCTCACGCTCAGTCGTGTGACCCGACCGATACATCGTAAAAAGTAATTCGCCGTCCGAAACAATCGAGGAATACCCATCCCCAAGAGGACGACTCCAAAGCTTCGGCGGTCCATCAGCAGGCCACTTGCCCGCAAGCTTCGCAGACGACACCGAAAAATCGCGCGACACCCCGCCCCACTGAGGCCAAGCGTCCGCCCCAGCATTCTGCGAACCCAACGCGACTAGACTAACAATCGCGGTAAGTTCAACCGACCTCCACAGAATTGATCTCATCGCATGGACTCCGAGTTTGAGGTTATCGTTCGCCAATGACCACCGCGCCCTCGCGCAGCGAAACCAACCATACCGAGTCCGAGAGCAAAAGGCAGCGGAGCGCGTGTCACTTTTTGTTAACGCCAACAAGTACGATAAAGGAGCAACAACAGAACCGCATAGAAGAAACAACCGTAGAACCCCTCTCACAAGCTCTAACCACCTGATCGCTTAAGAAATCTCCTTAACCGATCACCCGTCAAGTTATTAGAGTAGAAGCGCGCGAAAACTCCGCGCCCAACCAAGCCGCAGACTTAAGCCTGCGAGGACAGAATAACCCAGGAAGGCCCCATGCTCGACCAAACAACAATACGAACAAACAAACCCATTTGTCCCGCTCAAGAACCCCAATCAACGATTCGCCTCAAAACAAACCCATTTCCAAACCCATTTCAAAGAAAGAAAACAGGCAACCACATGTCATAAACCAACCATCGACTTATCCAAACCGCACGCAATAAACCGGCGGAAGATTCACGGAAACAGTCGCCCAAGAATCCCCGCCATCATCCGTCGTCCAAAGCGACCCGGTCGTACTACCAAACGCAAGACGCTCGCCGCTCTCATCAACATCGAGCGCGTGGCGAAACGTCAAGTCATACGCATCACTTTGCGGCAACCCATTCCGCAAAACCTCAAACGACTGACCCCCATCGCGCGTACGAGCAACAACAACCTTCCCCTCAACAGGAATACGAACTTCGTCTTTAATCGCAGGAATTGTCCAAGCAACGTCAGGATCATCAGGATGAACTGCCACAGCAAATCCAAACACCGATGGCTCAACCGTTGTGATCTCCTGCCACGACGCCGCCCCGTCAACCGTGCGAAAAACGCCGTTATGGTGCTGAACCCACATGGTGTCCGGCGCTGACGGACACTGAACCATGCAGTGCGGATCCTGAATCCCCGGATCGCCAGCTTGGTCCGGCGGCATGTACGCCGCCCGCATACCGTCCGCCTTACACTTCCAAGTCGCGCCACCATCTTGGGTCACCCAAACCCCGCCGCAAGATACACCGACAAGAACACGCCGCGAATCGCGCGGGTCAACACAAATCGAATGAATCCCCGGATAGTCCAACCCACCGCCAAACCACCGCACCCGTTCCGGATTCCTCCAAAGAGATTCGATCATCTCCCAACTCGCCCCCCGATCCTTCGAACGAAAGAGACCACCCGGAACCGTCCCACACCAGAGCGTATCCGGCTCATCCACGCCCCCGCCCTCAAGCGACCAGATCAATTCCAGATTCCAAGGAACTTTCTTGCCGCTCATCGGATTGACAGCCTCTTGGTCACCTGGACCAAGCTCAGGATAGGTCGGAACTCCGCACTCCTCCCACGTATCGCCACCATCCCCCGAACGATGCAGCTTCGTTCCGAAATGCCCATGCGTAATCGCAGCATAGATCAGTCCAGTTCGCTTGTCCGGAAAAACAATATAGACGGGGTCGCCAAGAAACGATCGGTTCGTCATCGCCCAACCAGCGCCCTGACGATCAAAACGAAAAAGTCCCTTACGCGTAGCCACAAAAAATCGATCGCTCATAATACTCGTCTCTCCAATTTCGAGTCACTCCGGCGCCCTTTTCTAACCGCCCGACAACGCCTGCATTATGAAAATCTCGGAATCAACACCCACGCGATCCGAAAGCGCCACCCGATCAACGATGGGCTCCCCATCAACGAAGACGGCCATGTGTCTGCGAACACCGCCCCGATCGTCAAGTACATAACCGCGCGCACGTTCGTTATCAACGAAGACCGCGTCGAAAACGTCACGTACCGTCCCACCAGTAACACGCCCGGGCGGACAGACGACATGTCGCTGAAGATTTTCGGTGAAGAAAACAGTCGGCATCAGCTGCTCTCCTATGGGCCCACATCCGATTCATCAAGCTCTAGCGAGCCTACCGAAGCTCCCACACCCGTCAAGAAACGCCGCGCCCAAGCTGGCGGGCATGGCCCACTACGCCCCTTGCGACGGTCGTCTTGCCCGATAACAGCGAACCATCCCCACAACAATGTGGCCAAAGCGCAACGACCTAGCACTTTTTTGCAACACGACCTCACAAAGCGAACGCACGCAGACAACGTCCGATTTGTCACGACAACCACGCAACATAATCGCTGTCAACGACTTACAAAGATCAAATAACCTCCATGACAACAAAAACATACAATGGCCCATCATCTGTAGTCATTATCGCTACTCAGAATCCGCGTGCCGGACGTGATTTAGCAAGACACCATGCCTAGGATTAGACATGCCCTGTGGAGGCATAACCGGATTCAACCAATGGGGGGATTGAAGTTGATGAACGAAGAAACATTCCAACGAAAACTGTCAGAACTAATCGCAGAAATCGCAACGCTCCCTGAGGGCGAGCGCGACAAGCTAGAAGTCCTCGCGGAGCAAACTCGCGAACGACACCGTCAACTTAAAGAGACGGTCAGTAGCTTGCAGGAAAGCATCGACTTCGTGCGACTCAGCATCAAGTACATGCTCTTCGACCTCGAAGCTACCCGGCGCGAAAACCAGGAACTGCGAAAAATGCTAGACGACAACAACTCGCAGTCATAACCAGAAGCGAATTGCCAAAGACAAAAATCGACCCGCCACCCAATAACGGGGGCGGGTTTTTCTTGGTTGGCACCCACAATCAGAGAATCCCAAGAAGACCCACCGTCCAACTAACCACATCCGGGCCCAGGATCCAAACCCTTGCAAGAAGAATCCGTCCCTGTATATTGCCCCAAAGCTGGGGCGATTAGCTCAGTTGGCCAGAGCACCTGCTCGACACGCAGGGGGTCACAGGTTCAAGTCCTGTATCGCCCAGTTTTGTAAGTCACGTCGAACGCAAGAGTTACGATTCTTCTAGCATTACCGATAACCCGAACCGATCGATGTTTCGCCCAGAAAGTGTCTGAAAAGTGTCTTCCGCGCACGAGTGAGTACACTACCGACGCGGGGTGGGCGGGCGTGGTCTCTTAAGCTGAGAAACGAGCCTGAAAATTTGAACGCTCCTCAGCGCGGATCGCCTTCGGCGAAGTCTAATAATCCGCTGCACAACCTCGACAGAATCGACGAGCGAGTGCCGGCAGAGTCGAGTTGTTCAAGTGTGGCG
>JAJDDZ010000228.1 GCA_029260025.1 Phycisphaerae bacterium | reverse complement strand
GCTCGCGAAACCCTAATGTCGCCCGCCACATCGCTTCGCCATGAGTGTCGGTCGATAGCACGATCGCATCAACCCTCAGTCCATCGACTTGTTGCGGAGAGGCGACTCTCCAGTCGAGTAGTCGCGTGCCATGCAGGGCATCGTTGTCATCAACAATCCCGACGATAGATCGTCGGTGATCGTGCATCGCAGGCGACGAGAGTGCAACCCGCGTGAACGCTCCCGCCCCAAACAGGGCAATGCGCCGAACATCCTTCGCTTGCAAGCTATCAAGCAAAGCGCCAAGTTGCTCTCCGGGAGTAGCGCTCACCCCATTACGAAGCACCTCCCAGGGATTATCTCCGACCTCGAATTCCCCCAGCGCCGGATTCGCAAGAAAAATCTCACCGTCGTCATAATAGCTACATTTCTTGCATAGATCCGGAAGCTCGTCCGTACCAAACGAAGAAATGAGTTTCCGTCGAGTCTTCCCTCGCCAAATATCTCGCAGATGCTCCTTGGTCACATCGCCCAGGATCAAGTCATCCGCCTCAGCGTTCATGCACCCGCAAGCGCTCACCAATCCATCGCAAGTAATCTCCGGATTAACGTAGTGGACAAAACAAGGATTCCGCTTCGCCTCGCGAATTGCACGCGGCGATTCGTCAATCGAGACCAGATGCGCACCTTCGGGCAAATCTTCCCGCCCGACAAGTCCGCCCCAGTTCCCGAAATTATTGATCGAACTGATCCCATTGATCTCTGCCCGGCGATAAACATCAATCCCCGGATCGGCCAGAAGCTCATCAATAGGGCGGTTCACCCGAAACATAAGGTGAATCTCACACGACAATCCGTAGCGAGCCTTCTTTTTGCACATGTCTTCAATCGCGTCGCGAACCTTCGCATATCGATCCACCGCGAACATCGTCTCATAAGACGCCGCATCGACTCCGCCCATGCTAATATTGATCGTGTTCGTTGTTTCAAGAATTAAGAGTCGATCCCGCTCGGAAAAACGTTTCCAAGCGATCGCGTTCGTCGTAAACGAAACGTGCGTCACCTCGCTCGCCTCGCGTAGAAAGCGGAGTCGATCCATCAAGTGCGGATCAACAAGCACATCACCAACGATCGGGGTAAGTCCAACCGCACCGCCGCCCATCTCTGAATAATCGCTGATGATTTTCTCAAAAACCTCCGGCAACATCACCCGCTTCTCGCGCTGCATCTTCGGATAAGCACAAAAAACGCAGGCCGCGTTGCAGATGTTGGTCGTCTCGATACCAACATAGAGCGGGCGCTCGTCCAAAATCGCTTTCAAGCGCCCCACGGACTCATCGACAACTGGTAATTCAACATGCACGGTCAAGAGTTTCTCCAGGAATCTCGGCGTATTGACTTGCGCGGATCCCCTAGTTCAATATCGGTAAGTTCAGCGAAAGGACTAGATCAAGAGCAAGAAACAGGCGAGAAACCGCAGCTATTTCAGATAGGCGATCAACGCAAACCCGCCGCCGACCGCAACTACAAGCGCAATCGACAGCAAATCGAAGTACTTATCGATAAATCGCTTCATCGGCGGTCCAAACCAATACAAGAGCACCGCCACAATGAAAAACCGAAGTCCCCGACCCACCGCAGACATCAACCCAAACCCAAGAAGGTTCATCCCCATAACCCCCGACGTGATCGTAAAAACCTTATACGGAATCGGAGTAAACGCAGCCGCAAAAACAATCCAATAGTCGTATTGAACGTAGAGTTTCTTAACGTTCTCGAAATGTTTCTCCGCGTGGTAGAACTCAATAATCCGCATCCCCACCGCATCCATCAAAGACGCCCCGATCCAGTATCCGACCAGCCCGCCGACAACGCTGCCCGCCATACAGAGAAAGGCGAGCTTCGCCCATTTCGTCCTAGCTCCCATCACCATCGCAATAAGAAGCACATCAGGCGGCACCGGAAAAAAACTAGACTCAGCCATCGCCAACAAAAAAAGCGCAACCGCACCGTGCGGCGTATCCGCCCAGTGCAAGACCCAGTCATAGATACGTCGATGAACTCGCCAGCCATACCCACCGGGAGGGGGGCTTGTGGCAGCTGGGTTGTCTTGCGAACTCGGGGGCATGCCTAATCTTTCGTCGAGAGAGCTGCCTTCGCTCCACCCGATTCGCCCTCAAGAAACCGGTCAATCATCCCATGCGCCAGATAAATCACCGGCGTTATCCCGATCGCTATCAGCAACTTATACAAATAGTTCCCAACGCCCACCTCAATGTACGCCTGCATCGTCATCTTTCCAGGAATCACAAACGCGATGTAAAGAATCACGAACGTATCGATAAGTTGGCTAATCGCCGTGCTCCCCGTAGCACGAAGCCATAGCATCTTACCGCCAGTCCGACTCTTCAAAGCAGCAAAGACTAGAACATCAACAAGCTGCGAAATCAGAAACGCGGCGATCGAACCCACGATGATCCACATCGACTGACCAAACACAGCCCCAAACACCTCATGCGAAACAGGCGAGTCCGGCGCACCCGGTACAGAGAGCGCAAAAAGAAGAACCAAGAAAGTGTAAGCGATCATCCCTACCGCCAAGAACGTCAGCTTGCGGACCCCACTTTTCCCAAAATACTCGTTCACCAGATCCGTAGTGATAAAAACGATGGGCCAAGGGATCACACCGATCGAAAGCGTAATATGCTCGAAATCAAAAAGGCCCAGTGAAGGGACATTGAAAAGCTTCCCGCCCGTCATCTCCCCCAGAAGCGCATTGGTCAGAAAAAACCCACCCAATACGAAAAAAACCAGTTGCTTCCGAGTCGTAGGCACGTCGTTCTACTTCTCCTTCGACCGCCACTCATCAAACGCCGGACGAAGCGCCCGCGCAATCTCCGCCTCCGACCCGCGGGCAAATTTCAAGAGCATCAAATCAATGCGATCTCTCGATGTCGGATACAAAATGCGAGGCAAGAACTTTGCAACCTGTTCCTCCTCAGGAAGAAAAGACTCAAACCCGCCATCCTCTTCGTCACCGCTAAGCTCGAACGCATATTTCAGATTAAGGCGACACGCTTCAAACCGTCGCGTCCCAAACGCTCCCAGCCTAAGCGAAAGTTCAACCTTCGTCGCAACCACCCCAACAGGGCCAGGCCAAACGGCAAGACCGATCCATCGAAAACCAAGAACCCCAAGATACAACCCCGCCAAAGCAATCGGAAGCGTCGCGATCAGTAGGCTTAGATCCACCAACCGATTCGCCGCCCCGGCGGGAGAAAAATCAAGCGATTCAAAAACAACCAGAGTCAAAGCGCAGCACAGGCCAGCAGACGCTACCCAAAGCGCCCCGCGCATAAAAGCAGCGCCTCGTGAAATCGCACAGAAAGCAATAACTTCGTTCTCAAGGCGGCCCGTAGACATTCGCGCAGGCTAAACTCAGTAACCCCCAAACGCAAGTATCGCGGGAATCCCCTAGACGAAGACGCGGTAGTTATAGACCACCCACTCGACCAGAAGAAAAAGCAAAACCCCAAGCAGAAAATATATCCACGCCGGCTTATTAATCGCCGCAGCCCCAGCTTGCGACTCAACCAACGTCGCACCCAGCGTGATTTCCGCAACCGGAGACACGTTGCTCTCAGCTTCACTAAAAAGATTAATCGCAAATACGTCACGCCCCTCAACACCCGGAGTTACTCGATAAACCCCCACCTGCCGCGTTCGCGCATAATGAATACTCTGATAAGACCCCGTCGGTATCGAATCCACCTCATTATCAGGTCGCGAAATCGTCGCCGTATCGGTATCACCTCGCACCTGCAGCGAAACCGGCTCACCCGGCCGAAGACTCCGCTCTGATTGCATCGCCAGATTCGAAGCAAGGTAACCGATCATGTTCTGCGTCAAAACGACAAAGTCCGCACTAGCAACCCAATCCCCGTTTCTGTACTCCCGCCCCAGCTCGTCTTCACCAATCGGACCAAACCCGCTAACCAAAAACTGACTAGCTTCGTGAGCGAGATAAGAAAGCACCGGCGACGTCTGCCCGTCAATGATCGACCGCGCCTCCGCCGGCAGCTCAAGTTTCAACCAGGAGATCGGATCAATGGTCTCGACCGTAACGTGTCGAAGCACAGCATGCGTCTCATCCCAATCAAATAAAACCTCACTATCAATTTCCCCGACAACCTTCACGCCATCGAGTTTCGGCGCGGACGCCCAAAACAGATAATTCCCCTGCGGCAATCGACCGGTCGAATGTCGATCAAAAATGACCACGTCATAACGACTCCGTCCATCCATCGTAATTCCCTGTTCGTCGGCTGACTCGTATTCGCCCCCGCCCATCATGTCAAACTCAACCGAAAGCGTCCGCAGCACCCCCTCAAGAAATAGGTTCCCAGGCGTCACCAACAGCACAGTCGCCCGACGCGGCGGATCAATAATCGTCCAAGCCCGATCGTCCGCAGAGAGCGCATCATCCGTCCGAAGCACAACCTCCACCACCCCGCTACCTTCAAACGAAATCTGATCAAACGCCGCGACCGCAATGTGTCCCAACTGTTTCCCATCGCCCGTAGGCGAGGCGGCCGCTGCGGCTCCCTCAATCGTTAACGCCTGCACATCTACGTTTTTTCCATCGATATAAAGCACCGCATCGAGGTTGACCGCATCCTGACCAAAGTTCTGAACGACGGCCGTGATTTCCAGAAATTCTGGATATTCATAGTGACGACGCGCATCCATCGCCAAGATCCCGACGTTATCGCTGCGCTTCCCCACGGTAAAGACGCGAATCTTACTAACATCAAACTTCTGAACAGCGACCTTCTCCGCATCCTCGATTCGCCCATCCGTGAACAAAAAAACCGTCGCCGGCGGAACTGCCGAAACCGGCGCAATATCGCTCCCCGGTTTCTCCCCAGCGATCACAAAATTCTGTGCGTGCGCCTCAGCAAGGCTCACCGCCTCCCCAAGCGTTGATACACTTTGCGTCTGTTCGATCGAATCAATCTTGCGTTTCAGCGCTTCCTTATCGCTATCGAAAGGAGAGGGCACGATCGCTCGATCGCAAAACGCAATCACCATCGCCCGCGCATCATCCCCCATGTTGTCAATTTGCTGCTTCGCGAGTTCCTTCGCCTGCTCAAGACGAGTCTTCCCACCGTCTTCAATAACCCCCATCGATGCCGATTGATCGATGAGCAGTATCACCGTCCTCTCATGCGCGTCCGCCGTTTCCAGCATCGGCTTGCCCAGAGCGAGTGCCGCCAGTGCAAGCACCAGAAGCTGCAACAATAGAAGTAGACTCTTGCGCAGGCGTTGAAAAGGTGAGTTGACCTGCAGGTCCTCCACCGACTTCTTCCAAAGAAAAGTCGACGGAACCAGCTTCGCATTGCGCTTGAGCTTCAGAAAGTAAAGCGCAACCAGCGGCGGAACCGTCAGCGCAGCAGCAAGCCCAGCCATAGGAAGATCAAGAAAATTCACTTAACCAGTCCCCGCTGTCGGAAGTAGGAGAGCACGATCTGATCAAACGGAACATCCGTGCTCGTAAACAAATAGCTAATCCCCCGCGCGTTACAATACTCCTTAAGCTCCCCGCAGTACGCCTCGAGATTCTTGCGATATCGATGAATCAGCGCTCGACTTATCGTAACCTCCGCAACGTCATCATCCTCGACATCAGTCAGCCGAAGGTCGCCCACCATCTCCGGTTCAATCTCTTCCGGCGACAGCATCTGCAAAGCATAAACGTCATAGTTGCGCCCCAGCAAATACCGAAGCCCCTCCTCATATCCACCTTTTTCAAAAAAATCGCTCAGGATAAGCACAATCCCAGGCTGAGGATGTCGAATCGCGAATTGTTTACAAGCAGCGGGGAGGTTGCTCGCCCCGTCGTACCTCATGCTCGTCAAGAAATCCATCACCCGAAAAACCCACCGCCGACCACGAATCCCCGTCATCTCATATTGCAACCCATCCGAATAAGCGTAGACGCTCAACCGATCAAGATTCGTCATCGCAATATAACTGATCGCCGCAGCCACCTGCCGAGAGTAAAGACTCTTACTCGGCGTCCCCCAGTCCATGCTCTTCGACGTATCAACCAAAAGGCTCACATGCAGGTCTTCTTCCTGCAAGAAAAGCTTGATAAACAGCTTCTCAAGTCGCGCGTAAATATTCCAATCAAGAAACCGAAGATCATCGCCAGCCACATAGTTACGATAATCCGCAAATTCCGCAGACTCACCCCGACGCTTCGTCAGACGTTCCCCCCGCATCTTCCCCGCAAAAATCTTGCGAGAAACCAGCGCAAGCTGATCAAGCTTCCGCATAAACTGCGGTGAGAGAAGTTCGCCACTCTGTTTCTTCTCGCCAATCACCATCAATCAGTGTCCGAACGTGAAAGCAGAGAAAAATCCGCGCGAGGAAAATCTTCTTTCTTCATTCATAACCAACTTCTCCCTCACGCCGCCTCAGCCATCGTCGGCGTCTTCTCCAGAATCTCACCAAGTACCTCATCGATACTCACGCCCTCAGCCTCACCTTCAAAGTTAAGCAAAACTCGATGCCGCATCGCAGGAAGATAACATTTCTGAACATCGCTAAACGCAGTGTTAAACCGACCGTCCAGAAGGGCGTTGAGCTTCGCCGCAAGCGTCAGCGTCTGCGCCGCACGCGGACTAACCCCCCAACGGATATATTTATTCGTCACATCAAGAGAAAATGGCCCCTGTGGATGCGACGCCATCGCCGCCCGTATCGCATAGTCCTGAACATGCGGCGCCATCACCACCTGCCGCACCAGATTCTGAGTCCCCATGATTTCATCGCCAGTCATGACCGCCTTCACGTCAGCCTTGTACCCCGTCGTCGTGCGATCCATGATCGTCTTCATCTCTTCCTTTGAAGAGTAATCGACCACGAGTTTGAACATAAACCGGTCAAGTTGCGCTTCGGGTAGAGGATAGGTGCCTTCTTGCTCGATCGGGTTCTGAGTCGCCATAACGAAAAACGGCTCATCCAACGCATGGCGAGTGCCACCAACCGTCACCGAGTGCTCTTGCATCGCCTCAAGCATCGCAGACTGCGTCTTCGGAGTGGCCCTGTTAATCTCGTCAGCCAGGACGATCTGCGCAAAGATAGGCCCACGTTCAAATCGGAAATCGCGCTTACCGCTCGCCGGATCCTCCGAAATAATCGTAGTCCCGATGATATCCGCCGGCATCAGGTCCGGCGTAAACTGAATTCGCGAAAACTTCAGGTTCACCGCCTGCGACAGCGTCTTAATCAGGTAAGTCTTACCCAATCCAGGCACGCCCTCGATCAACACATGCCCACCAACAAGCATCGCAGTCAAAACGCCATCGACGACATCTTCATGCCCAACGATCGCCTTGCCGATCTCTGTGCGAAGCGCCGCAAACTTCCCGCGAAACTCCTCTGTCGCTTTTTCAACCGCCGGATCAATCTTAGAACTCATGTCTCGCTCCAATCAGTCCACCTCGAACCAAGTCGCGGGCTACAGCCCCCACAGACTTCGTTCTCGCGGATCTTCCAAACTCAATAGTTACTCATCATCATCGCGCGTCCGCCGCTTCCGCCGAAGCAGACGAGACGTCGTATCTTCACCGTCACCAGACCCCGGTTTCTTCGGCGAAGGAGGCGGCGCCTTCGCCGCGCCACCAAGCGATTTGCCGATATCTTCCACAGTCCCGCCCGCGGCCTCATCACCAACGTCAAACCGCTTCCGGGCACCCTTGCCAGACGCAACTTCTAGAGTCTCACGAACATCGCGAACCCCGCCCGCCTTTGCGTCCGCAAGCTCTTCCCGCGCCCGCTCGCTCGCTCCGCGTAATTGATCAAGCGACTGAGCACTACGATCACCCGTCTCAGCAAGAACAGTGGCAGTCCCAGTCATATAGTGAAAAAGAACCCCGATTGAACGGAACCGAATCGTCCACCCGATCAGTTCCGCAAAAATAATAGACCCCGCGACTCCCCATCCGCTATACCGCATATCCATCCCAAAAAGCATCACAACCAGAATCACCAGCTCAACCGCAATCGAAACAGCCAGCCAGTTCGCCAACCGACGAATCGAAACATCAAGCAGAAACGCGGGCAGAAATAACCAAGAAAGAACCCACGTCCAGGCAGGCCGCTTCGCAACACTCGGAGGAAGATCATGACTAAACACCTCAGCTTCCTTTCCAGGCATATTCAACCAGCGCCCACCCGTAATCTCTGCAACCTGTCGTAGGAGCGCGATGTTCGGCGTCAAGTCTCGATACTCAGGCGAAAACGGAACAGACAATCCAGTCCGAATCGTACCAACAGATTTCCCTCCGTCGAAAACTTGAACGTTCGCCAGATACTGACCCGCCTTATCCACATCAAATTCAGCCTCATAATGCCCAGGCCCAGTTTGCTTAAATCGAAGTCCACCGGTCTCTTGATCCGGCGTCATCATGTTCGAGCGAAGCTGAAGGTTATTCAGATAGCTCGCATCCTTATCCAGCGCATCAATCACAATTCGCCCACGGTTCCCTTCAACATGCGTGTAAGTATCAAAGTTCGCCGGCGATTCCTGACGAAGCGTCCACCGAACAACCTGCGCCCAAAACTTCGCAAACCGAGGCCAAGGCGTCCATTCCGCACCCCAGGCAGGCCAATAACCGCTCGTAAAGGCAACCGTCTTCCCCAATCCATATTGCCAGTAAGCAAGCACCGGATCATCCCCATCCTCGGTCGCTCGAATAATCGGAATCAAAACATTCGGATCCTGTTTCGGCGACGTGATCACCATTCCCCCAAGCGTAGGAAGTCCCCCCGCCCCAGTTCGCAGTCCGCCAAGAAGATCCGTCGCAGACCCGACCAGTTGCGGCTGAAAAGGTTCATCAACAATCAACGGTCGCCGAATCACCGTTGATTCCTTCGAGAATATCTGCGGAAGTTGTCGCGGGTTACGCGCCGCGTAATACCGCCCGTCAGTCTTCGTCGCAATGTTCCGCATCACGGCATCTTGAACATGCGCCCCCCAACCAATCCCGATCGTACTCACCGTGATACTCGCCGCTTTGTATTTCCCAAGTAACAACGCCGAAGGTGGTGAAGCGTCACCATCACTCAAGATAATGACATGTTTCTGAGCAGCATCAGCCCCACGCCCCTTCGTCAATTCGTCATACGCCATCTGCATCGTACGACCAAAATCAGGCATATCCCCGATCTGCATCCGATCGATCTTTGCCTTCACCGCAGCCTTGTTCGTATTCGGTGCAAGCGGAACCTCCCAGTTCTCGCCACCCGGCGTATAGGTATAAGCGAGGACACCAACATAGTCGCGCGAACTGACAGTATCCACGCTCTTTTTCGCCATCTCCTTTCCCCAGTAGTTCCCACGGGGAATCTCGCAGCTATGCGTAATCAGAACCAGCGCGCCACGCGGTATCACCCGCTTGTGCTTAATCTCAAAGGTAACCGGCATCACTTCTTCAACAGGACTACCAATCCATCCACCCGCCCCAAAACTGTCAGGACCACCAAGCATGATCAGTCCGCTACCCATATCGCGAACATAACTCGCCAGTTCCTTCTGCTGCACATCCGTAAAAGTCGCAGCCGGTATGTTCGACAAGAGGATCGCCGAAAAGTTCATCATCTGAAGCAAGGAAAAATCGATAAGCTCAGACGGCGTCCGAACAACAACTTGAACGTTCTCTTTCAGGAGCGCATCCACTAGCGGCGCATCCTTCGATCGATCCGCCGAGATGAGAAGCGCCGGACTTCCCCCCGATACAAACGAAAACGCACTCGCCGTATTATTCAGCGAAACCGTATCCATCGAGTCGTCGTCGAAGTTCAACATCGCCCGATACGTCTGCGTACCTCCCGCGACCGCCGGAAGCTTCATGTAGAACGTGTTACTACCAGCCTTGAGCTCAACGCGAGCATAGTCCGCAGGAAGCTCGACCAACTGATCGTTATGAAAAATCGAAAGCGACCCCGTCGCCTTCTTGTGCGAGCGAATCACCATTCGGATCGGAACCTGCTCACCCGCCTCCGCATACGTCGGAGCAATCATCCGTTCGAAGTACACCTCGTTCTTCCGCTCATATTCCAGCGGAACAATATCAATAGGAATCCCATCCGCCTTCGCCCGCCGAGCTTCCGTGAGCAGGTCGCCCATGTTGTCGTTCCCATCCGACATCAAAACGATCCGCTTAGCGGTATCGTGCGGAAACATCGCCATCGCAAGTCGAATCGCCGAAGCAATATCCGTCCGATCCGGATTCGCCATCGCCGGAAGTCGCCCCGGTGGAACAAAATACCCGTCCCGCATCGGCATCTGCTCAAGATACGCTTGACGAGCAAAATCGATCATCCCAACCAAGTCATCCGACGGCATCTTTTCAGTAGCATCGCGAATGAACTGATCCTGATCCTCCTGCATCGACTCCACGCTATGCGACCGATCCATCAAAAACATCGTCGTCAGATCATCGTTGATTCGAACGTATTCGATTCCCGCCAGACAGCACGCCAGCAAAATCACCAGCAAACTTCGAAACGATACCGCAAGAACCCGGCGCATAGGCTCAAATCCAGCAAGACTCCGCCTCGTCGCCAGAACCAAAACAGGAACCAACAGGCACACCCATAACCAGGCAGGTTCCTGAAAATCAAATGGAAAATATCTCGCCAAAATCCCGTCGTTCCGTTCGCGCTTCTAACGCTTCACAATCTGAATCCGACTATTCATCGCATCGACAACATAAACCAATCCATCCGGACCATAGCTCGCCCCCCAAGGTCCAGAAAGTTCACCAAGTCCGCGACCGCTCCGACCCCAGGTAGCCACGTTCCGACCCGCCGTATCAAACCATTGCAGTCGATTCCCCTCATATTCGCAAACCATCACAGTTTGCTCGTCAGATATCGAAAGGTCATAAGGGTATCGCATCTCGCTTTCCCCGTCCCCAAACTTCCCGATCGTCAAAAGGTGCTTCCCATCAAGCGTTAATCGAAGCACCCTGTGATTACAAGCGTCAGCCACCCAAAGCGTCTGCTCAGCATCTATCGCAATCGCAGAAGGTCGATTTATCCGCGCCCCATCAATTTCGCTGTCAGCAATCACCGACACAAATGAGAAATCCGACGACCACTTAGAGATCCGATCATTCCCCCCATATTCACTGACGTAGATAAACCCCTTCGCATCAAACGCAACATCAGTAGGAAGAATAAACTCACCATCCCCGCGCCCATGCCGCCCGAAAGTGCCAAGCGTTGTCCCCTCCCGATCGAAAATCATCACCCGATGATAATGCGTGTCAGCCACAAAGATCCGACCGTCAGGATGAATCGAAATCCCAACCGGCTTACCTTTGTCCGTCTCCGGCATCCGCCAGTAATGTTCAAATCTCCCGTCCCTGTCGAATCGTTGGACCCGCCCGTTCTTATCAATCACAAAAACTGACCCGTCGCGCTCAGCAGCGATCGCACGCGGATAGCTAAACGCACCCGGACCGAGTCCCACGCTACCAAAAACACCAACAACACCATTCTCCGTCAGCGCCGGCGGCTCACATCCGCAAACCAGTCCGATAACGCCAAGCATTATGGTGAGTTTCCCCGCCGATGACATCGTGATGTTTTCGCTCCGGTAGGTGGAATAGTTTCGGGTGTTACTTTTCGTCAGACGCAGCGCCGCTGGCTGGCCTCTCATCACCGCCAGCGCTTTTCTTCGACGTCCCAGTTGACTCTTTGAGGTTTGAAAAATAGCCCTTGATGGCTTTGTGGTACTGTCGCGGTATCCGATCCCGATGGATCAGATCGCTCGCATCGCGCTCACTCGCCGTGACCGTCTCGCTAAGTGTAGAGGGCGCATCCCCACGAACTTGCTCCCCATCAATCAAAAACTGACCGATGATCGCGCCCTTCGTTGTCTTCACTTTCGTACGCTCAGTCTTAAAATCGACAGCCGTCTGTTCTTCAGGAGCAAGACCACCCCGACCTTTCCCTTTCCCACCCGTTCCGCCGCTTCCCTGGCACTTTCCGCAGGACTGACCAGCCCCGTTCTTTCCTTGGCCCTTTCACGTAGGGCACGGCTTATCGATATTATTCTTCGCCTCTTTAAGACCAGCCATCGCCGACTCAAGCTCATTCATCTCTTGTTCGAGTTTCTCAAGATCGCTAAGTTGCTCACCCGCCATCTTCAAACCAGCCATCGACTGACCAGTCTTGCCGTCCCGCGCACCCGCAGAAGCTTTCTTCATCCCCTGCGCCATCTTCTGCGCCATACTCTTCGCCTGCTGCTTCTGCTGCATCTGCTTTTTGGTCTGATTAATCTGCTTCTGACTCATCCCCTTCTTCTCAAGTTGCTTCTGCACCTGATCGAGATCTTTCTTCGTCAGTTTTTCAAGCATCCGCTTGGCGTCTTCTTTCGTAATCCCAGCCTGCTCAAGTTTCTGCTGCAGTTTGTCATCCTTCGCAACCTCCTCCAGCTTCTTCGCTAGGTCTTCCAGTTGCTTACTCACCTTCTTAGCAAACGCTTTGTCGTCTTCCGATTTCAACGTCGCCAGTTGTTCCTTAAGCTTCTCAACTTCTTCCTTCGCAGTCTTGAAGTCGCCCTTCGCCAGCGATTGCGTAATTTTCGATACCGTCGGATCTGTTGGCTCCGGGATCTTCATCCCCCGAAGCATTTTCTTAAGCTCGGGAACCGCCTTGTATGTCTCGCTCTCGCGCTTTTCTTTCAGCGTATCTTCCAGCCGATCGATTTTCTTAATCGCCTCATGACGAATATCCTCAGCACGGTGAAGTTTCCCGCCCGCGTTTTGCTGAAGTTTCTCAAGATCCTTAGCGAAGTCCTCTATCTCCGGCGTGATGTCCGCAAATTTCTTCAGTGGATCAAGTTGCTTTTTGATCGCAACATGCGCCTCGTTCGAAGAAATCCTGCTCTCCTCAGACGCCTCCGCCTCCGTAGATTGCAAAAGACCTGGCGTTACCAAGAAAGCAAGCGACGCAACCACCATTGAACCCAAAGTCCACGAAAGAGATCGCGGGGCAACAAATCGAATGTGCTCCTGAACCCGAATCGACTTCGCCACACGGTCAGCGTCCTGCACAACAGCTTGCGCAAAAGGATCGTCGCTCGATTGACAATAAAGACCGCTACTCAGTCGCTCACGAAGACCAGCCGCCCGATCAACTTCCGCAGCCGCAAAGTCCGCCGTAGGTCTCGTCGCATGCGCCCAAAAAAAAGACGCAATCGCCGAAGCCCCAAACAGCACGCCCCCAACCGTCCAGACCGGAACCCCAAACGCAAAAAGTCGCTCAACGAGGACAAGAACCCCAAACGCCGAAAAACCAACAGCAAGACACGTTGCAGCGGCATGAAACCAGCGGTTAACCCAAAGACGACGGCAGGCGGTCTGAACGTGCTTTTCCAATTGCGTCACGCGGAAATCTCCACTGCAAAAAGGGCGGGCTCACTGACTCCTATACTATCCACCAACCCCGACCCAGACAAACAAAAAATCCAAATCAACCACATCAACTCAGCCCCACCCACCGTAGCACCCGTTTATCATGTTATGGTGCCGGCATCATCCAGCGTGGCACCGGTTTGTAACCGGTGCAAAAGTCGCACAACCATCCATCCGGTGGCACCTAGGCAAGGGTGCCCTCAAATAGGGGTGCCATAGTCAAGCGAAGCGCCGCCATGCCGTCCCAGATCCAGGCATCCTTCCGAAGGCACACCCTATCCTCACAAAAAGCGCATAAACGACCACCACACCCGATTCGTCGGAATCTTTCCCCCACCAGTCAATAGAAGTGAATAAACTGTCGGTTCCTGTCCGCCAGCCGACCTAGACAGCCACAGTCCCGCCAACAAGCGAACCACAACAGCTACCCCGAAGCACAGTCGCGGTCTCACCGCTCTTCTCACCGTAAGCATCAATCGCCCGTTGAAAAGCAGTGTTCGCCCGTTCCGTGTTCTTCGTCAGAACAAGAACAACCCCGCCGCATCCCTGAGCAGTCGCCTTCGCACCAAAAACGTCAGAATCAGTCCCTTGCGCCCGGAAACAGTTAAGCAGCGAATCAGTAGCAACGCTCCCGAGTCCACACCGCTGACCATAGCTCCAGTGCGATGCGTACATCAACTCCCCAGCTTCGATCAGCGCCCGATCATCGGTCGACCGCGCCGCCAGGTTCATACACTCAACAAACTGACAAGAACGCGCGTGCTCGTAGATATGATGTTCAGTCCGAGACCGAACCTTATAGGCTAATTTCGGATCGACCGCAGTAAGCGCATCACCCGGATCGCCAAGACGATCAAGAAAATCGCTACCCTTGATCTTCGTCGGAAGACGATCACGGAAACGCTCGACATAGTCATTGATCGAAATGCGAGACAGATACCCATCCCACCGAATCTGATCCAGGCGCTCGTGCTTCACAATACGATCAACAACACCCCGCCCCATGAACGTCGCAGTACGAACCTGCGCAAATTTCTCCCACGCATCATCGCGCATCGTCCCGCAATGAATACCAACAAGAGAAACCCCATCAGGCAACGCAACTGTCCCAGAAAGAGTGCAAGGATCGCAGCGAACTTCGTTAATCAATTCTGCCTGCCCAGAAAGAGAACAAGCAGCTCCAGAAATCCCCACCGCACGACCAAACCAGCGATTCTCGACCTCACCGCAGGCAAGGCAGGCACCAATCGCGTCAATCGTCACATCCAAAACGCCAGAGGCAGCCGCAAGCGTAGCAGCACACACAGCCCCATGTCGCCCAGTCCCCGGTAGTTCAGCAAGCGTCGTATCAACCGCAATCGAGAGTCCCCCAGAGAAAGCAGGAAGCAAGCCCGCCCGAAGGCCCTCGACCAAAGCTCCAACACAGCAAACAGCGTCGGTCGAACTCTTCTTCCCCAAGAGTTTCAAACAAGACGCAGCATCCAAAACAGTGCCAGAAGCAGGGAACAATTTCTCAACCGGGATTTCGACCGGCCTATCCCCATTCTTCGAAGAACCCGCCGAACAAGCGACCGAGACAATCCCGTCCGTCCGGCGCTGCATCGCAACGCACGCATGTCGCTCAAGCGGAACCCCAAGAACGAGCGCCCCAGTATAATCGGCGAGCGATCCCATCACATCCAATCGACCCGGAGCAACCGAAGCAAACTTCGCACCGCTACCAGACAGATGCTTGGAAACGTTTTCGATCAACGAAGACTCGCCCCGGCGAGCGGCGGGTTTCGCAGAAGCCCGAGATTTACCTGTCGGCAATCCCGTCGACGTCCGACGTTTGGTAGTTGTATCTTGCTTTAGCGTCATTCGCCGGTAATTCGTTTCAAGGCCAGTCGCAGAAAAAACTACGACGGACAGACTTCATCAAGAACGGACTCGTCGACGAAAATCGGCACAGCCGTTCCCGCACCCACAGCAATCGCGTCGGACGGTCTAGAGTCAATCTCCAGAAGCTCGCCGTTACGACGAAGCACGAGCTTAGCGTAAAATGTTGAATCGCGCAGCTCGCTGATCACAATCTGTTCAAGCTGACAATCGACTTCATCAATCATCCGCTCAATCAGGTCATGCGTCAGCGGACGCTGCACGGCAATGCCCTTCGTTCGACGATCGATCGCATAGGCCTCATGCACACCGATCAAAATAGGAAAAGCGCGTTCCCCGTCTGATTCACGCAGAACGATCATTGACATCTTCTCTTCTTCAGAATCGACGATAACAATTCGTGCAAGACTCATCCGAACGAGCATGTCGCGCCTTCCCACTCAACAAAAAATCAAAAGTACCGACGTAACCTGCAATGTCAAGACGGTTTCGCTCGCCCAAAAAGTGTTTTTTTAAACACCAGGAGAACTTGACGGATAAGCACAAGTAGTGTCGCTACCACGAGCAGAAAGAATACGCCGGAGTTCTGCAACCTCAGTAGTATCCATCGCAATGCTGTTTTCCGCCGCTGGAAACGCCTCTGAACGAACCTCGGCAGCATAAGAGCGAAACGCCCCGACAAGTTGACCGTAAAGCTCAGCGTACTGCTTCACCGACTTCGGTGGGTGACCGCCACCATACCCCAGCATGTCGTGCATGACCAGAACCTGCCCGTCAACATGAGGCCCCGACACGATCCCGATCACCGGAAGCGACGTAGACTCAGTGATGATCTGCGCCACCTCAGTAGGCACAGCCTCTAGCAGTAGTGCTATCGCCCCCGCACCCTCCATCATCTTGGCATCCTCGATCAAACCGATCGCATCAACTGCCGTCTTGCCCTGTACTTTATATCCGCCAACACTTTGTATCGATTGCGGACGTAGTCCAAGGTGCGCCATCACCGGAATCGTTGCCGCCGACATCGCCTCAACAGTTTTCACCAATCGACGATCGACTTCGATCTTCACACAGTCGCAACCTGCCCGCGACATGAACTCGCCCGCGTTGCGAATCGCTTCCTCCGAACAAATCTGATAACTCAGGTAAGGCATGTCACCGACTAGATAAGCAGAAGGCGCACCTCGACGCACAGCTTCGGTAATCGTAACCATATGGTCGAGTTTCGCCGGCAGGGTAGTCGAATGACCAAGGCAAACTTCAGCGTAAGTATCACCGACAAGCAGCGAATCGATTCCCGCTTCTTCCATCAGTTTCGCGGTCGAAAAATCGTAGCACGTCAGCATCGAGATCTTCTGACCTTCCCGCTTCCGCGCCCGCAGCGTCCCGATCGTCATTTTGCTTCGAGTCGTCATCATTTAACAGGATACGACGACCCCCGACCCGTGACAACCTCACCACCCGGCCTCCGCCAGAAACCCCCATATTTGACAGATACGCCCCAATCTCGTCCTGGTTTCAATGCGAAGCATCATCTAGCACCAGAAGGTTCTCCAAGCAAGATCCGACCGAGCACCCGATCGTCAACGAGCAGCCCATTTGAACGGTTCGATTTTTCGACACTTGGACGTTTCCGCCCTATCGCCCAGCCTCACGCGGACGAGCAACCTTGCGAGTCGTAACGGAAGAGCTCAATCCCAAATCAACGCGCTGGGCATCAACCTCACCAGCAATCCCCACAAGCTCACCCGGTGGTTTGATGATGTCATTCCGGATTGTCGCCGACTGCGTTCCTTGCCCAACAAGCGTCCGACCGCTCGCAGCTCGGTTCAAAGCGACCCCGCTAAACGACAGAAGTTTATTCGTCACCCCGAGTATCGCCGCCGACTGGCTACGTCGCCCACAATCATTCGTCCCAGCGATCCCGTCAATGCGAGCCTTACCTTTGTCAGATTGAAGGTTTAAAACCAGAAAATGATTCGGAGCGTCATAGTCACTCAAAAGCGTCTGATCCCAGCAAGTAATACATCGCGTAGTCCCAGAGAATCGATTCTCACTCATGTTCCAGATATCGAACTTCGCACTTGTGGTCACAGGACCCTCCGAGTTTACCCGAAGATCCTGACCGATCGGATATAGCGTCAAATCCGTATCAACCTGAACAGAAAAATCCGATCCCGACAGAGCGTCCGAACCCGAAGCGACAAAGCTCATCAAGAGCTGGTCGAACGCAATGTCGTATTGAAACCCATCAAGTTCCAGTCGCCCCGGCTTAACAATCGCGTCACAGCATGTACCGTTGTTATCGAATTCGATGCAATCCAAAGGACGATCACCATGATCCAAACAGGTCGTCTGCGATGTGTAAGCTTCGTATTCCCAGGCAGACGCATCACCGTAGTTCACAATCGTCCCACTACCGCTCAAGTGGTTCCAACGAATCTCTTCGCCCGCGCTATCAACCGCCCAAGCATAAACATACCCACGAAGAACCCGCTGCCCAGCAGGCCCCTCAACATCAGGGCGCCCCGGACGAGTCCCCGGATCGAGAATCCCAAAAGGCTGACATCCAAGCGGAGATCCCGAGGACATCGACATGTACATCGGTTGATTCGCGGTCAACAGCGTCTGGCAGTCCACGTTGTTCCAACCCGGCTCATCCTCAACCACCATCTGCGGCGGATTACCCGCAAAGACCGCATCAAGAGGATCATCGCCGTTCACAAAATAGAATTGAACAAAAACCGCATCTTCAAAATCGTTAGAAATCTCAAGCACCGTATCCTGAATCAAGTTTCCCGCACCGTCCCATTTAAGCTCCACGTTCGAGAACATAAGAAGGCTACCCTTCTTCGTAGTCGAGATTCGATGAGCAGGAAGAATCGAAATCGTGGATGAACATTCCGAAGTAAGCCCACAAGCATCCGTCGCGACCCATGTTACACTCGTAGCGCTATCGAATGGAAAACCACACCCAAAACCGTTATCAGCAGAGTCCTCACCAATCGAAACCCCATCGCTGCAAGCGTCAGTCGCCGTTGTACTCTCAAGCCACCTCGCCACGTCTTCGTTGCAAACCCGATCACCACGATCAAGCGTCACAGGATCAACACAAGTAATCGCCGGCGGCGTCGTATCAACAACTTCGATTATCTGCACACAACTGCTAGAGTTCCCACTAGCGTCAGTCGCCGTCCAAGTCCGCGTAATTGTTTCAGTATGCCCGCAACCCGGAACCGATACGTCACTCGAAGCAATAGCTGGCGCGTTGCACGCATCCGTAGCGGTAGCCATACCGGTCGCCCCAACACTAGTGTCAGCCGGGCACTCAAGCACAACGCTCGCCGGACAGGTAATCGCAGGAGCCAGCGTATCCCTGACCGTCACCGTCGTATTACAACTCGACGAATTCCCAGCCGCATCCACCGCCGTGTAACCAACTGTCGTCGAACCAAGCGGATAGCTCGACGCCCCTGGGTTCGTCACCGTCACCGCCGTACAGTCAGAAGTCACCGCGTCACCCGGATCAACAAACGCCTGACTAGCGCTCTCACACTCGGCCACCGTAGTCAACGGGCAAGAAATCGCCGGAGGCGTACAATCCTCAACAACAACATCTGCCGTACAGCTATCAGACAATCCAGCCGGGTCAGTAACCGTAGCAGTCACCGTCGTAGTCCCAATCCCAAATGGCCCGCTAGGCGTCTCAGTGATCGTAACATCATCACCATCCGGATCGCTAGAATCATCGCCAACAGTCACACTGGCAACACAAGAAACCCCGTCAGCACAAACAGTCTGCCCAAAGCAAAGCGCCTGCGGTGGACTATTCGTCACTTCGACAAGTGCTCCGCTCTCCGGATCTAGGCAATAAGCCGTATCAACAACAGTAGTACATTCGTAGACCGCCACGTCAATCGGAATCAAACTCACGCCAATCGAAATCGCAGAAGCAGTCCCAATAAACTCCGGTGGAGATTCAAAATTGAATGCTTGAGCGGTCGAAAACGCGACGACACTGATTCCAGCAGTTTCCACAACCATCGCCGCCCGCCCGCCAAAGTCGGACAGCGAACGATAAGCCCCAACAGTACCGAAAGCTGAGACCCCAACATTCGTCACCAGACCAACGCATTCCGAAAAGTAGCACCCATAGCACTCCTGCCCGTACACAACCCCCGCCTCAAACACAACGCCCGCAGCCGCAGCGGCCGCAGAACCATATCCAAAGTTCAATGAACCCCCAGAGTCAATCGCAGTCTGGTGAACGTCCGCGTTGTAGTGTTGACGGCAAACAGCGTCATCAACGAATCCATCAGAATCGCTAGGAATGCAAACCCAGGCTTCGTCGCCAGGGTTAGAGGGTAGCAGCTGGCAAATCAGACCGTCATCGCAAGGCTCGATCGCAGGGATACAACCCTCACCGATCTGCTTAAAAGGAATGCACAAATCCTGGCATCCGCTCTCGCAATTCAAAACACATCCACTGCAATCAGTCGCGCAACCGTTCTTGCAATCCAGCACGCATCCAGAGCAATCTGCCTCGCATCCATTATCGCACGAACTCTTGCAAGGGTTAAAGCAGTCTTGGCAAGCGTCCGACCCCGTGCAAGCGCCGGCGCAGCATTCAAACGTGCAGGATACCCCACAACCAGTCGAGCAACCCGCCTTGCAAGTTCCGATTGCAGCACCACATAGTCCGCTACAAGCAGCCGAAGTCGCAGTGCAACCCCCCTCGCAAGTTGTCTGAGCAGCCCCGCAGACCCCTTGGCAAGTACCTTCCGCCGCGCTGCAAATCCCAACGCAGGAATCAATCGCGAACTGATTGGAACACTCTTCCGCAAAAGCGCCTGATCCCATGACCACAGTCATGGTTCCCACAATCATGCCGCAAAAGACTGACGTCAATCGCCTAACAGGTCGTGCCACAAACATTCTCTCTCTCCTCGTTCCAGTCCACCAAACCACCGATCTAGGCGCACAAACTCCCCGCCCAGTTCCAAACTCAACTGAGTCCGAGGAAATCTTTCTATCTAGCCCAATTTACCAGAATAGCTCGCATCGAGTCAAGCTCGGTCTACAAAATTCCCATGAAGTCAGCTCTCAAGAGCAACGAAGCGAAGCCAGCCTTCAAGAGCACCGGGAAAGAAACGTCGCGAGCACCGCAAAAAAAACCCACCTCGCCATCAAGAACCAGTTTTCCCTCACAATCTCCCCCGAAGAAAGTCAATTTGGATCCCAATCCCCAACCCGCTAAACTAGCAACAACGAAGTCGGGGTTTCCTCAGCCAAGACGATCCCCCGACAATGAAAGCGGAAGAACCCGGCAGCCAAACCGGAGCCAAACCGGAAACAACAGGAAGGAAGGGGGGTGGCATGGCCCACGCTGGCGTGGCCACGTCCTGATGCGGCAGAAAAGCACCCGCCCGTGATCCGCGGCATGGCTCACGTCAGCGTGACCATGTCTCAAGGAGGCAGAAGCGCCCCCAACCGCAACGGGTTCCACAGGCGGCTCGCCCACCACCGCCATCAGATGGGGATGAAAGCCCGTTGCTCCCGGGTTAGATTACGAGCGTCATCGTAAGATTAGCCCAGCTAACACAAAGGAGCAACGGACATGCACGATTGTAAAGTTTTTGTCGGATTGGACTACCACCAGGATTCGGTTCAGGTGTGCGTGATGAATCGACGTGGGCACGGTGGTTCTTTCGCCCCAAGGCGAAAGGTTCACCTGCCTCCCCTCAATCGTCGGCTCCGCTCTGCGGACCACCAAATCAGAGCAGCGACCGTAAGGGAGCTAGACGGCGAAGATAACGCCATCGCGAAGCGCAATCGCGCCGGATGCCATCCTTAACTCCACACCGTAGGGCACGGTCGTTCTTCCGCCCCAAGTCGGAAGGTCAACCTGCTTCCCCAATAACGCCCAAACGACCCAACGTGACCCAATGAACCCAGTCCATCCTTCATCATTAATGATTCGCCCGTCGCTATTCCTCATTCCTCCCCCCTAAAGCGCTGATCGCTTAAGAAAAATCCTTAACCGATCACCCGTCAAGTTATTAAGGGTGAGACGCGAAAAACCAAAGCCAAAGGGAGCAACAGGAAAGAGATAGAAGAAAAGAAAACAAAAAAACAAAACGAACCCATTTGCCCACCCCACGGACCCCAATCGACGATTCTCAGCAAAACGAACCCATCTCAACCCATTTTGAAAGCCATCAACTCTAGAAAACTGGAGGAGGATCGTGCAAAGGACACCCCCGCAGGCGGTGTGACAGACTTGGACGTTTCGATTCTTCGATGTCGTGACCGCTATTTCGAAAACCGTCGAACACAAGCATCTGTCACGACCATATCCACAGAACGATCAAGCGGACCAACCGGAAGACGCGGTGTGATTTGAGATTCGAGACAAACCCCGCAGGTAACACCACGGAATTCAGGATGGGCAAGAAATCGATCGTAGAAACCGCGCCCACGACCGAGGCGGTTCCCGTACTCGTCAAACCCGAGTCCAGGAACGATCAAAAGATCAATCATATCAACAGGAAACGGAATCCCCGAGAGTGGCTCACGAATCCCCATACTAGAAGAGACAACATCATCCGTCAGCGACCGAATCTCCAAAGGAAGCATCCGCCGTTGGTTCCAGCTTACTTTCGGAGCAAGAACACGCTTGGAGTCCTGCCAACAGCGCAGAGCAATCGCAGTCGTGTCAATCTCTGTCTCCATAGACAGAAAAACCATCACGATCTCAGCCTTGACGTAATCCGGCTCTTGGAAGAGACGATGGGCCGCACGCAGAGAACGCGTGTCGAGCTCTTCCGACGAGACGCCAGCCATCAACTTCCGCAACCGCTGCCTGAGTTCCGGTTTCACAGGGCCAACTTCAAATCCTTTTGGGTGGCGCGACGCAAAAACATAGGAGCGATACGCGCTTCCCAAGACTGCCAACCAATAAATAGGTACCTGTCTTTCGACGCGAACACAACAACCAGTTCAGAAAACTTTGTCCATCGCTCGATCGCTGAAATACTCAAGATCCAGCGACTACCCGCCAATCAACGAAATTCCAAGTGCGACAGCCTCACCCCATGCTGTACGATCCGTCACTTCGGAAGGTCGCAGTGGAGACCGATTAGTGTCAGCGTTCTTCCGCAAGACCCGCTCCCACCACCCAACATCGCACCAGCGCCCATGCTTGAATCCCGCATGAGAAAAAACGCCCACCGCATCGAATCCCATCGACTCATGCAACGCCACGCTCGCGTTGTTAGGAAGGGTAATACCCGCATACGCCATATGGTACCCAAGAACGTCGAGACATCCCAAAAGGGAAGTGTACAACCCACAACCGATCCCGCGTCCTCTGGTCTCAGAACTCACATAGACCGAAACCTCGCAAACCCAGTCGTAAGCAGCTCGGCCACGAAACCGCGTACCATAAGCATACCCCACAACGCCATCCTCCTCGCAGACAAGCCAAGGATACCGCAGCATCGTCGTTTCGATCCGACCGGCCATCTCCTCAACGCTCGGGGGCAAGAGATCAAAAGACGTACAGGTACCCTCGACAATAGGCGCATAAATCCCCCGAATCGCATCCGCATCTGCCCCAGAAGCCTCTCGAATCATCACGCCGCCCATGTCCATCTCCCAATTAGCACCGATCCTACCGCCAATAACCGGCCCAGCGACCCCCAAAAGCACGGTCAACGCCACACTGCCCCAACGCATGTCCGGAATTGTACAAAACAGCTTCAAAAACTTGCGGATTATCTCCGTGTATGATATACTTTTGATATGTTTTAGATATGAAAGGACTTGCTATGCAAAACACGGAAAAAAAGATAGAAGTGGTCAGCGGGTGGGTCATGCTCCCAGTACTAGTGGCGATTGAACTCGGAATCGGATACCTCTTAATCTCCACGATTGTTGGTCAGATTGACAAGGGTCCACCACCCTTGGGCACAATCGGGATGATCGTCCTCGAAGGCCTCCTCGCGATTCTTTGCTTCATTTGCTTCTTCGGATTCTTCACGCTGCAACCAAACGTCGCCAACGTCTTGATCCTGTTCGGTAAGTACAAAGGAACCGTAAAATCAAGCGGTTTCTGGTGGGCCAATCCGCTACTGACCAAGCACAAAGTATCATTACGTGCCCACAATCTCAACGGAAACACAATCAAGGTCAATGATCTGCGAGGTAATCCGATCGAGATCGCCGTCGTCGTCGTATGGCGCGTAACCGACACGGCCAAAGCAGTCTTCGATGTTGAAGACTATGACGACTACGTAGCCATTCAAAGTGAGTCGGCGCTTCGTCATCTCGCCAGCGCATACCCCTATGATACGACACTCGATGACGAGCTTTCGCTCCGTGGGAGCATGGACGATGTATCTGAAAAGCTTGAAAAAGAGTTAACAGAGCGGTTCGACAAAGCAGGCGTGCACGTCGGCGAGGCTAGGATTAGTCATCTAGCCTACGCGCCCGAGATCGCCGGAGCAATGCTTCAGCGCCAACAAGCAGAAGCAATCGTCGCGGCACGTACGCGCATCGTTGACGGCGCCGTCGGAATGGTCGAGATGGCACTGGAGCAACTCAGCAGGAAGAACATCATCCAGTTAGACGAAGAGCGAAAGGCCTCGATGGTCAGCAACCTGCTCGTCGTACTCTGCGGCGACAAAGCGCCGCAACCCGTCGTGAACACGGGCACGCTCTATAGCTAGCAGCCACCAAGGCGATGATGTCAGAAAAACACTATAAATAAAGGTTTACGTAAGCATAGGTCGTTCGCCCGCCGCGCTGCGGTTGGGCGAGCGGCCGTCACGATTTGTGATATCGATGGCAGAGCGAAAGTCATTCTTAGTCCGCCTCCCACGAGAGCTTCATGCAGAGCTCGAGCGCTGGTCCAAGGACGAACTGCGAAGCGTCAACGCGCAGATCGAGTTTCTCTTGCGCGAAGCGGTACGCAAGCAACGCAACCGCAACATCGATACCCCCAAGGAAGAGAAGACGTGATCGCGAACTCGTACGTGACTCGCAAACAAAAAAAGCGGCGACAAGAACAAGTGTCCTCATCGCCGCTTTCGATTTTGTCATTGTTCGCTACGACAAAGCGTAGCAAAGTAGCACTAGACCATTTCTTTAAGTCCCTTGAGTGCTTGAACTTTGACGACGTTGCGAGCTGGCTTCGCTTTGAACATCATCTCTTCACCAGTAAACGGGTTGATGCCTTTGCGAGCTTTAGTTGCAGGCTTACGAACGACCTTGATCTTCATAAGACCAGGAACGGTAAAGACGCCCGGCCCACGCTTGCCAATGTCGCTTTCGATCAGACCGGAGAGCTGTTCAAACACGCACGAAATCTGCTTGCGTGTCAGCTCGTTAGCTTCAGCCAGTGCGCCGAAGATGTCAGACTTGGATCGAGACTTTCCCTTCACCAATCCCTTTGTGCTTGCGCTCTTTGTTGCCTTCTTAGTTTTCTTTGCTGCTTTTTTCTTCTTAGCCATGGTCAAGTTCCTTTCGAGTTTTGTGACGTCGCGCTGCCATTCCTAGGCCCGCTTCGTCGGAATCTAATCAACTTCACTCCCGCAAGCAAGCGCTTTTTCCCTTAATTTTACTTACAAAATGGACATCGGCAGGTTTGCACTTTCAGCAATAGCGCCGCAAAAATCTTTGTTCCGCAAACTTCGGACTCAAGTACACGCAGCGAGGTGATCAATCCTATCACCCGATTCGCCAAAGAAAGAAGGGCAACGACTCGACGAAAAATCAACCGTCATGGCGTCCGATGCCAAGAGCCGACCGACGAAAAAGAGTCGCCCGAACGTGTGCCAAGGAACGCGCGGACGAGTCTACATTTCACACACAAATCATCACCAAGGTGCTCAAAGACCCGTCGCTCTTGTGAAAACTAAGAACCTTCAGCAATCGCCAGAGGCGTCATTCGGCGACGTCGGCGGCGCTTCTTAGTCGTCGGTTTCACGATCGTGCTAGGATCTTTCGGCTCTGCCGCAGTCGCCAAAGGGAGCGCCTGAACCATGTTTTTCGCGATGATATCCGCGTTTACTTCCTTCCAAAGCCCCTCAGCACGGTTAAACACACCTCCGGCAACCATGATATTCATTGTAGGGTTGACCCCGATTTCCCGGATCATATCGTTCAGTCGACGAACGCTGGGCACACCAGCTGGCTGGGTTCCGAAGATCAGAAGAATGTCGGGGCGGATCTGGCCGATCAGAGTCAGAATCTCATCGTTGGGCACGCCGCCTCCCACGAAGAAGACCTCCCATCCGTTCGACTCGAAGAGGTCCGAGCACATTTGTGCTCCCAGCTCCTCTGGCTCCGCCTCAGCGCACGTGATGACGATCTTCTTGCCGTTAGAGGGTGCCTGGTGCAGTTTCACTTGCAACTGATCAGCGATTACCCGGTGAATACGGGTGGCCATGTGCTCGGTGGCCGTGTTGATCCGGTCACCCTTGTACAGCTTTTCGATTTTCTCCATTGAAGGCCACAAAAGCTCGGTATAGGCGTCCACTGGGTTTTGAAACTGTTCAAGTTTACCAAATACGAAGTCTCGGCAAGCAGTGCGATTCCCCGCGAGTAGGGGGGCCATGAACTCATCTACGATTGTTGGATTAGCCATCACGATCACTCCTTCAAAAAACGCTGAACCATACCAGGAGGCCTTACGACACATGAAGGGCCTCCTGCCCGGTCCTGGAGCGATCCGCTCTTTACCAAATAACTCGCCGAGTCTCCAACTCGGTTTTGATTTCACCGTCCCATCCGACATTCCTGCCGATTTAACTTTGCGTCAAATGGAGAAACTAGGCAGATTGGGTAACAAGTGATTTATCTATCGTCGATGGCGCAGATTTTTCTTGAGGCGAGTTTTTTGTGCGCGGGATAGCTTGATGGGATTCGTCAAACACTACATACGCAGTAGTTGAGGGTTGTTCGGTCTGCAGTTGGGCTCGGAGTAGCCAGATGTTCGCGCGGAAATTGCGCCAACCTTTTTATCAGGGTACTGTAAAAGCCTCACAACGATCCGCCGGGAAAGGCTACGAAGTCATGCCCATTGCTTCGGATTCGATCTTCTGCGAAACGAGGGTCATCATCTGAATGAAATCCGTCTGCGTCTTGAGCAACGCCTTCAGGACGTCGCTACCAATGACCTTGGTATGCAGATCTGCAATTTTGCGTTTGTCTTCGGGTTCAAGGGGCTTGCCGGTCGCTTCCAGCTCGGCGAGTTTCTGTTGCGCCTCCTCGTAGTCCGCAAGCAGCTGCCGTGCTTCGAGGTCCGCTTCAAGCGTCTGACGCGCTTTCATGAACGCCTCGGCCCGTTCGTCGCTGGCGATCCGTTTGCCAAGTTTCGACGCGAGTTCTAGGATGTCTTCCATGTGGTTCTCACTTCAAGGGTTCTTATGTCTGCGCTGGTCCTATTGCTCGCGTTGGCGATCACCGCGATTCCAAATAAGTCGCTAGTCCGGAGCATTATATGCCAAGCAGCGTCTTTGCCGAGCGTATCCTTCGTTTTGTCGGCGCCAAGGGGTATGTCCCCTTGCCGCTCGAAGAGATGGCTACCGCGCTTGAAATCGATGGAAACGATCAAGGCGACTTTCTCGAAGCGTGCAAGACCCTTCGCCAGGATGGGCGTGTTGTCTTGGGGGCACGAGGGGTCGTGCTCCTTCCACCTCCAAAACCTCGCCTGATTGGTCACTATAGAGCGAACCTGCGCGGGTTTGGGTTTGTAATTCCGGAAGAACGCAACGCCCACGGCGATTTCTACATCCCGCGCGGCGCATCCAGCGGAGCCATGACCGGCGAT
>JAJDDZ010000227.1 GCA_029260025.1 Phycisphaerae bacterium | reverse complement strand
GCGCGTTTTGGTTACAACCGGTGCGATTCCGCCGGTGACAGAGACCGACACTTGATCGACGAGGATGTATCCCGGTTGATCGAAGGTGATGGTGAAACGATCGAAGCTCGGATGGTCGCTCGTGTCAACCTCCCCGGCGGGGGGATCGGAGGCGATGATTAGCTCGCCGTCGGAGATTGTTCCGTAGCGCATGAAATCCCACTTGTTGACCGCCGGTAGAAAAGACTGGGGGTCTCCCCGCATGTCGATACCGTGCACGTCGAGTTGGGAATGGGTGTCCGTACGGCATTCAAACACGACGCCATCAACGAAGAAGCAGAAGTTCTGGCCGTCTCTGCTCTCGAAGCGAAAGGTTCGGTACTCAAATGGAAGATCGCGAAGAATAACGTTACCAGACTGGGAAAGGACGGCGTTGCCAAAAGTATTAAGAACTTCGACGACTTTCACATAGACCACAAGTAAAGACCCATCGCCGCCAACGCTGTTGTCTAGAGGCTGGTTGGATGAAAAACGCCAATCAATCCAAAGTGACGGGGGGGGAGGGGTATTTTGAGCAATGAAACGTCGGAAGTTGAAAAAATCTCCATCATCTTCCCACCGGAGAACGAGTTTTCCGTTTTCAATCGAGGATACACACCCAGAGTCGCAGTCTTGGGCGATGTTCATACCCGTGGAAGAACCGTGGGGCAACCTATCACACTCGTACGCGAATATCAGCTCGTCGGCGCGCACCCCGACGGCTGGTAGCGCGAGAAACAGAACGATCAAAGGTCCGATACGCATCGGCGAGACTTTCCCTTCCAAGAACATTGTAACGAAAGCAAACATCATATACAACTTTAGGGACAAGTCGTAATAGGAATCTTGTACGAGATGGCTTTGACGGCGTCCACATGGTGCACGATGTCTAGGGTGCTTGGGATGTGGCGAGTTGTTGTCTGGGGATGACTCGGAATAGTTTTCGCGGCGGGTCGGGGAGGGGGTTCATTTCTTGGGTGTCGTCGTAGAGCAGTTCTAGTGGAAGGTCTTCTCGCCATGAGTTGTTGTAGACCGGGCGGTAGTAGATGTACTGGATGTCGTGCTGGTAGAGCGCTTCGGCGGTGGTGTTGCGGTCGGTCCATACAGCCCAGTGGTTCGGTGAGATCACTTCGAGGTCAAGTCTTTTTCCCAGAAGCGGGTATGTCGCGTAGGGGGAAGCTAGGTTTAGTATGCGCGATCCGGGTGGGAGGTCGTCGATCATTGCGGGGATTTCGTAGAAGTCGGCACGAGTCCAGACATCGTCCTTTATGCGTCCGGCGATCGCATGAGCGGGTTTGAACCCGGCGACAGCTGCCGTCGTTGCGAATGCGATCGTGACGAGCGCGGGAAGGACGCGCGGGAACGACTTGCCTAGGCGATCTAAGAGGAGGGCTGTTAGCGGGGTTGCGACGAGGATGCATGGTAAGACGAAACGGATGTTCTCGCGGAAGAACGTGACTAAAGAGGCGACACCCGCTAGAGCGAGGACGGTGTAGGTTACTATCCACCGGTCGCGCCAGCTCTTGCGCTTCTCTCTGAGGAACCCGGACGCGACGCCGAGTATGGCGAGCGGGACGAGCATTGCATAAGGTGCGCCCAGGGCGTTGTTGACGCTGTATGGGTAGCCGTTTCCGGAATATTTTGTTTCGTGCCATGGGTAGGACCACCAGCGATCCAACTTTTCCCCGGCGGGGCGCTGTTGATAGCAAGGGGCATCATCGACGGCGAAACCCTGAAGGACTTCGTGTCCTGCTACGTTGACCGAGAACGGGTAGACGGGGTTCTTCGCTTGAACTGCTCCGCGAACAAACCAATACCCGGAGCACGGAACGAACGCGAGGGCAAAGAGTAGCCCGGCGAGGAAAGGGCGAGGTCTGCGGAGCGAGAGATATCGAAACGCAACCCATTCGAATCGAACGACGACCAGTAAGAGAAAGAACGCAAGGGCGAGGTAGGTCATCTTGCTACCGAGGGCGACGCCAGAGGAGATTCCCGCGAGGATGATTAGTCCGTAGCGAGCTTGAGGGGTCGGCGCGCGCGAGGCCCACGCGATCGCGAGAAGGGCGCTCAGCCACGACGCGGCGGCGTAAGCGTCAATGTAACTCGAAAAGCTTTGAAAGAGGACGATCGGAACAGTGAGCGCGACGCCTGCGCTGACCAGGGATGCTTGCTTTGATGCACCGATCTGTCGGGCAAGGGAGTAAATTGATGCTCCGACGATGAAGGTGTACGGGAGGAGCGCTATTGTTGCGAGCGATTCTTGTTTTGCTCCGAGCAAGAGGGCGGGGATGATCATTCCATTGTCAGGATAAGATTGGAGTCGTAATCCGAGGGCCAAGTCCATTCGCCCGGTCCGCATCCACTCGACAGCCGACGGTAGATGGTAATGAAGTCCGTCGACGCCGGTTGGATAGCGTGTGGCTGCGTCGAGGAAGAAGAGAGTGTAGAGCGCGACAACGATGGCGAGAGTCCATACCCATCGGCCTGGTGAGAGTCGTTTGCCGGTCTTATCTTCTTCGAGCGATGTATGATGGCTTGAATTTGAAACGAGTCGATCAACGGCCGTGCTGGTTCCCATCGTGATGAGTATGAACAGAATGGCGATCGCCGGGGTCGAAATGAATGCGACCCCGGTCGTGAGTGAGACGAGCGCGGCGGTGTGGGTTGCTGCGATGATCCCAGCGGTCGGGATGATGCAAGCAAGGGTGCTTGAGCTTACGGGATCGGTGATTGCGCAGCGGTTACACCATTTCTTTCCAGTCCGCCAAGCGAGTAGGGCGGTGATTGCGATGACGAGTAGTGAAATGACTTGCATGGAATCGGTCTATCCGAGGAATTTACCTGCGAGGCGGATGAGTTCGTCTGCAAACGCGCGGACGGAAAGGGAGAATCCCAGATAGGCGGCCAAGCTGATCGTACATAGGGCGAGCATGACCAGATCCGTAATGGTTCGGGTTGGGCGAGGTTGCGAATTGGTTTCTCTTGCTGGGCTATTCATGTTTAATGACCGTTCGGGTCAGCGCGAGCGAGTCCTCTTCGTATGTACCGGCTATTGGGAGCGATAACTGCAATTCTCGAGTGCGGTCGTCCAGTGAAAGCCGTTCGGTTGCTCTGTGGCGATTGACAAGCAGGGTTGGTTTGAAGGTCTACTATGGTACGTTGGGTTTCGCGAAGGGGTGTGGGTCCGATAGAGTCGTTGGGGATCTCGTTCTGACGCGGTTCCGGGTGGCAGTTGGATGTTATGGGCCGGTTTTGTATACTCTCGCGAGATTGTAATCGAATATGGCGCGGTGAAAGATACTATCGGTCGTGGGGTTTCTGGAGACTCTGGTTTTATGATTTTGGAAAGCGTAATGGTCGCGGTGTTGGCGGCCGTGTCTGGGGTCGGAGGTGGGGAGCAGGCTGCTCGTGCTGGGCATGCTGAGTTCAACCCGTGGGAAGATACTGCGCGGTATGAATTGACGTATCGTGTTGGGTCATCGTTTCTTGGTGAGACGGCGGGTCGGTTGCGTATGTGGATTCCGCTTCCTCGTACTAATACTCATCAGCGGTTGGTTCGCTACGATGTCGATTCGCCGGTCGGGTTTGCTGAGCTTACGGATGATTACGGGAATCGGATGCTTTATCTTGAGCCCACTCCGGGGGAGGCGACGGACGTTTTGGTTCAGATGTATGTCGAGCGGAAGGTTGCGACCCCGCCGGTTTTGAATTCTGCTGCGAAGGGGTTTGACGATCCGGCGATGTACCTTGGTGCAACGAGCCAGATCCCTCTGGGCGGTGTGATTGGTGCGCTTTCTCGGAAGGTGTCGGCGGGTATTTCTGATCCGTCGCGCCGAATCCGTGCGTTTTATGATCATGTTGTTTCGAACATGCGTTATAGCAAAACAGGAACGGGTTGGGGAAAAGGGGATGCGGTTCGCGCGTGTAGTGCGAAGTACGGGAACTGCACGGATTTTCACTCTCTGTTGATGGGCCTTTCTCGAAGTCAGGGGATCGCGTCGCGATTCACGATTGGTTTTCCGGTCCCTTCGGAAAAGACTGAGGGGAGAATCACCGGGTATCACTGCTGGGCTGAAGTATTTGACAAGGCAACGGGGTGGATTCCGGTCGATGCGAGCGAGGCGTTCAAGTCAGGCAAGCCAGACGCGTACTTCGGAACGCTTCCGAGTGACCGAGTGGCGTTTTCGGTTGGTCGTGACCTTACGCTTAATCCTCCGCAATCAGATGGGCCGATCAACTTCTTCGTCTACCCATACGCCGAGCGCGACGGCCATGCAGTTTCCAACGTCCCGTGGTCTCTTGGGTTCAAGCGGGTTGTTGGCGAAGATTAGGTGTCCGGGTCCCGGGGGGCGATGAGGCGTGGTTGCGAGCGGTGGTGGGGTGACTTAGGATTCGGCCCGCGTCTATCTGGAGGAGTCTTGGTACTGGGAGGATCGAATGATGAGCTTGGTAACGCCGGTTAATCTCAAAGCGTGGGTCGAGGAAAATCGTCACCTTCTCAAACCGCCTGTAGGCAATAAGTGCATCTGGCAGGATGAGAACTTTATTGTCATGGTTGTTGGCGGTCCGAATAAGCGCAAGGACTATCACGTCAACGAAACGGGCGAGTTTTTCTATCAGATCGAAGGGGACATTCTCCTTGGCGTAATCGACCCAGAAAGCAAGGAGCCCAAAGACATCATCATTCGTGAGGGGGAAGTTTTCTTGCTTCCGCCGCTTGTTCCGCATAGCCCACAGCGCCCTCGGGGGACAGTTGGGTTGGTTGTCGAATACACTCGTCAGCCAGGGATGATCGATAAGCTGCAGTGGTATTCAGATGATACGCATGAGCTTGTCCACGAGGCTGAGTTTACGCTGGAGAACATTCACGAAGACCTCAAACGCATCATGGCGGATTTCTGGTCGAACGAAGATCTTCGTCGTTGTCCATCGACGGGGAGCATTATTAGTCCGCCCGAAGAACTAGAGCCGCTCGCTCCTGCAAGCTAGGGAAGTGAGCCGGGGGAGGTGCTCTATCACAACTCGTCGGGTTCGGGAATTGGTTTTCCATGGGGGTCTGTTTGGACCTCCGTGAGTTGTTCTCGCAATTCTGCTTGCATTTCGGATGAGATAAAATGCTCCATGCGTTCTGCCGGCGCGTGCAGGTGGTCTACCGCCAGGTTGAAATGCTTGGCGAGGTAAGTTTCCCACAAGCGATGCGATCCGACGAGCTGTGATGCGCTCGCGAGTCCGTTGGGTGTCAGGCGGATTGCTGGGCCCTGGTTTGTTATCACGCTGACAACTTCGCGTGTGCGGACGAGGCGCTTCAGTGCCCGCTTTGCGAGCCAGCCGCCGTTGATTGCGGCAAGGACGTCGCTGCGGAGCATGGCGCGTCCGCTGCGTGGTTGTAATTCGCGCCATCGGTAAAGCAGTCCGAGCATGTCTTGACGAACGATTTGCATCGTGAGCGCCGCCCGGTTCCAGGCGCGGGCAATGACGCCGTATTGCGGTGAGCCGAGGATCGTTATGCCTAACAGAGCGCCCGCGACGACCGCCATCATGGCAGAAGTTTCGGCCGTGGCGTCCATTCCAAATAGACCGGGGCCGAAAACCGCGGCCAAGTGTCCGCCGACTGCGGACGCGATCGCCAAGAGCAAACTTATTATAATCATGACGCCCAGTCGATCGGTGAGCAGGTGCGCTGCGACCGGCGGGACTATCAACATCGCGATGACAAGAATTGAGCCCACGGCCTCGAAACATGCCACGGTCGTGATTGCGACCATGACCATGAGCGCATAGTGCATCGTGCCAGCGCCAATCCCAAGCGTTGTGGCGAGCATTGGGTCGAAGGCGGAGATTTTGAGTTCTTTGTAGAAAAGCGCGACGAACACGACGTTGGCGATCAGGGCGATGATGAGGTTAACGATGGCTGGGGGTAGTGCATCGACGGTGGCGTCGAGAGGGATTTGTACGATGTTCCCGTAGAGGACGCAGGCGGGGTCCAGGTCTACGTGGTCGGTTGCTCTTCTGATGAGAACGAGTCCGACGGCGAAGAGAATGCTGAAAACGACGCCCATGGCTGCCCCGTGTTCTACTTTTCCGTATCGAGTGATGACCTGGGTGAGGAGTGCGGTGAGTATGCCGATGATGACCGCGCCGAGGAACATGGGGACTGTGTCTCGACTTTGTGTGATGATAAACGCGAGCGCGAGTCCGGGTAGGACGGCGTGCGAGATGGCGTCGCCCATTAAGCTGAGGCGGCGAAGGACGAGGTAGTTTCCTAGGAGCGCGCAGGAGCACGCGCTAAGAATTCCCGCGAGAATAATCCAGCCATCGATATCCCATGTCCATTGCATTAGACGGGCTGCTCCGTTGGGTGTGGAGAGGGGGCGATTTCGTCCTTTGAGTTCAGCGCCTGTTCGAGATCGCGCACGACGTCGCCAGCCAGTACGTGTTCGACTTCGTCGGCGTCACGGTCGACGTGGGATGGGGCGATGTCTGCATAGCGGATGAGATACATCTCCCAGAGGCGGTGGTTTCTCAGAATGCGCGTTGCGTTGTCGCGTCCGGCGCTAGTTAGGCGTAGCGCCGGGAGGGCCGCGCGATCGAGAAGACCGCCTGAAGTTGCGCGCCGGATGAGGCGGGTGAGCGCGGAGCGCGTCCAACTCCTTTTTACAAATACCGCTTCGAAAGTTGCGGGGGAGGTGTGTCCCGATTCTTCGTGCTCCGCCATAGCCCTAAGTAGATGTTGAAACGCGATTCTTCGTGAGAGAGCCCATTGACGGATGACGCTCGCGAGGACGCCGCGATGGGGCGAAAAGAACATCGACGCGAAAAAGAGTATCCCCGTAACGATGACGATGACTGCGCCGGTCGGGAGTCTCGGCGTCAATGCGCTGATCGTTGAACCGAGGTAGCCACTGATCGCGCCGAAGGTTCCTGCGATGAGGGTCATGGTAGAGAGTCTGTCTGTCCAGAATCTCGCGGCTGCCGCGGGGATGATGAGCAGCGCGACGATCATGATGAGTCCGACCGCTTGCAAGCCTACGACCGTTACGCAGACGACCATCGCCATCATGGCGAGATCAATCGCGGCGACGGGCCAACCTTGTGCGGCGGCGAAGGACTTGTCGAAGCAAATCAGCCGAAATTCCTTGTACAAGAGGGCGCAGCCAATCAAGATAGCCGCGGCGGATACCCCAATCAAGATCGCGTCGCGGGCGATCATCGCGGCTGCCTTCCCGTAGATGAAGCTCGTAAGCCCTGCCGCGTTTCCGGTGTCGGTCTGCTGGATCAAACTGAAGAGGACCATGCCGATTCCAAAGAATACGCTGAGAACGATTCCGATGGCGGCGTCCTCTTTGATTCGGGGTATCTTTCGCATGGCGACAACGGCGAGGATTCCGAGGACGCCGGTGGTTGTTGCGCCGAGAAGTAGTAGGGATAAGTTTTTTTCCCCCGAGATGAGAAAGGCGATCGCGATACCGGGGAGCGTCGCGTGACTTAAGGCGTCTCCGAGCATGGCTCTTTTTCTCAGGTAGGCGAATGTTCCGATGATGCCAGCTGCGACTCCTAGGAGCGTTGCCCCAATAACTACAACTCGGGTATTGTAGTCTGCGAGGGAAAGCGCTCGCCATAGTTCTTGCGAAGAAGGCCACGCGATTGCGTTATCGGTGATGGAAACGGCGCTGAGCATTACGTTCTTCCGCCGCGGGCGACGGCGTTTGCTGCTTGGTCGAGTAGGGTTAGGCGTCCGCCATAGGTCTTTTGCAACGATTCATTGTCGAATACGTCGCTGGTTGCACCAGCCGCAACGATGCGCATGTTTAGTAGGACGACGTGATCGAAGTACGTTGGGACTGTTTGCAGGTCGTGATGAACGACGATTACGGTCTTTTGTTTCTCCTTGAGCTGGCGGAGCAAGTCGATGATGGCGGACTCTGTCGCGGCGTCCACACCTGCGAAGGGCTCGTCCATGAAGTATATTTTGGCGTCTTGGGCTAGCGCTCTCGCGAGGAAGACGCGCTGTTGTTGTCCACCGGATAGTTTTGCGATTTGTCTTTTCGCGAAGTCCGCCATCCCGACTTGTTCCAGACAATCCAGCGCCAGCGTTCTTTCTTTCTTGCCCGGCTGAAGACACCACGGGACGCGGCCATAGGTTCCCATGAGGACAATGTCGAGCGCGCTTGCTGGGAAGTCCCAATCAACGCTTTCTCTTTGTGGAACGTACCCAACGAGCTTTCGCTGTTGCTTGTAGGGTTTGCCGTAGAAGCGGACGCTGCCGGACGCGCGGGGTTGCAGGTCGAGGCACGCCTTGATGAGAGTGCTTTTGCCTGCGCCGTTGGGGCCAACGATTCCTATGAGTTTCCCTTCTGGGGCTGCGTAGTCTATGTCCCAGAGGACAGGTTTCCGGTGATAGGCGACGGTCATGTCGTGAATAGAGACCGGGCATGCGGGGTCATGATCGCCTTCGCTGCGCGTTGGTGCGAGTCTGTTTGACAGTCGTACGCCCATTTTTTGAGATTCCTTCCCGTACTAGTTGGCCGGGGATAACTTGTCGGACATGCCGCGTTCTGGTGCGGATCCGCCGAGTGCTCTTGTGATCGTCGTAACGTTGTGGTCGATCATTCCGATATAAGTTCCCTGGTACGTGTTTGGTTTGCCCATCGCGTCGGAAAACAGGTTTCCGCCGATGATGACGCTGTGGTTTTGGGCCGCTGCCCCTTCGATGAGAGAGCGGACGGTCTTGTCAGAGACGGATGTTTCGACGAATACCGCCGCGATGTTTTTCGATACGAGAAGATCGACTAGTTGATTGACGTCGGCAATTCCCGCTTCGGACTCTGTGCTGATCCCCTGGATCCCGCGCACGTCGATTCCGTAGGCGCGTCCGAGATAGTTGAAAGCGTCGTGGGCCGTGATGAGGGTTCGGCGATCTTCGGGGATGCTGCCCAATACGCGTCGCGCATAGTCATCGAGTTCGGCGAGCAATTTTTCGTAGGTCTCCAGATTGCCTCGGTAGGTGCTCGCTCCTGCGGGGTCGAACTCCGTGAGGGCTCTTGCGACCATTTGTGTGCATTTTCGCCAGAGTGAGACGTCCATCCAGACGTGCGGGTCGTGATGGCCTGCGAATTCTGGCGGTTCGAGGAGTGTCGATTCATCGATGAGTTCCGTGACTGCGAAGACGGGTCGTTTTCTGGCAACCTTGAGGAGTGCGTCAGCCATCTTCCCTTCCAGCATGAGGCCGCTGTAAAAAACGACGTCTGCTCGTATGAGTTTGGCGATGTCGGACCGGGTCGCCTGATAGAGGTGTGGGTCTATCCCGTCGCGGATGATGCCCACGACGGTCGCACGCTCGCCGGCGACGTTCCGAACGATGTCGGTGACCATGCCTGTGGTGCAGACGATCTTGTAGGGTCTATTCTCCGGGCTCGCCGCGCGAAGGATAGGCACCGGGCAGACGACAAAGGTGGCAACGGCTAGCGTTGGTAGAATGGCCGTGGTTCTCGGACGCCGTGAGGGTTTCTTCATCGTTTGGACTCCTGCTAGCCTAGATTTTCTTCGTTCGTTGGAACATGTGGCTCGAATCGCTTAGAATGTCGTCTGTCGATGTCGTCATCATCATCCAACCAGGGGCGTTCGCACGCGGACGCGAGCCGCCGCTTTCAGCGTACGCGCGACGACCACGCTACTGAGCTCGCTGAGGACTATGTCGAGCTGATCGCTGATCTGATCGCCGAGACTGGTGAAGCTCGTACCGTAGATATCGCTTCGCGGCTCGGCGTCACGCATGTGACCGCCACAAACGCAATCAACCGCCTCAAGCGCGACGGGCTCGTCACTTCAGAGCCCTATCGTTCAGTTTTCCTTACCGACAAAGGCAGGCAGCTCGCCATCGCTGCCCGCGAGCGACATGATTTAGTCGTTCGCTTTCTAATCGCTCTCGGCGTTCCTGCCTCTGATGCAGAGATTGACGCTGAGGGGATCGAACATCACATCGGGGACTCGACTGTCGAGGCGATGGATCGGTTCGTCGGCGATTCAAGCTAGTTCATGTCTTTGTTGTATTGTTATCTCATCGGCAGAATGTCCTTTCTGCTGGAAAGTATAGCTTGTGCTACAGTTTCCCTCAAGTGCAGGCGATCATCGACGGCCTGGTGTTTGGCGTCTAGGGGCATTTTCGGGGCTCTGGGACCATGAGTAACGGGGAAACCCGCGCCTTCGCCAGCGTTGTGGGGTATACTGTCCTGCCGTCGGAACTCGTTGCAGCGGGTAGGCAGTGCGGTTCGCTCGGGGCATTCATATCAAAACTGGTCAATGGTAAACAGGAGGTGGGAGTTATGAAGGGCGTGATCGGGCTTGCAGTATTCGTGTGCATCGTTTTCTTCGCATGGAACATCTTCTTCGCGAAACTCATCACGGCTGACCAAGGAAAAAACCTTGCAATTGCTTACAATGAGCCATACCCGGATACCTTTGAAATTCAGGTAGGAATCGGACAAATGGTCGCGATGCGCGATCCTCCGAAATCAACGCCCAAGGGGATCCTGCTTTGGAAAGAATGGATCGCCGCGCACTTTGAGCTACGAAACGACGCTGGCACAGTCATTCCACTCAAGCGAATCGGGACGAGCACGCTTTTCACCGGGAGCAAGGGCGGGGGTGATCCGGATTTTGTACTTGTGGGACAGGTCCAAAAAGAAGCAGACTACGAATTTGACTATATCCCGGTCCTCTCGGCAGGTAAGACGTATCGTTACACTTTCAAAGCGCCGACCGACGCGAAAAAGAAGCGGGGTTGGCGGATTTTCTCCTTGGTCGAAGGTGCGTGAAGACGCTGGTAGTTAAGAAACGCTGCCTGCGGCTTGGCTATGTGGAGATTGAGAGATGCCAAAGTGGTTGTGGACAGACCGAATATTTCGGTTTGACTTTCCGGTTGAAAAGTGGCCTGACTTGTTAGAACGGGTGCGCGGAACGCCAGCTCGTATCGAGGAGAGGATCGCCGGTCTTTCAAAAGAGGTTCTGACGCGGATTCCTGATGGCGGCGGTTGGTCGATTCAGAGGAATCTCGGTCATCTTGTCGACTTGGGATACTTGGCAAAGACGCGTATTGCTCAGATTCTATCCGGCGAAATGACGCTTGTCGCGGCCGACATGGCAAACGTCAAGACAAACGAGGCGGTTCACGACGCACTCGAAATCGCCGCGTTGCTTGTGGCGTTTCGCGAGGATCGGGCCGATTTGGTTGCGACTCTTGAGTCAATGACGAGCGCTGATTGGGGTAAGTCCGCCCTGCACCCACGACTCAAGACGCCGATGCGGATTGTAGATATCGCCTATTTCGATAGCGAACACGACGACTATCACCTTGGTCGCATCGGCGAACTGCTCCGGCGACCTAGTTGATCTGTGACCTCCCACCCAGCCCTTGCGTTTCAGAGTGCCAGTCTCGCTGGCGCTCTGGAATCTAGCTAATCCACTTTTATCCGGCGCATCTATTTCCCGCGTCGCTACTACGGATGGCAGGGGGGGCTGCAGAAGTACGTTACGTCCCTTATGGCGTCAGCTGAGGCCGTGATGTCGAAGACGTTTAGGCGTCCGTCGGATAGGCAGGGAAACAAGTCCCCCGATTCTAGCGCGAATCCAGTGTCGATGCCCTTGACCATATCAACAACTATTGTGATGTCTAGGACGTTGGTAAATCCATCGCCGTTTACGTCGCCCCACATTCGCATCGTGACGATTGCGGGCTCTGATCTAAATGCGCCGCATTCTGCGAAAACATGGTAGGTAGAACTTGGAAACAAATCGAGGTCGTCCAAAATGAACTCGCCCCAGTCGTCGGTGAGCATGAAGACCCGTTGGCTTACATCGCCCAGCCTGTGATCAACCGTGACGTAGTCCATGAGGCAGGGCCAATCGGTCGGGGAGGTTACGAAAAATGCAATTGGCGCGGGAGACCCGGCCGGTTGCGGCGTAACGACGAGGTGATGAGCGCTGAGAGGGTTCAAGAGAGGTGCCTCAAGAATCGAGGTACCAGCGCAGGCGCCTGCCGCGCAGATGTCGGTCCCGGTGCAGAGGTCTGCATCGTCGCAAGCGGTGCCGTCAGGTTTTAGATTCTCAAGGCAACCGCCGGTTCCGTCACAGATGTCGGGATTGTCGCATAGCTTCTCAGTCGGATCGCCGCACGGGAATCCGGTGTCCGCGAAGTTGGACACGCAGCTGCCGCCGCCATCGCAGGTATCGGGATCGTCGCAGTCAGTGTCCCCTGCATTGCCACAGAGAAGTCCAGGCGGTTCAGGGGGATGAGTGCAAAGACCCGAAGCGCAGAGGTTCATCGTACATATATTGCCGCCGATTTCGTCAGGACAAGCCGTCCCGTCGGGCTTGAAGTTGAGTTCACAAAGGCCCGCACCGTCACATGCGTCCGGACTGTCGCACTCGTCGTCAAGACCATTGCCGCAGGCACTCCCCTCTGGTCTTGTGGACCATTGTGTACTTGTGAGCTCAGGGATGCACGCGAGGCAGGCGTTCTCTGGATCAAGATCGCCCTTGGCGTAGCAGATTCCGTCGATTTGGCAGTCATCGACGGGAAGTAGATTGAGAACGATTGGGCCGACGTTGGTCTCGAATCCAGCAACCCGAATGAGATACCGTACCCCGGCTGTGGTGGCGAAAGTCAACGCTGCATTTAGTCCGGCGCCGCTATCATCATCGCAGGCGATCTCAGTACCTCCGTCGCCCGGACAAGCATCGTAAACACTCAAGACAGAATCGTTTGAGGGCGCAAGTAGGCTGCCCGTACTACTAACAAAGACGGCGCCGTCACACGGTGCGGTATAGGCGAACCAGACGTCGCCATTTGAATCAAGTTGGCACGACGCCTCGACATCATCCGGTCCGGTGCTGCTGTTGTCACTGAAGTTTTCTCCCAGGACCGCATCGACAGCGACCGCGCATTGATCGTTGCATTCTGGGTCGGGCGCGCCTGAGCAGATTCCGGCGGCGCATGTGTCGTCTCCGACCCCCACGCGACCAGTTCCGGTACAAGCGTTTCCGTCGTTGCAGAGACTATCATCCGGTCGCACGCTCCATGCAGAGGTCGCGTCTGCAGTTCGACATTCCTCGCATGTATTCATCGGGCTGAGTGCACCTTCGAGGAAGCAAACACCGCCGATCAAACATCGACTAGGATCGAGCGTGGCGACGCACTTGTTGGTCACGTCGTCGCAGGTGTCTGTTGTGCAAGTAAGAAGGTCGGCGCAATCTCGGGGCGTTCCGTTAGCGCATGCACCCGCGTTGCACCTTTCGTCTTGCGTGCAAAAGAGTGAGTCGTCACACGGCGTTCCGTCCGGTGTCTGATTCACGATACAAGCCCCGAAACCGTTGCACGTATCGGGGTCATCGCAAACGGTGCTAGTCGCATTCCCGCAAGCTGCTCCCTCGATCGCTACGTTTATGACGCAGACTCCGGCGCCGTCGCAGAGGTCCGCCGGGTCGCACTCGGTATTGGTCGGACTCCCACAGGCTGCGGTTGTCGGTTCGAAGCGACCGAGGCATGTTCCAATCCCGTCGCAACTGTCAGGGTTGTCACATTCGGTGTTCGTTGGATCACCGCATGCGGTGAATTCCGCGAACGCTGGGTGGGTCACGGATCCATCGGCGTTGCAGAGATCGTCAGTGCAATCGTTGGCGTCACTCAGCGGCGTCAAAGCCCCGCTGGCTGGGCCACAGCAGAAGTTCGCGGCGTCAAAGTTCGGAGTATTTGCACATGCACCAGTCGCGTCGCAAGCGTCAGTCGTACATGCGTTGCTGTCATTGCAGTCAGCCGCTGTGTCGCAGCGGATCGTTACGACTGCTGGTTCAAGGATGATAGGGAGGATCGAATCATTGTTCTGGTCGGCCATGAAGCTCTCCTCAATATCGTTGATGAACGAAATTGTGTAGCTTCCGATTGCGCCGGCAGGAACATCGAGTCGCAGGTTACCACCATAGCTAGCAGTTCCATCGTCCGCTGTGACCTCAGGCGGGTCTAGGACGGCAAAGTAAACGAAATTGGGAACGGCCAGCGTAACTGCGGCCGACACGATCGCGAAGTCCTCGTTGATATGCACCCAGTCGGGGTGAGTGCGATCTATGTTAGCAGGGGCACAGTTTCCGCCCGCTCCCGGTGGTGGCGGAAATCCACAAAGCGAGCCAGAACCCACCTCGTTGAAGCACTGTAGTGACCCAGAGCAGGGGTGCAGTACGACTGTTAGCGGGTCGCCGACGCCGTTGTGATAAGTGGACGCGTCGAGAGTGACTTGCCAGAACTTAAGCGTGGAAGGAGCCCAACCAGAAAGCCGAACTTCGAATTCGATTTGCTGCCCCGCGCCGGTAAGACGTATCTCGTTTCCGACGATCTCGTGGACTCCACTCGCCGAAATGGGAATGAGCGAGAACGTCGAAGCGACTGTCGGCGTTGCTGTCGCCAAAACGCAGGCAAGCAATGCGGCCCGCGTTAGAGTAGACCTGTCCATGCACCTATCCTCCCCTGTATAGACTGTGTTCCTCTGCCGATCGGTCGCATTGATACGTCGGCGCTCGTCCCGCTGCACCCGACAAAAATGTCGTGCCGCATACCAGCACTTGCGGGCCGGACACAACTAGTCCTATAACAAAACGCGAGCAATTAGTCAAGCAAAAAACACAGACTAGGTCGCTTATCTCAACGTTAGTTCGCGAGTTCGGCGTTATACCCGACGGTCTGGATCCTCTTAGGAAGCAGCAGTGGTCATTCTTAGATTCCAAATCCAGTTAGGCCACCATCGCCGGTGAAAGTCCATATATCTGGCGCAAGTAGAATGGCCCGGGTCAAACCGCCCTCATTACTTGAGGTCCGCGCACCTTCTGGTCAATACCCGCTACGCTCGTTTCTGTTTCGTGTCGGCGAGAGCAGCCGGTCGTTTGGCGTGGCTGGGGACGCTTCTGACTTTGGACTCTCAGCATGGTCACCCGTCTCGGGATGGGCACCCGACAGCCAGCTTGGGGCGGGGCCTCGAATCCCAAGCCTGCCCATTCCACTCAGGTCGACCCAGATTGACCCCTTGACTCTCCTTCTCCTTTTGCCAAACAACAGAAAGGGACCAAAAAGACAAAAAACTCTAGATCACTGGTCGATTCCGTCCTTGTTGGGAACGCTACCTTCAATTCTCAATCAATATTCGTATCCTAAGTCCCCTGCTCGACCCATGTTCACCGGCAAATTGCAGCGTACTTGGTATAATTGCATTTTCAATAACTTTCCTTCGATTTTTGGCCAAAAACGAAGGAAGTTTCAAAATTGTATTGACCTCGCATATGGCAATTTGGTAATATCGGCCTTATCGGGTTGAAGTTTTGACGCGCAATTGCGCGGAGAGTTGGACTCAGTTACCATCGTACTCGATGATGGTCGCTGCCGGCGAATGATGACGTACACGTTACGTACGTGTCGCAACGGCAAGGTTCGCAGGGTGCCGCGAGAAGCGTGGCACGCTCCGTTCGTGTTGCTCGATTTCGAGCCGCTTCTTTTTTGCGGCGTCGAGGAACGCAAGAGTTGTTGAGAAGAGGTTTCGTGCATCGTCACGGAACGAGGGAGATGTATGAGGGCTGAAGTGTCAGTGTTCGCGTCGTGCCATGCAATTGGCACCAAATCTAACGGCGCGTCATTCCGCTTTGGAGATTCGAGGTTCGCGGTATTGCACCGCGTTTGTATGTTTTGGAACGGGGATTGTTCCAGTTAGGGTGGAGGTATCAAGTTATGAAGGCAGGTTGTACAGTTGGGCAGTGTCGCTCGTTCGCGGGCGCGTTGGTACTGGGCTTGGTTGCTTTTGGGATCAGTTCAGACCTTGAAGGTGCGGCACGCAAATCGCGTACCGACGCGACTGGGGTTGAACAGGTTACGAATGCAATCACGGCATCATCGCCGTCTCGATCCGTCGGGTCGACTGGCACGGGCCTCTCGCTTGATGC
>JAJDDZ010000226.1 GCA_029260025.1 Phycisphaerae bacterium | reverse complement strand
TTCGGAGCTAAGAATCTGGGCGCCAACTATGGTTGGGTCTTCACCGCTTACGGCATCGCCGGTGTCGTCGGAATCGCCGCGGGCAACGCCGCCAAGACAATGACCGGCAGCTATGCCGCAGCGTTTATCGTAGCAGGCTGTCTTTGTCTGCTTTCCGCCGGTTTGGCGATCGGGCTCAAAACCTCCCCGAGGAATTCCACTGACCGTCACCGCAAACATTCAGAAATTCAAAATTCGGGAGATGGTCATCAGGGGGCTGAAGTTGGCGGCTGACCCAACACATGGCAAAGATGAATGAACGATCACTGATCGCACACGGTCGAGCCACAACTATGGTACAGCACATGCACGAAAACACGTGGCAACAGGAACTGCCGGGCGCCTTTCGGGCGACCAAAATGAAAAACCCACGCCAATCGCAACGGGAGATCCAACAATGCAAACGACATTGATGCGGACCGAAACAAACGAAGCAAGACCGGGATTGACTGGCGTCGAACTGCTGCGCAATCCCATGCAAAACAAAGACGCGGCGTTCTCGCCCGAGGAGCGGCGGGCGCTTGGCCTGCACGGTTTGCTTCCGCCGACCCAGCTGACCATGACCGAGCAGGTCGCGTTGGAACTCGAACACCTTCGAGCCAAGTCCGACGATCTGGAGAAATTTATAGGTCTGGCCGCGCTCCAGGACCGCAATGAAACATTGTTTTACCGCGTGCTCGTGGAAAACGTGGCGGAACTGATGCCGATCGTCTACACGCCCACCGTCGGTCAGGCGTGTCAGCGTTACAGCCACATCCTTCGCCGACCGCGGGGAATCTGGATCACCCCGGATGACATTGACCGTATTCCTGAGCTGCTACACAACGCCGTGCATAAGGACATTCGGCTCATTGTTGTGACCGACAACGAACGCATTTTAGGCCTTGGGGATCAGGGAGCGGGGGGAATCGGTATTCCGATCGGGAAGGTAGCATTGTACTGCGCAGGCGCAGGGATTCGTCCCACGACCTGCCTGCCCATCAGTCTTGATGTCGGAACCGACAACGCGGAATTATTGAATGATCCGCTCTATATCGGACATCGTCACCGGCGTCTCCGAGGCAAGCCATATGAAACGTTCATCGAAGCATTCGTAGAGGCGGTCGCCCGCTGCTTTCCGAAGGCCCTGCTTCAGTGGGAAGACTTCCGCAAGAGCACAGCCTTCATGCTTCTGGATCGGTACCGCAAACGCCTCCCATGCTTTAACGATGACATCCAGGGAACCTCGGCCGTGGCGCTCGGAGGGGTTCTTGCCGCCCTACGAATCACAGGTGGCAAGCTTGCCGATCAGCGCATCGTATACGCGGGCGCCGGCGCCGCCGGAGTCGGAATCGCACGTCTGATCAGAACGGCCATGCGCGAAGAAGGAATGAGCGAACCCGCAGTTCGATCAGCCCAGGTCTTCGTCGATAGCGACGGCTTGATTCATGAGGGTCGAATCATCAGGCAAGAGCACAAACGAGAATTCGCCATGGCGCCAGCGGAATTAACGCGCTACGGCTTCCAAGCAGACAAGACCATCCCTTTTGACGAAGTCGTAAGACAGGTCAAACCAACCATCCTGATCGGTACGACAGCGAAACCTGGAATGTTTAGCGAAGGAATAATCCGCGAGATGGCGGCGCACGTTAAGAGACCAATCATACTCCCATTTAGTAACCCCACATCGAAAACTGAATGCACACCAGCGGAGGCTATGTCTTGGACAAACGGCATGGCGATCGTAGCCACCGGTAGCCCGTTCGAGCCCGTTCGATTCGGTGACAAGACAATCTGCATCGGTCAAGGAAACAACGTGTTCGTTTTTCCCGGTGTAGGATTGGCGTGCATTCTGTCCGAGGCGCACGAGGTCACAGATCAGATGTTCCTGGTCGCCGCCCGAGCGCTTGCCGAGTGCGTGACGAAAGAGCGCTTAGAGATCGGCGCCATCTACCCGGACCAGAACGATCTTCGGGAGGTGACTCGCAGGATCGCTGTGGCAGTGATCAGAGAAGTCCGGCGCGAGGGTCGCGGGCGCCTGATTCCCGACGAAGATCTCGAGAAAACCGTGGCGGACGCAATGTGGTATCCGGACTACACATGAACCGGTTCCACGAGTAATAGAAAGGCGGCAATCATGCCTGGACTTCTTTTGGGTGACCAAGCAGTTGCGGCGGCGGCCATAGACGCAGGAATCAGCGGCGCGTTTTCCTATCCCGGCACGCCGGCGACCGAAATCCACGAATTCATCCAGGCCCATGCTTCCACCAATGGCGGCCTCAGCGCCAAGTGGTCAGCGAATGAGAAAGTCGCGTACGAAGAAGCGCTCGGCGTCTCATACATCGGCCGGCGCGCTTTTGTAGCCATGAAACATGTCGGGCTGAACGTGGCGGCGGACCCATTCATCAATTCTGCTATTACCGGTGCCAAAGGGGGATTGGTGCTGGCTGTTGCAGACGATCCCGGCATGCACTCGTCACAGAACGAGCAGGACAGCCGCTTCTATGCCGACTTTGCGCAGCTACCGTTGTTTGAGCCCTCGAATCAGCAAGAAGCGTATGACATGACGCGGGAGGCGTTTGACCTTTCCGAGGGGCTTGGCTTGCCGGTCGTGGTCCGACTGGTAACACGCCTCGCCCACAGCCGCGCGGCGGTAATCCGTTCGACTCCTGCCGCCGCTCCACCGGAGGGAATCAAGCTACCAGATCCCCGAGACTGGACCCTCCTCCCAGTCAACGCTCGCCGCCGTTTTCGCCGCTTGCTAGATCTGCAAGAAACGATTCGCGAGTTCTCGGATGAGTCAAAGTATAACAACCTATCGCTACGAGGCCCGCGCGGCATCATCGCAACGGGCCTCGCGTACAACTATGTTCGTGAAATAATCGGCGCAGATTCAGCCTATTCCTTGTTGAAAATCGGCACGTATCCGGTCCCGGTCGAATTGGTCCGTCGTATGGTTGACCATTGCAACGAGATACTGGTCGTCGAGGAAGGGTATCCCTATGTAGAGAAAAAGCTCTGCGGGTTGCTGGGCGTACCGGGAAAAGCCATCCATGGGAAACGAGACGGAACCCTGCCCCCAGACGGAGAGTTAACACCAGAGCGTGTAAGAGCTGCCCTCGGTCTACAAGCGGTAGAGGCGCCTGCCTCGGCGCTCGATCTACCGGGGCGACCGCCGGCGTTGTGCGCAGGATGCCCCCATTGCGACACCTTCAAGGCAATCGTGGAAGCCGTCGAATCTGAAACCAAACCGATTCTGTTCAGTGACATAGGCTGCTACACGCTCGCCGCGTTGCCGCCCTACAACGCAGTGCACTCGTGTGTTGACATGGGCGCCTCGATCAGCATGGCACTCGGCGCCGCCAAAGCTGGAGCACATCCGATCCTTTGCACAATCGGAGATTCCACATTCACCCACTCGGGGATGACGCCCTTGATCGGGGCCGCGCACGCGGACGCCAACATGACCGTCATCATCCTGGATAACAGTACCGTGGCCATGACCGGCGGTCAGGAAGCGTTCGTCACCGGCGACGGGTTTCTCAAGCTACTCAAGGGTCTGAATGTCAACGAGGATCACCTGGTGATGTTCGAACCGTTGCCGAAAAGCCACGATCAGTTCGTAGAGATCATTCGGCGGGAGATCAAACATCCGGGCCTTTCCGTCGTACTAGCTTGCAGGCCATGCATACAGTTGAAGCGGAAGATCACCGATTCAACCACGAGCGTAAGCACGTCGGCGCTCACCGGATCCGCAAGAACCAAACCTGAACAACAGAGCATCTCAACCCAAGGGTAAAGGTAGATCTGATGAAATACGACATCGTACTCGCAGGCGTAGGGGGGCAGGGCATTTTGACCATTGCTCAGGCAATCTCACGCGCTGCTATGCGACGCGGCTGGAACATCAAGCAGGTGGAAGTCCATGGCATGGCGCAGCGGGGCGGGGCAGTCCAGTCGCACCTACGAATGGCCGACCATGAAATCTTCAGCGATTTGATTCCTCAAGGGGCAGCCGACATGATTCTCGCCGTCGAACCACTAGAGGCCCTACGATACCTGCCTTATCTCAGCGAGCGTGGCGCGGTCATCACAAGCACCGTGCCATTCGTGAACATTCCCGACTATCCGCCGATCGAGGGATTGCTTGAACGCATCACCAAGCTGACCAATCACGTGATTGTCGATGCAGATCGTCTCGCCCGCGCTGCGGGTTCGGCCAGGGCAGCGAATACCGTGTTGCTCGGCGCCGCATCAGGCCTGATCGGACTGGACGCAGCCGAGATCGAATCCGTTCTAGCTGAGATGTTTGAGCGCAAGGGGCAAAGCGCTATAAACGTGAACCTGCGGGCTTGCCGATTTGGTCAGAGCGCGGCCACGGCCTACCAAGATGCGTTGCAGCGCGGTGCCTCCCCCAAAGAGGCAAGGCATTGGATAGAAACGCTTCCAGCCGACACACTGGCTAGCAATGAGGGTGTAGACATCTCGGAGGCACTACTACCATTGACCGAATGCGAGCTCTCCCGCGCTGAAGGACACGCCATCGCACAAATGCTTGATCGCGTGAACCAAGAGGGACGCAACCAGCTTTATGAGCACGAAGTATACCGCCTGGTCGAACTTGTCGGCGCCATTTCCCCACCGCGACACCACTTCATTCCTCGCGGCGAAGCGGTGTCACCAGAATTCCTGGAGCGTTTCCCAGGCGACAAGGTGGTACTAAAGGTCGTCTCGACAGAGATCGTACACAAAAGTGAGGCTGGCGCTGTCGTCTTCGTGGGCAAGGACGCCAACACAGTGAGTCAAGAGATCAAAAATCTCTTCGAACGACAGGCTGGTAGTGGCGCGCGCGTTCAGGGCGTACTGATTGTCGAGTTCATTGAACGAGCGGATTCCGGTTTCGGTCAAGAGTTGTTTGTTGGTATCCGTTCAACCCGCGAGTTCGGTGCCATTATCGCGGCGGGGCTTGGCGGGGTGGATACCGAGTACCTCGCGAGCAAGATGAAACCGGGGATTGCTGTGGCCAAGGCCCTAGCCGTCGATACGACGCCCGAGGAGTTTCTCGAACTCTTCAAGCAGACTGCCGCGTATGAAGTCCTCGCCGGCCGGGCAAGGGGACACCAGCGCGCAGTATCAGACGGAGAGCTACTCCGTTGCTTCCGCGCGTTCATTGCAGTCGCCAGGCGATTCTGCGTCGACCGTGGCGAAGAAGGTCCAGACCTGAGAGAATTGGAAGTCAACCCATTCGCCTTCGCACGGCAGCGAATGATCCCGCTGGACGGTCGCGGTAGGCTTGGACCGGCAACGAAAGAGACGCTTCCGCGTCCACTGTCGAAAGTGGACCAGCTACTGAAACCTCGCTCCATCGCGATTCTCGGGGTCTCAAAAAAACAGGCCGGCTTTGGTCGGATTATTCTAAAGAACATCCGTGAATGTGGGTTTCCGTCGGATCATCTCTATGTGATTAAAAAGGGCGTGAAGGAGATGGAGGGCATCCGCTGTGTCCCGACCATCAATGAATTGCCCGAAAGAGTTGAACTCCTAGTCTTGGCAGCTGGCTCACGAGATACTCCGCAACTGATCGATCAAGTCATCGAAAGCCACAACGTTGCCTCGGTGATCCTTATTTCGGGCGGACTCGGCGAGACGGAGGGAACTGAGGATATCGAAACCCAGGTTCGCGATGCAATCCGAACGTCACGAACACAGGCGGCTGGCGGACCGATCGTCTTGGGAGGCAACTGTCTTGGCGTACGCTCACGCCCGGGAAGATACGACACGTTTTTCATTCCCGACACCAAGATGGACGCTCGCCGAGACGCGCCGCCGAGGCGATGCGCGCTGATCTCCCAAAGTGGAGCGTTCATCATCTCACGCATGAGCAACCTTGAGTTGCTCGATCCAACCCTCGCCGTGTCACTCGGAAATCAGATTGACCTGACCGTCTCGGACATGCTGCGCACGATTGGCGAACGCGATGACATCGATTGCATCGGCGTCTACGTGGAAGGATTCAACGATCTGGATGGGCTTGCGTTTGTCCGGGCAGTCCAGGAGGTGAGCGAGACTGGCAAGGTCGTCGTTTTCTACAAGGCCGGGCGCACCGCTCCCGGACGCGCAGCCACCGCCGGTCACACGCACTCTGTCGCCGGCGACTACGACGTCTGCCAGGCCGCCGTGGCCAAAGCGGGAGCCATCGTCACCGACACCTTCAAAGAGTTCGAACAGTTAATGGAACTTGGGACCGCCTTGCACGCAAAACAAGTTCGAGGGCGGCGGATTGGCGTCATCAGCAATGCCGGCTTCGAGACCGTCGGGATGGCCGACGCGATTCTCGGAACGCGGTATCAACTAGATATTCCCGCCCTGTCGGAAATGACGAGCCAGAGCATCCGAAACGCGCTAAAGAAGCAACGCCTCGACGGGCTGGTCAACGTGCGCAACCCGCTCGATCTGACACCCATGGCCGGTGAAGAGGTCTACGAGGGTTGTCTCAGAGCGATGCTCGCGGACGACCGTCTCGACGCGGTCATTGTCTCAGTCGTTCCGTTGACGCCCCAATTGCTAACGACAACCGAAGAACTCAAAAAGCCTGACTCGCTGACCAAGCGATTGCCCGCAGTTTTTCGTGACTCCGCCAAGCCGATCATCGCAGTTGTCGACGCAGGCGCCCCTTACGAGTCGATGGTTCGTGCGCTTCGCGAGGGTGGAATCCCGACCTTCCGTTCCGCCGACCAAGCCGTCAGATCCGTCGGACGGTATCTCTGTCACCGTAGTGCGCAACCCAAGTCAATGAGCGAGGAACAACCGGTTGACACGCCCTCGGTCGGAGCGATGTCGCACGCGTGCGCGTGAGCGCCCCCATCGAGAAGTGCAACGTTTCGAAGATATGCCTCGATTCGCCCGTTCATTTGATGACGCGTTGATCCGTGCGCCGCTAGAACGACACACGGACGCGCACCCCCGCAACGATGGCATGGCTGACACTACCGTCAGCGCCAGGGTTGTCGATGTACTGAATGTCGGGTGTGATGACCAGCCGGTCCGAAACGCGAAACGCGTAATACGCCTCGTAGACCGATTCGTTCTCAAACTCATCGTTCACTCGTTCGCGGTACAAATGCGACGATCTCAGAAGAGAGAATCCAATCCCCACAACGTCGGCGTCGCGCCCCGGGAACAAGCCTTTGTACGAGAGGCCCGCCGACCAGAATCGTGACATACGATTGTTCTCCGGACTGCGGTATCCAAATCGAGCGAAAACCCCGAGCCCCTCGTCATACCGCTCGTTTTCACGAAAGAGCATCTGGTCTGCGCTGACATACATCCCATAGTCGCCCGCCCGCGTCCGACGATCACTCTCGCTCCGGGGAAAGGTCTTCCTTGGTCCGGGATCATAGAATAGCCCGACGCGGTAGTTGCCAGGCATGGAGCCAGCATCACTCGGCAACTCAACGCGAACCTCGTGCTCGACGTACGCGGTGTACCAGTCCTCTTCGTGAAACGCCCGCGAAATGCCTCCCTTGTACGGAACGGACTGCCCGTCGGCGATCCCGAAAGTCACCGAATACCAGCTCACCGGCTTGAGCGTCAAGCTGACGCCCATGCCGATCCGCAGCGGAACGAGCGGATTATTGTCCAGCGACTGGTGCATGAATTGCTTGTCCTCGCTGTTGGCGTAGGTGTTACGATCAAGAATCGTCTGGTAGTCCATGTAACCCAGCGTGAGCGAGGCGCGATGCTCAGGGAAGTGTTGTCTGTACCAGAGCTGCGCGACATGCCCGCCGATCGATCCATCGGCGTCGTCGTTAACCTGGAACAGCCCCCCCGTGCGCGAGTTGACTCCCATCCCCCAGTTAGACTGAAGATGAAGAAGAACTTCTGCGTTGGGCACAACGCCCATCTCGTCCAAATCGAAGCTGATCAACGCATCGACCGACGCCGCGTTTCGCCCACTTCCCGAGCTGTCGACACCGCCCGTCAGCGCGGCCTGATACTGATCATTCAAGAAGATGTTGACCCGTATGCCCTGATCCTCCAGAGTCGCACGAGTCCACTGCCCCTCCGGCGCCAACGCGTTGAGGGACAACAGTCGCACTTGCGATGGCGGAGTGGAGTCCACACCATCGACGACAAGTCCGTGCAAGTAGTCCTCCGGAGTTCCTCTGCGTGACACGTCGGCGGGCGCTTGAAACGCAAGGCAGACGGAGGCCGCCAAGGCTGTGATGAGGCATTCGCGTGCAGAC
>JAJDDZ010000225.1 GCA_029260025.1 Phycisphaerae bacterium | reverse complement strand
CCTCATCTTCGCTCAGCGTCTTGTCCTTCTTCTCCGCAGTATCAGCCGCCTTGTTCGCATCGCGTCGCGCGTTACGAATCGCCACCTTCTGCGCCTCCGCCATCTTCTTAACTTCCCCAACGAGTTGCTCTCGCCGCTCACCCGAGAGGGCGGGTATTGGTAAACGAATCGCCTTCCCATCGCTCTGCGGTGTAATCCCCAAAGACGAAGACTGAAGACCTTTCTCAATATCCCCGAGCGTCGTCGGGTCGAAAGGCTTCACCAAAAGTGTCACTGGTTCCGGCACCGATATCGTTGCCAGCTCACGAAGTTCCATCGAGCTGCCATAGCTTGAAACTTCGATCTTCAGATGTTCAATCAGACCCGGATGCGCCCGACCCGTCCGAATCCCTTTAAGCTCCCCCTTAAGGAACTCGATAGCCTTCGTCATCTTCGAGGAACAGTCTTTTTCAATCGCAGATGCTGCCATAACGGTCTCACTTCCCCGCAGGGTGGTTGATAGTCAAAAAGAGTCAGCGCAACAGATAACGCCATAAGTCGATTCTGAGCGGAGCTAGCCAACCGGTCAAGCGCCAAGACCCCGACCACTCCGACTCCCCCGACAAACCCAACCGAATCGCTGGCGGCAAGAAACAAGAGCGAAAGGCATCATAATCCCAAGCACCTCAACACCCATAGCCCCGCACATCGGCGAAGTAAGCGAACCCTCGGCCGATTCATCTTCCAATACGGGGTCAGGGTCGGGGTCAACAGATTGCTCAGAGATCGCCTTATTAATCGAACCTTGGACAGATTCGCCCCCCGCACCCAAAAGCCCCGCCTCAACAAAAGCCGCGATGTTAGAAAATGGCCTCCCCAAGGCAGCCGCCATCCCAGTCTCCCCCGGTGCATTCGAGAGCGAAGCAGAAAGCTTCGCCGAAAGCTCATACTCGACATCCTGCTCAACCGCATAAGTGTAGGTATGTTCCTGAGCACCCAATATCAAAACAACAAGCGTCCCGGAATTCTCAATCGACTCAAGCACCGCCCCCGAAGCGGCGTCAAGACCAAATCCAACAAGCTCAGAAACCGAAACAGCATTCGCAACAACAACCCCATCGGTAACCGTTGAAATGTTCCCATCCGCATCCCCGCGAATCAAAACGCTAGTCTCAAAAAGAACCTCGCCACCATCGCGCGTAACCGAAACAGAAACAACCCCATCCATCGCTGAAAGATCCCCCGCCCCCTCACCCGTCCAAACAACAATCGCCCCCGAGAGAAAAACGCTACTCTGCACCTCCTGTATACTCTCTGTCGCAAAGTCAAGCTCATCATCACCAAACCGCACAACCCGAGTCTCCGTCGCGACCGACTCAACAAAATAGGAAACCCCCGCATCATCAGAATAGCACGCCGCCTCAATCGCAAATTCCTCAGGGTTCGGTTGATCAAGGCGCGTCGGATCATCAAAACCCGAAAACGAAAGACCCATCGCAATCAGCGCCCCATCAAGATCAGTCGAAGTAAGCTCAGCCGAAGCACGTAGCGGCAAGTTCGAAGCATCCGGCAGAAGTTCGTCCGTACTAGAAGTGACAGAAGCAGGCTCACCGCCCATAAGCTCCTGCGAAGTGGCCGATACCGAAGCAGCCGTACGCAGAATCTCCGCCACCGCCGTATCCGAACATAAGAAAAACAAACCAAACGCGAAAGCGTATCCAACGGGCCCCCGATAGCTCCCGAAAACCGATTGCATGAATACTACCCGCCAATTCAATGTCTTTTTGTTCATCACGTAGTTCTCTCGAAACGCCAAAATAGCGCGCACATACTGCTTCGAACATCGGGGGGAGATGCCCGAAATTATACCAGTTTCGCCCCCCAAAGTCGACCCAACTCAGTTTGCCAGCTTTGACCAATCTCCAGCATCCAAAGCGTTCTCAACCCACTCAGTCCCGGAAATCCGCGAAATCACTTGATCGGCGAATTCTGTAGCCCCCCCAAGAGCAAGTTCCGCGACCGAAAGCAGACTCACCGGATGCACAACACGGCGGCCAATTTCCGCAAGCGGTTCAAGCACAAATCGCCGCGAACAAAGTCGCGGGTGGGGGAGTGTAAGCTCCTCGGATTCCACAACGACCCAATGGCAGTCCGACAGTGCCACCAACTGACCCTCTGTTTCGACGCGAGGACGATGCCCAAAAAGAAGCAAATCAATATCAAGTGTCCGAGCGCCCCATCGCTCCTCGCGCACCCGACCCAGATCCCGCTCAATCCCCATCACCACACGAAGAAGTTCCAAAGGCGAAAGCGTCGTCTCAACAAGGATCACGGAATTAACGTAGTTCGGCTGCTCATCATCGCACCCAACCGGCGCAGTCTCGTAAAGCGAAGCAATCCCATGGTCAAAATCAACATTGATCCCCTCATGCGCATCCATCGCCAAAACACTCGCCCGAAGCGTCGCAACCGGGTCACCCAAGTTCCCCCCTATCCCCAAAAAACAAACTCCGGGAGCAAACATTCCCAAGGGCTCAGTTATATTGTTCACTACGTTCACGATTTTCCTTGAGTTTTCGCCCGTCAACAGTTAAGGTAACTCGGTTCTAGTCGTTCTAACGGTTGAGGTATTCCCATGACAGAAGCGACAAGTCAAGCGCCACCACCAATCGATATAGATTCTCCCTGCATCAGCTGTGGCTACAACCTCCGCGGATTGCAAATAAACGGAAACTGCCCCGAATGCGGCACTACAGTTTCCGCATCCCTCCACGGCGACCTACTCAGATTCTCAGATACTCATTGGCTCGAACAATTACGTTTCGCCACGGGTCTCAAACTCGTCACAATTGGGGTCATGGTCGCGCTCTCCATCCTTGCCGGAGTGCTAGTTTCGTTAGGATTCACCGCGCTCGTCGGTAGTTTCTTAGGCTTGATTTCAGGAGCCCTCGTACTGTGGGGAACATTCTGCATCACCGCCCAAGAGCCCCGCGTTTCTCTGCAAGAGCAGCCCCATTCCCTGCGCAAGGTCCTACGGATGCTCGCGGTCATAGGCTTCGTAGGAAGCATAGGGGCCGGCGCAGTGCAAGGCACGCAGGCAGACCCGTTCGCATTCGGATGGATTAGGGGGATCGGAACACTACTGTCCTACGGCGTCGTGGCCGCAGGCTTCGGCGAGTTATTCTTGCTTCGCCGCTTCGCCTTGCGGGTCCCCGATCCCAGTTTGATCAAAACGACAACGCGCTTCATATGGACATCCGGCATCGTCGGCGGGGCATGGCTCCTTTTCGGAATTGGGATGTCAATCTTCATGGCCACAGGCGGTTTCTCGACGTTCATGACCAAGTTAGGCGCCCCAACACCCGGAGGCTTCCCCCTAACAGCGACCGCCCCAGCACCCGGAGGCGTCCCCCCAGCCGCGACCGCCCCAGCGCCGATGACGGACGCCACATCGGGAGTCACGGTCACAACAACCGTAACAACAACCGTTACAACCCCAGCCGGTACAGCCGTAATACCGGGAGCAGCCCCACCCCTCGGCTGGGCCATCGCCCTCGGCCTAACGAGTTGCGTAGGTCTCGTGGCAGCGTTGGTCCTGTTGATCTGGTACGTAATCCTGCTATTCAAGTACCGAGCAAAGTTCACAATAGCAATCGCCCAATCAACCGTCGCGCCCGCGGTCGTTCCCGATCCGCAGACCACAGACCAGCAGCCACCGACCCTTTCTCCTTGAGGATCCGAATGGCCGACCCGACGCATCCAGTTCCATCCCCAATCGAAACCGACTCCCCATGCATCCACTGCGGCTACAACCTCCGCGGTCTTCTCGCCGAAGCAAACTGCCCGGAATGCGGCCAACAGATCGCCGCTTCCCTCCAAGGCGACCTACTAAGATTCTCCGACCCAGTTTGGCTGCGCCGCGTTCTATTGGGAGTCTCGCTAAAGCTCTGGAATATGCTGATTGGTATGTTGGTGGGATTTGTAGCAATAGTCTCTGCAGGCGCAGGTGCCCGCGCCGTGTGGCCCATGCTCTTGGCGACAGTTGGTTCTGCCCTAGGACTCTGGGCCACCTTCTGCCTCACATCGCAAGAACCAAAAACAACCCTAACCGAGAATCCCATCTCACTTCGAAAGACTATCCGAACATCCGCGATCGCCGTCATGATCGGCGGCCAGTTTGTTCGCTACGGGACCGGATTAATGCCAGCCACAGCAATTTGGGTCATCACTGTCGCCGCCGGGTTAGCGGGCGCTTTCGTAGCCTACGGAGAGCTGTTTTACCTTCGCCGGTTCGCCCTCCGAATTCCGAATGAGGGCATAGAATTCCTAACCACGTTCTTGATGTGGCTAGTGCCCGCTTGCCTAGCCCTCGGCGTCCTAGCTGCGGCCGCGGTCGCGATTGTTGTCTCAACAGGGACGCGCGATGGCCCGCTAGCTTCGATAGGTGCCGTTGGAGGTATGCTCGGATTCTTCGTCGCGGTCGCTCTGTTTATTCTCTTCATCTGTTACATCGTTGTACTATTCAGATATCGCAGCGCGTTTCGTAGAGCATTGGATCAGTCCACCGCGACAGATCCAGCCAGCGTGACGGGCGCGTGAAGACAATCACCAAACTAACTTCCCAATCCGCTCCCCAGCCTCCCGCGTCCGTTCCTCATCAACCGTCAGCGCAAACCGCACAAACCCTTCCCCGCAAGGGCCAAACCCCGCCCCCGGAATCACAACAGTATCCGCCTCATCAAGAATCCGCTTCGCGACCGTCATCGAATCAACCCCACCCGGACACTTCGCCCAAACATAAAAAGTCGCCAGAGGACCAGTCACATCCCAACCAGCACCATTAAGCGCCGAAACCAAAATATCCCGCCTCCGCCGGTACGATTCCATCTGAGCAACCACTTCGGGATGATCCAAATTCGAAAGCGCCACAACCGCAGCCTCCTGAATCGCCCCAAAAATTCCCGAGTCCGCGTTGTTTTTCACTTTCCCAAGCGAAGCAAGCGCCTCACGATTCCCAACCGCAAACGCAACCCGCCACCCGGTCATGTTGAACGTCTTAGAAAGCGAATGAAGCTCAATCGCAACCTCTTTCGCCCCTTCAACCTGCAGTATGCTCGCTGGCTTGACGGAGGGATCAAAATAAAGATCACAATAAGCGGCATCCTGAGCAATCAAAATCCCGTGCTCCCGAGCAAACGCAACAGCCTCCTCAAAAAACGAAAGCGTAGCACAAGCAGAAGTCGGATTGTTCGGATAGTTCAGATACATCAACTTCGTCCGACCAAGCACCTCAGACGGTATATCCGAAAGCACAGGAAGCCACCCATTCTCAGCACGAAGGGGCATCGTATGGCACTCTCCCCCAGCAAAGATCGTCCCACCAACATAAACCGGATACCCGGGCTCGGGAATCAAAACAACATCCCCAGGATCAATCACGCCAGTCGGCAAATGCATGATCCCTTCCTTCGACCCAAGTAGCCCCAGCACTTCCCCGTCAGGATCAAGCGAAACCCCAAACCGCTTCAAAAAATAAGAAGCAACCGTCTCCCGAAACACCGGCGACCCCGCGCCAAGCGCATACTGATGATTCTTCGCTAAGTGAATCGCCTTGCTCATCGTCTCGATGATGAACTGAGGCGTTGGCTGATCCGGATCACCAACCCCAAAATCAATCACATCCCGCCCCGCGGCAATCGCCGCTCGCTTATTCCGATCAATCTCAACAAACAGGTAAGGCGGAAGCAAATCCAATCGTTTCGATCGCCACATAAAAAAGAACCTCCCGAGTCGCGCAGCTTTACCCCGCGCGGATATTGAACATTCACGGATGCTCATAAAGAAATATCGCCAACGACAACGGCCGGTGGCTCTGGTATTCCTTCCAGAATTGTATCGCCCCTAGCGCACAAAAAAAGCCGCCCAAAAGAGCGGCTCGTTTCGTATCATTAGATAGTCAAGGGCGACTTACTCCACCAACCAAGTCTCCCCATCATCAAACAGGTCTTCCAACTTCCCAGCACCCTTAGCCTTGGTGGCTTCGTTAATCTGACCCATCATCATGTCCTCATACGTCGGACGTTCAACGCAGCGGAACACCCCAAGCGGTTCCGGGAACTCAGGATGATGCATACGACTGAGCAGGTACGCTAGCGACGGCTCCGCCTGTTTTTCATCATGGAAAAGAAGGTCGTCTTCGGTAA
>JAJDDZ010000224.1 GCA_029260025.1 Phycisphaerae bacterium | reverse complement strand
ACCGATGGGGGAGGGAGGTAGACGTTTCGGGGCTGGTTTCGTGATTTGGATTTGTTGTCTAGCGCCGCCAGCGCAGCCTGTGACCACTATGGCAATCGCCAATATCCCTACTCGGAAAAGTTGTCGGAGCATGAAACGGTTATCCTTTTCTTCGGATCAAGTCGCGGTACCACTGGTTTTCGACTTGGACCCAGTGTTCGATCGTTGCTTTACGCTGTGAAGGCATCTTTGTCATGTTTGGATCGGACGGTTTGTGTTCGTAGGTCGCTAGAATTCGCCCGTAATCTCCGATGACTTCGACCCAGTGTATTTCGATGTCTAAATACAGAAAACGCCCCTCGGACTCGGCAAATTGATCGAGGGAGACACTGTCGCGGTCGCGGGGGTCAGACTTTTCGTACATGGCAGACCAGTCCGCATTTTTTCGTGACTTCCAGGTGCTTTCAAATCGGGTGCGAAGAACTTTTTCGGCTTCTCCGTCTCGGATCGCCGGGGTTTCTGGGAATTGGTCCAGCTCGGTCTGCGGGACGGGGTACCAGTTGCCTTCAAGGACGACCCATCGCTGCCAGTGCGTTTTCTGTTTTGGCGGAAGCGTCGGAAAACGTCGTAAACCGGCGGTGTAGTCGACTCGGACCCATCCAAACGTTCCCTCGCGTCGATGATCCTTAATCGACCACTTCTTGATGATGAACGGGTCTTCATTGGCGGACCATTCACGGAACTGATCGACCGTCGTTTCGGCTTGGAGCTTTGGAGGTTGGTACTGGAAGAGGTCGTCCCATGACTCGGATCCTCGCGCGCTCCAATAGGCCTTGGCGCGTTTCGCGAGCGCATCCGTTGATGTGCTTGAGTCGTTCGGTAAGAGCGTGGCAACGCGTTGTGTCGAGGCGCAGCCAGCGAGAAGCAGAAAGGCAGGGAACGCAAGCGTACCCAACGCAGGCATACGTCCGCGTTTGCGGCGGGGCGTTGTCCTCGATTCAAAGCTATTTCGTTGTTCTAGTTGTTTGGACATCATGTTATTGACCACCGTTGGTTGATTCTCCCGCCGGTCTGGGCTGGCCCTCCGACCAACTCGTGAGTACCTAAAGAGTTAGGGCTGAGTCCTCTAAGAGAACCCAGCCCTGTGCTCCTGTCAAGTTGCGCAACTATCGAACTTGCAACGATCAGGCCACAGTCCTTGTGACATTATCGCGGCTTGCGCAATTTTTTTCTCTAGCGAGTACCTTGGCGAGTCGAGCGATCTGTTCGCTTGCTGCCATCGTAGGTACGTGTGTCATCGCCATTGATCTGGTCCAACGCACCGATGCGACCGAATGCTTCGTCACGAAGCTCTCCCGGAGGCGCGATGATGTCGTTGTAGATGTCAGCGTTTTCGACGCCCATTCCGACGAGCGAACGACCCGAGCGAGCGCGACGGTCTGCGGCACCGCTGAAAGCGATCTCTTTACTGATAACACCCAAGATCGCGGCTGGCTGACTACAGACGGAGTAAAAGTTCTTGTCCAATTCGCCAATCGCCCCACAGTAGGAATCGCAAGCGTTGTTCTGAACGCCATCGATGCGAGCCTTGCCCTTGTCGGTACCGAGGTTTCCGATCAGGAAGTGGTTTGGTGCATCGTAGTTGCTAAGGAGCGTTTGGTCCCAGCAAGTGATGCAGCGGTGTGTTCCCGAGAAGCGTTGTTCGCTCTGGTTCCAGATGTCGAACTTAGCGTCTGTGGTGACAGGACCTCTGCTGTTAAAGGAGAAGTCCGCCGACACTGCGTGGATCGTCAGGTCGGTGTCGATCGAAGCAGTGACCAAGTCGGACGAGAGCGCCTGTGATCCTGATGAATAGAAGGACATCAACAGTGCGTCGAAAGCAGACTCGTACATAATGCCGTCAAGGTGAAGCTCACCTGGAATGCCAATCGCTTGGCCGTTGGTTGCTGGGACATTGGACTGGAACGCCCATGCGTTGTATTCCCAAGCGGTCTGCGCTGCGTAATCGACGATGGTTGCAGAACCGGAAAGATGGTTCCAGCGAACCTGATGACCGAGATTGTTGACAGCCCAAACGTAGACGAAGCCGCGAAGCATGCGACCGCCGTCAGCGGTAGGACGACCCGGGCCATTGCCGTTGCTTGGGTCAAGAATCGAGAACGGTGCAGCGCCTAGGGGCTGACCCGTTGCGGCGGACCAATAGATTGGCTGGTCCTGTGTGATGAAAGTTTGCAGGTCGGTGAAGTTCCAACCTGGCTCACCTTCAGCGATCATGACCGGAGGATTGCCACCGAAGACTGCATCGCGTGGCTCGTCGCCGTTGACGAAGTACATCTGTACGTTGGTACCTGCCGTGATGTCGTTGGTCAGTTCCAAGATCGTGTCCTGGACGAGATCGCCGTTTGCGTCCCATCGAAGCTCTACGTTTGAGTAGATCAACAGACTTCCCTTTTGGCTGACGCTTACTCTCTCCCCTTGTGCTTGAACCGGATTGGCTGCACCAGCCAACGTTGCCGTGACGCCCATCGCCAACGCGAGGGCCAAATTCTTACTTCTCATCATGTTTTCCTCCAAAAAGCTTCCCTTGTTTACCGGACGAATCCAAGAAAACCGTAACAGCGCCGAACTAAATCGAAAAACGCTTTCCGAAATGATCGGACGCCACTTCTCATTAAAATCTCTTACGCACGTATCTTTGAATTTTGCAAATCCACTGTAACGTGCAATTTCTCGAAAGTACGCGAAAGAACAGCCAACCTAACCCCAGCGTTATCGAACGGGCACCGTTGCAATCGGCGCTACCCCGCTCTTGCCCGAGCGTATCCGTACGCTCGGCGAGTTGGGTATACTTTTTATTGGCTACCCTTCCTCTCAGCAGTCTCCAATTTAGCAATCTTCGCGCATATTGCAACAGGTAATCGGACGAATTTACTTATTTTTTCGATCATTGGACCCTTATTTTTTCGTTAGGGCTGGCCGATTTATCGGTATTCACCTCACTGATTGCAGGCTCGAAAATGACTGACAGAGGATCGCCGGGCCCCCGTGTCTCCCTCTACGCCCTATTTTTCGGTTGATAGGGGCGGACGAATACGATAGACATCGCTCGAAGAGGATGAAGTCGTGCTGTCTCCTAGGGAGGCTGATCTTGCTGTTTTCAGGCTTATCTGGGGGGGCGCGACTTGAGAATCGGTTCTGAGCGAGTTATGATGAGTGGGTTCTTGTTTCGAGGGGAGCATGTGACTATGCACCTTTTTGCGAGCGCCACTTGGGCGCTGAATCGCACATCGAACAGTGATGAAAGAGGGGGTCAGAATGAAGCTGGGGGATCTCATAGCGCGCGTGCGTCACACGGGAATCGTCGTGGTGGCACTGCTGTTTTCAGTAGTACTTTCTCGATCTACTCCTGGGCAGCGGGTTGATTCCCCGTCGCTCGAACGTGAAACTATCGCCGCTGACACTTCACAGGTTTCGATAGCCACAGCAATACATGCTCAGTCGGAATTCCGTCAGGTCATGCAGGCGGGGGCGCCCGTTGGTACTCGTTATCTTCTTGTTAGTAGTTTCCAGTGTTCGATCCCGGGTTGCTCGTTCGAGAATGCTGTTCTTCGCTATGACGGAGAAACAGGGGTTTTCCTCGGGGTGCATATCCCTAATGTCGCCGGTCCTCAGGGGATGGCGATCCACCCGATTACGGGGCGGCTCTTGGTCGCAAGTCGCAATGACAACGAGGTCAGAGAATATGACCCGCGCACTGGCGCTTTCATTCGTACGTTTCTTACGGCGGGCGTTTCTGGCCTCAATTCACCGCAGAATATTGTGTTTACCGCGTCAGGGAATCTTCTGATAGGGAGCACGCCTACGTTGTTTGCGGGTGGGGCGGTCAATGGGATTCTGGAGTTCGACGGAACGACGGGCGCTTTTGTGCGCGTGTTTGTCGATGGCGGGACGATCAACCCGCTATTTGAGCCTGATTGTTCCTGGCTAGCGCCAGACGCCCCGTGGTGTCTCCGCGGTGTCACGGGGATGTCATATGGTCCGAACGGGAATCTCTTCGCAGCCAGTGGGATTAACAATGTTGTACTCGAGTTTGATGGGTCGACCGGTGCCTATGTCGGCAAGTTCGATTCGACTGAGCTTGTAGCGCCGATTGGGCTCGTGATTCGTCCTGCTGGGACTTTTGGCGCAGGAAACCTTCTGGTTACGTCGCGTTACCGTGTTAACGAATTTGATACGGGTGACAAGGTTGTGGAGTTCGACGCGGTGACGCGCGAGCTTGTTCTTCCGAATTTCGGCTTCCTCTCAGATGGGCTGATTAGTCCAGGGCCCTTGGTTTGGCACCATAACAGTAATTTTCTTGTGGCGGAGCAGTTTTCTTCGCTGAGTCCGACTGCCAATGATCGTGTTCTTGAGCGCAACGGGGCGAACGGATCTTTCGTTAAGATTTTCACGCCAGCCCTGGATACGAATCTTCACTTCCCCACATCGATGCTGGAGGTCGCTTTTGGATTCGCGTCTGGCGACAGTGACTTTGACGGAGACCGGGATCTTGTCGATGTGGCTGCGCTTCAGCGATGCGATCAACTCGCTCCGACCAGCTCTTGCATGACGGTCTTCGACGACGATGTGAGTGGGTCGATTGGGCTGAACGATGTCGCGGTGTTTCTGAGCTTGCTCGCGGGCCCGCCGATACCCTGCCTGGGTGATGGGGATTGCGACGACGCGAATCCCTGTAGCACGGACACCTGCCTGGCCGGTGGTTGTCTGCACGAGTCTATCGCCGACGGTTCATCCTGTGCGGATGCTATGTTTTGCGATGGTGCTGAAACGTGCCAAGGGGGCGTCTGCCAGGGCTTGCTTCCGTGCATTGACAAAGCTCACTGCGATGAGGTTGGTGATGTTTGTCTTGAATGCGTTGAGGACTTCGAGTGCGACAACGAGAACACTTGCACGAACGATGTCTGTACGGGAGGGATTTGTGATCACATTCCTTTGTCGATCGTTTGCGACGACGGCGATCTTTGCACAGAGGACGATTTCTGCGTCACTGGCGTCTGCGTGGGTGGTCCGGCGAGCGACTGCGACGATGTTGACGTCTGTACGGATGATAGCTGTGATCCGGCGCGTGGATGCCTTCATATTTTTAATGTCAACCCGTGTAACGATCAGAGCTTTTGT
>JAJDDZ010000223.1 GCA_029260025.1 Phycisphaerae bacterium | reverse complement strand
GAGGAAGGACTAGTCGATCGGGCGTCAGTCTTGTCTCGCGTACGAGCTTGCGGATGGTTTCGGTTCGGCGCATGCGGCGCGGTCTGGCGCTTGGTCGCTGTGGTTCTGGTTGCGATGTCATGTTTATGCTCCTTTGGTTCCCGAGTACGCGTCGAGGCTTATCCGCGTTCGTTTCGTGAATCCATGATCGCGCCACGACGATGCTGCGTCAATGTCGCGATTGTTTTCTTCAACCGACCGGACATGGGGATTCCGTTTTTTGTTGGGGGCTCGTTAAGTCTTGTTCTAGCTCTATTCTGATGTCTGCGGCGCACTTCGCGCCGACGCGAACGCAGTCGTTGAGCGAGACGCCGTCGAGGTAGTTCCCCGCTGCGAATAGGCCGGGGAGCTTGGCTAGCTCTTTGCGGAATTTGGCGATGCGCTCGCGGTGTCCTTTGTGGTATTGCGGGATGGCTGGTGCGTATCGCACGATGTCGGTTAGTGTTGGCTGACCGGTTATTGAGAGAATGTCGCGGAGTCCCAGTTGGGCTCGCTCGATGAGTTCGCTGTCGGAGAGCATCACCGCGTTTGGATCTCTTGCGCCGCCAATAAAGACGCGAAGGAGTTGTTGGTCTGATGGTGCGTGATGCGGGAAGATGCTGTTGGCCCAGAGTACGCCCATGAGGGGGAATTCAGGTTCATTTCTTGGGACCAGGAAGCCAAAGCCTCGGAGCGGGTGGGCGACGTCGCTGCGACGGAAGGCGAGGTTTAGAACTGCGAGTGAGGCGCTCTTGATTGGTGATAAGTGCTCTGCCGCGTTTGGGAGGAGCGGTTGGAGTAAACGCTGGGCAACTTCGACTGGGACAGCTAAGACGACTCTGCGGGCGTGGATGGTGTGCGAGTCGCCGTCGCAATCGTAGGCGATCGTGAAGCCGCTTTCGTTGTGTGTGAGCGATTGGACGCTTGCGCCTTTGATGCAGTCTTCGCCGAGTTTTTCGCCGAGCTGGTGGGTGAGTGCGCCCAGGCCTTGGTCGAGGGACACCATGCCTCGCCAGCGCGGGGCGCGTTTTTTCTTTTTGGTGAGTGCTGACTTGAGGCCGTATGCGATTAAGCTCCGGGCGTTTTGATCGATCGCTCCTACCGATGGGAAGCACGCTGAGAGGCTGAGTTTGGCGATGTCCCCGGAGAAGATTCCGGAGATGGCTGCGCTTACGATGGTGTCTGTTGCTTCGCGTCCGATTCGCCGGGTGGCGACTTGTTCCATTGTTTCTTCGGAAGCTCCGCATCGCTTCGAGATGAACAGGCCACGCAACATTCGCATTCGCGCGGAGGGCGAGAGCATTTTGGTCGTGAGCATGGCGATGGGGTTTGTCGGAACGGTGTGGAGGGCGCTACTTCGATAGATGTAACGGAGTTTGGCTTCTTTGCTGGCTGAGACGACGTTTGCATCGTCGGCGACGTCGTCTAGGAGCGTTTCGAAGCTTGGGTCTCTGACGATGACGTTGAAGGGGCCTTTTTCGAGGAGGAATCCGTCGCGTTTTTCGCTGCGAGTGCACCCGCCGACCGCGTTAGCTTTTTCGAGCAGGCAAACGTCGATGCCAGCTTTTTTGAGTTCCCATGCGACGGTTAGCCCGCTGATCCCCCCACCGAGTACGACGACTTCCCTGGTTTCACGGTTCATTTTTGCGCTATCCCTTCCGTCGCGTTTTCTGTTTGCGCGACGGTGTACTGACGGGCTTGTTCGACGAACGCCTGGACGTTTTCGAATGGTGTGTTTTGAAGAAGTCCGTGATTAAGGTTGAGTATGTGCCCTTGACTTTCGCCGGCGTCGATGCAATTGCGGACCGCGCGTCGTACGTCGTCGATTGATCCTGTCGCGACGACTTGGTTATCTACGTTGCCTTGAATAGCGATGTTGTTTCCGACGATCGCTCGGCAGCTTTGAAGGTCCACGCAGTTTCCGATGCTCACGGCGTCTGCGCCGGAGGAGGCGAGTAGTTCAATTTCTCTGCGCTCTTTGGCGAACAGAATTCTTGGGACGTAGCTTCCCAGGGCGGAGAAAATCTGCTCGTGATAGGGTTTGGCAAATGCCTTGTATTGCTCGACGGTCAGGATGTCCGCCATCGACTCGAAGAGTTGCACGGCGTGTACGCCCTCTTCGATTTGGTAGCCAAGGTACGCGATTGTCATGTCCGCGAGCCTGGAGAGTAACTTGTGCAATATTTTTGGTTGATCGCGCATCATCGCGAAGACGTGTTCGGGGTTTCGTCCGGGACTTCGCCCTTCGATGAGGAACATTGCGAGGGTTAGCGGGGCTCCGGCGAATCCGAGGACGGGTAGGTCGGCGCGAAGCGCGCTGCGGATGCCCTTGATTGTTCGGCCAACGTGGGGGAGGTCGTCGGTGGGGTCGATGGGGCGGAGGTTTTCGATGTCGGCGTCACACCTGATGGGGGCCGCTAGTTGGGGTCCGGGGCGAAAGATGAAGTTCGCGCCCATCGGCGTTAGCGGGGTTAAAATGTCCTGGAACATGATGATGGCGTCAACGCCGATTCGTTTTGGTAGCAGCGATGCTTCGATGCTGATGTCGGAATCGCGGAACATTGCTTCAAGCGGTAGATCGACGCGCTGGCGGAGCTCGCGGTACATCGGATCGGTCCGACCCGCTTGTCTCATCATCCAAACGGGGGTGCGTTCCGTTTTTTCGTTTCGGAGGGCTTGAAGCAGTAAGTTGTTCTTGAGTGGCGTCATGTGTTCTGTCGACCTTTCAAAGTCGTTAGGCATTTATGGAGAACGTTGCCAGCTCGCCCTTGCGGTACGCTTCGCTGCTCAGGTATGCGTCGAAGGCGGCGGCGACGTTTCGCAAAAGTACGCGACCTAGCGGTTTTGTTACCACGATTCTTCCGTCGGGTTCGACGGTGATGAGTCCGTCTTTTTCGAAGGTTTTGAGGATTTCACGTTCTCTGGCGAAGTAGTCGTCGAAGCAGATGCTGAAACGATCTTCGATGCGTTTGGGGAGAAGCTCGCCGATGCAGTAGAGATCGCCCAGGACCGCCTGGCGGATGATGTCGTCGGGCGTGAACCATTTTCCTCGGTCGATGGGGGATTGGCCTTCTTCGACGAGCTGCATGTAGCGATCGATTTCCTTGACGTTTTGCAAGAAGCCCACGTCGGTTAGATGACTGATGGAGGAGACGCCGACTCCGTAGAGTCGTAGGTCGCCGCCTGTGGTCATGCCCTGGAAATTGCGTTGGACGGTTCCGTCTCTAAGCGACTGAGTGAGGCGTTCGTCCGACTTGGCGAAGTGGTCCAAGCCGATGAACTCGTAGCCTGCCTGTTCAAAGAGATTCAAGCCGACCAGGAACATGTCGAGCTTGGTGCTGCTATCTGGGAGGCGCGTGTAGTCCATGCCGCGCTGGGTGGCGATTTTCTCCGGGATTTGTGCGTAGTGGTAATAGGCAACGCGATCAGGGGAGAGCGTTAGTGCTTTTTCGACGGTTAGTTGAATCGTTTCGGGGGTTTGGTAGGGCATCCCGTAGATGAGGTCGAAGTTGACGCTTGGGAATCCGAGGGTTCGGATTGTGTCTACCAGGTCGCGGACCATTTCGAATGGTTGGACTCGGCGGACGTGTTCTTGTACGGCGACATCGAAATCCTGGACGCCCATTGAGAGTCTGTTGAATCCGAGCTGGCGAAGAGTTCTTAGTTTTGCTTCGGTCGTGGTGCGCGGGTCGATTTCCATGGCGATCTCGGCGTCGTCTGTGATCTTAAAGACGTCAGTGATCGTTGTTTGGATGCGCTCCATCTCGTGGGGTAGCAAGTAGGTCGGACTTCCGCCGCCCCAATGAATCTGTCGAAGTGGGCGGGTGGTATCGATTGAGTCGGCGAGTTGGCGGATTTCTGTTTCTAGTGCTGAGAGGTAGCGTTCGATTTGCTCTCGGACCGGTGTTCGGTCTGTTCCGACGATGATCTTGTTGCACGCACAGAACTTGCACAGTTTTTCGCAAAACGGGATGTGGAGGTAGAGCGACAGGTCGCAGGCTGACTCGTGGGTATCACTTGCTTGGCGCATTTTATCTGCGTCGTCATGGGTCATGTCTTCCCACCAGGTTGGCATGGGGTAGGAGACGTGTCGCGGAAGAGATAGGCCAGCGTAGCGATTAAAGACGTCTCGATCGACGTCGTATTTTCTTGCGTCGTCGTGTTTGGCAATCATCTGGCGCTCCTTTCCAATGGGCTTGCGAAAGCTGATGAGGCGATCGTCTCAAAGGGGACGATCGTATCTTTGCCTTTCGTCGATGTTTCTTGGTGGGCAATGGCGGCGATCTGGGCTTCGACGCTGGTGAGGGCTTGTTGAAAGTCGTTGTCGGCACAGATGTCACCGGCGCTGGCGTTGACGGCTCGGTCGATTTCGCCAAGCGGGAAGACCTGAATGGCGTCGAGTTCGTCAAGGTCGCTCGTTGATCCGTACATGTTGAAGTCGATGACGATCAGCGGTTTTGCGTCTTCGCCTCGACAGGTCTTGATACGTTTTGGATCCAGAAGCGTTGTCTCTCCATCGACGCCGAAGATGACGACGTCGGAATCTTCGATGGCGCGATCGACGACTTTTTCTTCGTAGGATTGAACGCGAATGCGCTCGCCTTGTCCGATCGCTTTTCTTAGAAGCTTGAGATGTCCGCCGTGTTTGTGGCCTCGATAGATGAGGGTTAGTTGTTTACTCGATACACCGAGGTGTCCGGTGAGTGTGCGAAGGACGGCGGCGGATGTTGTTGATCCGCCAATGACGAGGATGCGCGATCGTCCGAAATCAACCTTTGCCTTGTCGGCCGCGTATTGTAGGGCGATCTGAGCATAATCGGGGGCGAAGTCGCCCCATGCTGTTTCGGCGCGTAGCGTCTTTTCGATTTCGATGGCGTTGTCGATCAAGCTCTGAACGAGTGTGCCGCCGGTCTCGGCTCGCTCGGCGAGGCGCTGGGCTGCGCAAAGTTGATCGAGGATATCTCGTTCGCCGGGGAGGCAACTATTGAGTCCGGCGGCGGTTCTAAGCATGTGGTGTCTGGCGTCATTTCCGAACAGTTTGTTTATGGCGGGAATCTCCCCGGTCATCCCTTCCGCGATTTTTTTGGCGATGTCGTCTGCGACCTCTTGCGGGGTCCTGCTGTCGTCTTTCGGGAAACCGTAGACTTCGAAGCGGTGGCAGGTGTTCCAGATGAAAGCTTCCTCAAGGTCGCATTGGTCGCGTACCTCTCTGAGGAACGCTGGGATGTCGTAGGCTGGGCGTTTCAACTGGCGAAGGGTATTGGCGTCGACGTGGTCGAGGCGTGGGCCACAGCCTGCTCCGACCCTGCCCGCGAGCGAAGCGCCGACCATGACTAGGGAGTCGGTTCGATTGAGCGTCACTTTGGTTTGTGTTTTCGTGTGTGCGACGTCGCCGAGGCGATGACATTCGTTGCTCATGGCGCTGCACCCCTGGAGCACGAGGTGCTTGAGGGCGCCGATGAATGGCTGAAAAGTGTTCAGGGCGGGACACACGTGCATCTCTGTTCCGTTTGGTTCGACGAGCTTTCTGTATCGTTTGTCGATCTCTTCAAGCGTTTCGAGGCAATCGGTGACGAAGCTGATCGGGCAAACCAATAGTTTTTTTTCGCCGGATTGCGACAAACTTTCGAGGGACTCATCCGTGTAAGGTTGAAGCCATTTCGAAGGTCCGAAGCGACTTTGGAACGCGAGCGACCATCGACTCTTAGCCCAACCAAGGCGCTTCGAGACGAGTGCGACCGTTTCTGCGACGTGTGACGGATAGGGGTCGCCTTTTTCGACGTACGAAACGGGCAGTCCGTGCGTTGAGAACAGCAAGAAGCAATTGTCTGGTGTTAGATTGTGGGTGGCGGCGTATTGACGAAGAAGATCGGTTTGTGCGGCGACGTACCCGTGGTCGTTGTACCAGCTGAGTCGAGTCGTTAGTTGGAGCGGGTGGTCGTCTCCGCCCAGGTAGTCGTAGACGACGCGCATCGCGGTTCCGGTGGTCGGGCCACTGTACTGCGGATACATCGGAACGATGACGAGTTCGTCGAGTCCGTCGCGTTCTATTTGTTGAAGGACGGAGGGGATGGATGGGTTTCCGTATCGCATGGCGCTGTATACGCGCCAACTTTGGGGCATGATTTCTTGCAGTGCTTCAGCTTGTTGACGGGTAATCGCCAGGAGCGGGGAGCCTGCGTCTGTCCAGATGGAGCGATATAGTTCGGCGCTGTGTTTGGCGCGGAACATCGCGATCGTTTTTCCCAGCGGTCCGTTTAGGAAGCTTAGTCCCTTGGGGAGCTGAATGACGGCAGGGTCTACGAGGAATTCGCGTAGGTACTTTCGGACTGATGACGGCGTCGGCTCGTCTGGGGTTCCCAGGTTCAGCAGGAGTACGCCCTTGCGAGGTCGTTCGTTTTCAGCGCTGCCGGGCTTCCAGTTGCGATTCGGGGTAAGTTGTAAATCGGAAAAATGCATTGATCGACTCCGATGCTTTGTTCGCATCATTTCGGTGGCGGCGGGTTCACGCGGCGCACACGAAGCGCATATCATAATCGAAAAAAGAAGCAGGATGAGGCCAAAGGCCGTGGGGAGTCTTAGACCGGTGGCGCGCGCAGTGCGAAGATTCGCCTTGAACGAGTCCAGCAGTGTGGATTTACGAGGTCTGTCCAGACTGTTTCGGTTGGTCGAAGGTCGTGGGACAGGAGGGTGTTGGTGTGGTGCTCATGTGCTCCGGAGACGAAGAGGTCGCGGCGCGGGACGAGCGACTTGCCCACGATCACGGTCGCGAAGATGAGCGAGGTGTATTCGGCGACTAACGTGGGATCGTCGCTGGAGCGAATGGCGTCAAAGTGCATGAACGCGACAAGAACGCAGAGCGCGACGCCCGACTGTCGTGTGAGTCGAAACCGCAGAAAAGAAACGTCGGCGACTTTTAGCAAGAAGAACGTCATCGAGGCGGCGAGTAGTAAGGAGTTGGCGACTAATGGCCAACTCAGTCCGGAGGCAGCAATCTTGTTCCAGCAACTCGCCATTGCGGGCGCGTGGGCGGCGGCCATGAGTCCCCAAAATGCCTTCGGGGCGTGCTGGCGTGTGACCCGCGTGAAGGAGCGAAAGAGCTGTGTCGCTCTTGCTGGTTCGCTCGTTGTTGGCTGAGTCTCTCGCACGGTCGCTGATCCCTCGTTATCGGCTCATTAGGGGTGTTATTAGGCCCTGCGAG
>JAJDDZ010000222.1 GCA_029260025.1 Phycisphaerae bacterium | reverse complement strand
AGGGGCTGCCTATGGTGAGGGTTCTCTTTCTTCGCGACTTGCCGGGATGGTTTCTAAGGTTCCGCATGCTGGGACTGAGGTTTCTGCTTGTGTGATTGATTTGCAGAGCGGTCGGGTCGTCATGTCGCATCACGGGGATCTTCCGCTTGTTCCTGCGAGTACGCAGAAAGTGATCGCGATGGCTATCGCCCTTCTTGAGCTTGGGCCTGGGTTTTCTTTTACGACTACGCTTGCTTCGGATGGCACGGATCTGATTGTGATTGGGGATGGTGATCCCGGGTTTGGGGATGAGCGACTGGCGATTGGTCGGGGTGGGACGATTGATGACGCTTTTGCGCGATGGGGCGAAGCGTTGAAGTCTTCCGGGATGGGGTCGGTGGTTGGTGATCTTGTTTTGGATGAGTCGATCTTTGATGAGGTCAGCGTTCATCCGACGTGGGATTCTTCTGATCTTGGGAAATGGTATGCTGCGCCGGTTGGTGCGCTGAATTTTAACGACAACTGCGTTGATATTACGGTTAGGCCCGGTTCGCGCGGGGGTTCGCCTGTGCGGGTTAATGTGGTGCCGGATGTTGATGTGATTCGTGTTGATAATCGTTGCAAGACCGGCGGCAAGAAAGACCCGACGCTTCATCATGTGGCTGGAACTCTTGACTATACGCTGAAGGGTCGGTGCAAGAAAAAATGGCGATTGCAAGCGGTTTCCTTTCCTGATCCGGGGTTGCTTTTTGGAGAAGCGATGCGGGCGAAGCTTGTTAGTCATGGCATTTCGATCGCGGGGAAAATCCGGCGCGAGCGGGTGCGTGGGACTGATGGAGCGCTGCCGACGAATCTGAAAGTATTGGCGAACAATGAGACGCCGATTGCTGATGCCCTTTCGCGGGCTGGGAAAAATAGTCAGAACATGTTCGCCGAGGCGTTACTTAAGCGGGCTGGGTTTGCTCGGATGAGTCGGGTCGGCGATGCGATGCCAGTTGGGAGTTGGGCATCCGGATCGCTGGCGGCGAATGCGATGTTTGAGCGGGCAGGGATTGATCGGCGGGGATTGGATATACGCGATGGGTCTGGGTTAAGTCGCGAGAATCGTGTTACAGCGAAACAACTGGCTGGGCTGTTGGCGTGGTCGCATGGGACGCCGTTTGGGACTTACCTGCACGATAGCTTGTCGCAGGCTGGGGTTGATGGGTCTTTGCGGAGGCGGATGAAGAAGACTGGTGGTCTGGTTTTTGCAAAGACGGGGACGATGAGGGGTGTTTGTGCTTTGGCGGGGTATGTTGACGGTGAGTCGGGCGCTCGTTTTGCTTTTGCAGTTCTGTTCAACGGGTACACCGGACCTAGCACGCCGTATCGTGAGATTCAGGATCGAGTTTGTCTGGAACTTTTTCGGGCGGCGAAGCGTTAGATAGATGAGGGGTCTGGGTTGTCGGGGTCTCGTGAGAATTGCGGTGGGTTTGCTTCTTCTGTGATTGTGTAGGTTCCGTCTAGCCAGCGACCCAGGTCGATCATTTTGCAGCGTTTTGTGCAGAATGGGCGGAAGGGGGCGTCTTCTTTTTTGTCTACGGCGATGGTTTTCTTGCAGGTCGGGCATTCGTAGTTTGGCATTTGATTAGTCTACCTGCTTGAATGATTCATCATTTCTTGGGGGCTGGCTTGTCTACTTTGGGGGTTTCTGGCTTTTTGGTTTCTTTGGGTTTTGCTTCCGTTTTCTTGTCTGCGGTTTCGGACTTGGTGCTGTCCGACTTTGTTTCTGTATTTCCGGTTGTTGCCTCTTTGTCTGCTTTGGCTGCCTTGTTGTAACTATCGGAGCGATAATCGGTCTCGTAGAAACCCGATCCCTTGAAGATGACGCCGCCGCCTGTTCCGATTAGCCTCGAAATGGGGGCGCTGCACTTGCATGGTCTGGGGTCGTTTTTTCTTAGCTTCTTTCTGGCGGATTCTGTGATGGGCTGGACTAGCTCAAAGGTCTTGCCGCACTCTGTGCATTCGTAATCGTAGGTTGGCATTGGTTTCTCTCTCCGTTATTCGTTCGCGTCGGCCTTTGTTGATTCTTCGGTTGCCTTGGCGACGATGACCTTTGCTGGTCGCAAGACGCGGTCTCGCAATCGATAGCCCTTGGCGACTTGCTCTACAATGGTACCGGGTGCGAACTCGTCGGTTGGTTGCTGCAAGAGCGCTTCGTGGACTGTTGGATCAAAACTTTCGTGGAGGGCGTTAATCTCTTCCAGGCCATTTTCTTTCAACGCCTTGGTGAGATTGGCGTGGACGAGACTAACCCCCTTTAGAACGGACTTTGGATCTTCGGAAGCTGCTGCTGCGTCGATCGTTCGGTCGAAGTCGTCGAGCGCGACCAAGAGCGATTTTAGCAGGTCTGCGTTTGCGAAACGAACAGCCTCGGCGCGCTGGGTGGCTGCCCTTCGTTGGAGGTTGGCGAAGTCTGCTTTTCCGCGAAGTACCGCGTCTTTGAGTAGAGCGATTTGCTCATCTGGGTCTAGATGGGCCCCTGGCGCGACAGCATCAACGACTTCATCCTCTGCGCCGATGACGGTATCGATGAATTCGTCGTCTTGTGGAGTGTCTTGGTTTTCTTGGTTCTCAGTTTTCATATCTTTTTATCATCCGTCGCGGGGTCTTGGCAACTATACCCTACGATGACTCTCCATCGCCGCTTATGTATTCCACTAGCTTGTCGAAGAAGCCCTTGGATTCCGGAAGGACGTCGATGTTTTCGGTTTTTGCGAAATCTCTCAGGAGCGATTTTTGCTCTTTGTTTAGTTTTTTTGGAATTTCGACGAGCACCTGTACGAGCTCGTCGCCGCGACGGCCTCGGCGCATGTCGGGGAGTCCTTCGCCGCTTAGACGAAAGAGCTGTCCGTGCTGGGTTCCTGCTGGAATGGTAAGGTCCGCCTTGCCGGTGAGGGTTGGGACTTCGACCAACGCCCCCAATGAAGCTTGGGTGAAACTAATGGGCATGCGGCAGACGAGATCGTTTTCGTGACGTTCGAAAAACTGGTGTGTTTCAACGCGGACGTAACAATGCAGGTCGCCGCGATCTGATCCGTCGTCGCCGGGTTCGCCCTCGCCGCGGACGCGGACCGCTTGTCCGTCGTGAACGCCTGCTGGGATTTTAATCGTGACGATTCGTTCTTTTGGGGTCCTGCCGGAGCCCCGACACTTACGGCATGGGGTCGATATTGTTGTGCCGCGTCCTCTGCAGTTTGGGCAGGTGGTTACGACGCGGCCCAAGAGTCCAGCGAGTCCGCCGGTTTGTTCTACTTGACCGTAACCGCCGCAGGTATTGCACGCCAGACGCTTTGACCCTGGTGCTGCCCCGTTTCCGCCGCAGGTCTCGCAGAAGTCGTTTCTGGCGAATTCGAGGGGGCGCTCTGTTCCGGTGGCGACCTCCGCAAGTGTTATCGAAACCTCGGTGCGAAGGTCTGCGCCGCGCGAACGGCGCCTCCCTCCCCCACCGCCGCCGAATCCGAAGATGTCGCCGAACATTGAGAAAATATCCTCAACGCCCATGTGCGAATAATCGTGGACGCCCGCGCCGCCTAGACCCGCGTGACCAAACTGGTCGTATCGCTGGCGCTTGGGCGGGTCGGCGAGGACTTCATAAGCTTCGGCTGCTTCTTTGAAGAGGTCCTCTGACTGTGGGTTGTTTGCGTTTCTATCTGGATGGTGTTTGTGCGCGGCGCGGCGGTAGGCCTTTTTGACCTGCTCCGGCGATGCGTCTTTTGGTACGCCGAGTACTTCGTAATAGTCGCGCTTGGCTGTGCCCACGTTGCTTGTCCGATCCGTCTTTGTATTAGAAGAGAAAGGGCGGAC
>JAJDDZ010000221.1 GCA_029260025.1 Phycisphaerae bacterium | reverse complement strand
TACACCCACGCAGCTCCCGGCGGCTGGGCTTGGACTCACCTGACAGGAGGAGTCCCCGACGCAGACGACACAGCAGGCGCCTTGTTAGCCCTTCACTCACTTCGCGGATCAAGCTCGCTTAACGAAGCGACAAACAAACGCATCTCCCAAGCAGCAGCTGCCGGTGTGAAGTGGCTTATCGATCTGCAAAACCGCGACGGCGGAATCCCCACCTTCTGTCGAGGATGGGGAAAGCTACCTTTTGATCAGAGTAGCCCCGACCTAACCGCCCATGCGCTCCGCGCCTGGAATTGTTGGTACGACTCGCTGAACCGGAGCTCGCAGAAGTCCGCCGCCCAAGCTGCAAAACGAGCCATCGAATTCTTGATGCGAGCCCAACGACCCGACGGTTCATGGATACCCCTCTGGTTCGGAAACCAACAAACTGCCGATCAAGAAAATCCGCTTTATGGAACAAGTCGCGTTCTCCGTGCATCATCGCTTGAGTCGATCCGACTTCTCGACGTTGACACTCGCAACCGATGGGGGAAGGCCTGCGCGAGCGGACAGAATTGGCTAATCCAGAATCAAAACAAGGACGGCGGGTGGGGCGGGGGAGCGGGTGCACCATCATCCGTCGAAGAGACCGCCCTGGCACTTGAAGCATTAGCAGGCTCGCACGAAGCGTCATCCTCAACGATAGACCGCGGCGCTCAGTACCTCACAATAAGCACTAATGGCGGAAAAACCTTCGACCCTTCTCCAGTAGGCTTATACTTCGCTAAGCTGTGGTACTCGGAAAAGCTCTACCCGTTGGTTTTCACGGTCGCAGCACTCAATCGAGTTGATTGCAACATTGATCGAGTTGTTCGATGAAAGCTTCAAGGTCTACATTGAATGTCTTAGGCTTTGCGAAGTAGAGGGATATGTCCGGTCGCTCACGAACCCGGCAACCATACGCTTCGTTGACCGGCAGGGTTGACATATCATCTAGCCCATTGAAGTCGATGTGTAACGGCCCGACTTTGGCCTCTCGGTTGATCTGCCACGTGCCGGAAGTGTCATAGTCATTACCGTCACCGGCGATTGACACTCGCCACCCTCTTTGCATGGGTGCGTCCTTGATATGGTCGAGATGTCGTTCTGCCATGCTCTTGCCCCTACCACCACCAGAGCAATCCCGGGACTTTCTGCAATGGCGTCTTCATCGTCCCCTTGTATTTCTTAACAAGCGCGTCTAGTTCACGAACAAATTCAAAGTGGTCAAAATCATGCGGTAGCATCAAGATGCATTTCTGCCCGCCCCGCGCGCGGGGCTGCGGACCGGGTTCGATATAGCGTTCTCCGGCATGCCCCACGATCAGAGTTCCAAACTTGGCAAGAAGTTCAGTAAGATCCGCGATGATCCCCGGCTTGTCGTTTGTGACGATATCGAATCCGTGCAGGTCTGGCTGATACCCGCCAGGTATCGTCGGCGAGTTCATGGGCTGAAAAACGACCCCGCACCCGCTCTCTTTCTTGAGTTGCTCTTTGTCGAGGTCCATCCGGCGAATTCCGTCAGGTTTTGCCGTAATACTCAGGAACACGACCGCCTTCTCGCCAAACTTGTCGGCGATGTCCTTGTCGATATTTCCGCCGCGATCAAAGACATATTTCGCCCCCATGCGAAGTAATCCCGGCATATCAGGCCCGATTAGCCAAAGCGCCGCGTGCTGATGTTCGGCTTGTCCTTCTGCCATGACGCTCTCCTAGTTCTCGCCAGATCACATATTCTCTATCGGGGATTATACGCGACGTTTCCGCATCCCTTCAACCCGCTTTCCACTGCCTAAGGCGCCTGTTGCGACAACTGCGGATACGATACAATGATCGAATCGGAGAACGCAGCAAGACCGCCCGGGGATTCCCCCCGCGCTTCGCCCAAAATGAAGATGCACGACACAACGCCCATTAACAACACGGACGATTCGTTTGACAAAAAGTGTCAGCAGATGCGGAGCATCTTGCGAGAGCTAAAGTCTGTCGCGGTCGCATTTAGCGCCGGCATAGATTCGACGCTCGTGCTCAAAGTCGCACTCGACGAGCTTGGCCCGGAGAATGTCGTAGCCGTCACAGGCAAGAGTGACAGCCTCGCTGCAACAGAGTTCCAGTCCGCCTGTCAGATCGCCGAAGAGGTCGGCGCAGAGCACGTCATCCTAGATACCGACGAATTCGCAGACCCCAACTACGTCAGCAACCCCATCAACCGATGCTATCACTGCAAGACCACGCTCTACACCCGCCTCGCCGAGTTTATCCAAGAGCGAGGGATTAACGCGATCGTAAACGGAATCAACGCCGACGACTACGGCGATTATCGCCCAGGAATCGAAGCAGCCAAAGAGCAGAGCGTCTGCGCTCCGGTCGCTGAGGCGGGCATGACAAAAAAGGACGTCCGGACCCTCGCGCTTCAACTCGGGCTGCCGACTTTCGACAAACCAGCGAGCCCCTGTTTGTCGAGTCGCGTGCAATACGGCGAAGAAATCACGCCTGAAAAACTGAAAATGGTTGATGCCGGTGAACAGTTCATAAAGAGTTTGGGTATCACCGAGTGTCGCGTTCGCCACCACAGCGACATCGCCCGCATCGAAGTCCCGACCGAGTTCTTCGCCATGCTCTCCGCCTCAGAGGTGGCGACCCGAATCGACGCACACTTTCGCTCCCTAGGGTACAAATATGTAACCTTGGACCTGCGCGGATTCAGAAGTGGTAGCATGAACGAGGTCATCGCCTTCGGGCAGCGACAATCGATCCAGTGACCCCGCATTCTCAGCGGCAAGGCCAGTCATGACACAAGATCCGCCGAGCATCTCGATCGCACCTCCGAAAGACACCGCCGAAGTCAATGAATTCGTGCGGATTGTATCGCAAGCGCTTGTTTTTCCTCCGGTTGATTATGAAGATTTCGTTCGGCGCGAAGGTCGTGAAAATATCACGGCTACTTATGTCGGTGACAAAGTCGCAGGTGGCGTGATCCTTCAGCCAATGGGTATGTCGCTTGGCGGGCGAATCCTTCCCCTGGCCTGCGTTCGCGTCGTCGGCATCGCCCCTGAACACCGATCAAAGGGCCTCGGTCACGCAATAATGGATCATGTGATCCGCGATAGTTACAAAAAAGGATTCCCTCTCTCGGCGCTTTTCCCTGCCACACTACCCGTCTACCGCCGAGCGGGGTTTGAGTTAGCTGGCTCGCGCACGACCTATCGATACGCGATGGCCACGATCGGAAAGCTCAAGCGAACTCTGGAAATCCGCGAAGCAACCAATTCTGACAGACCCATCTTAGAGGGTCTCTACGCGAAACGACTAGCCAGATCACCAGGCAACATTCAGCGCAACGACTGGGCATGGGAACGCATCATCGACCCACCGTCATGGTGGCCAAGATCCTATGGATACATCGTCGAGCAAGACGGACACCCCGCCGGATACGTTTACTTCGCACAAAAACCGGGCGGACATATTACCGACAATACAATCAGCGTCGTCGATTTCTCGTGGGAATCCGCAGAGGCAGGACTCTCGCTCCTTTCGATGATCGCCGATCACCGATCTATGGCGACCGCCTTCGAATTCTGTGGATCACCCTCCGACCCGGCCACGCTCCTCATGTGCGAGAGCGCAATCCAGAAAACGACCAGATACGATTGGATGCTTCGTATCGTAAACCTCAAGGACGCGATCGAACGCCGTGGATTCCATCCCAATACCGTGGCAGAGCTTCATCTCAACATCGACGATCCTACAATCCAAGAAAACTGCGGAAATTGCATCGTTTCCGTTTCGGACGGGCAAGCTTCTTTCAAGAAAGGCGGCGACGGCCGTCTGACCGCCTCCATTCGCGAGCTTGCGTCGTTATACTCCGGCTTCATGTCAGCCGAGTCTCTCTGTGCGAGTGGCGGTATTACTGGGGACAAAGAGTCAATCGCGACCGCATCAGGCCTATTCGCCGGACCCATCCCATGGATGTCCGACATGTTCTAAAAGCGGAATCTCCCCGTCAGTCGCGTGGCGTTAGTCCAAACGGATTAGAAACCAATCTGCGACTCCGCCTACCAATTCAAACCAGATTTCCTTGCACTTCGCCGCCCGCGTTGAACGACAATAAAGGTATGATTGGTGCGCAACGTGTGACGACAGTTTCCCCAGGTTCTTTCGTACTAGTTTCCGCTGCGCTAATGGCGATAGGGCTCGTCACCGTCGCCTCCGCGACCGCCTCACTCGACCGTTTGGTCATCTCGCCCGGCATGTTCTCGACCACCTTCGGCAAACAGCTCATCTTCGCAGCCATAGCGATCGCTCTCATGCTCACGACAACTTGGACAGCGATCCCGGCACTTTCCTCGATGACAACACGGCGATACGTCTCGTATGGTCTTTTCGGTCTTGCTGTGATGTTGCTCCTCGCCGCGTTGATCCCCGGCCTGGGCGACCCTCACCGCGGATCAAATCGCTGGCTAGATTTCTCTCAACTAGGGCTCCACGTTCGGTTTCAACCATCAGAGCTCGCCAAATTGGCTCTCGTCACGTTCATCGCGTACCTCCTGACCGAGCGCGACCCAGACCCCAGATCCTTCCGCCGTAGTTTTCTTCCGGTGGCGGTGGCTGTCGCGGTTCTCGTCGCCCTTGTCGGAAAGGAAAACCTCGGAACAGCCGCCCTCCTAGCGTTCGTCGCCGGGTCAATGCTCTTCGTTGGCGGATGTCGATTCTTGCACCTCGGAACGCTCGCCATGATCGGCGGGGCGGGTTTGACGTACCTCCTCTTCGCCGCAAGTTACCGCTTGGACCGGGTCACCGCCTTTCTCAACATCTGGGACGACCCACAAGGCAAGGGATATCAACCCATCCAGTCGCTCGCCACTATCGCATCTGGGAGTTGGTTCGGGCGCGGCCTCGGCGAGGGTGTTCAAAAGCATGGCTACCTCCCCGAGTGTCACACCGATTTCGTTTTCGCCGTCCTCTGCGAAGAAGCGGGCGCCGTCGGCGGATTCTTGGTGATAGGACTCTTCGTAGCGTTCCTGTGGTTAGGAATGCGCGTCATGCTCGCAGCCCCGACGCCTTTTGAGCGAATGCTCGCTTTCGGTCTTACCCTCACAGTCACGCTTCAAGCTGTCATCAATATCGCCGTCGTAACGGTCGTCGCTCCGACAACTGGCGTTCCTCTCCCTATGCTTTCCGCCGGTGGGAGCGGGTTGCTGACCGTCTCAGTCGCGATCGGCGTCCTCTGCGCCATCGCCATCAGAGGCCAGCGAGCAACAGAATCGGAATGACCCACGAGTGTCCCACCGAGGAGCATGGATAAGGGAATAGCGGCGCAGGCATCCTGTCGGTGACCGCCCGCGACTCGCCCCTCAATGGTAAACTCAATCGACCCCCGTTACCCTTAGAACCCATGGCCACCCGTGAACGCGACATAAGCCCCGAACCACTCTTCGCATTCGCCGGCGGCGGAACCGGCGGGCATATTTACCCAGCACTGGCGATCGCCGAAGCCCTCCGCGAGAGAATCCCAACCTGTCGATTCATCTTCTTCTGCACCGACCGTCAGGTTGACGAGCGAATTCTCGGTCGATCAGAGTTTGAAGTCATCCGCCAACCCCTCCGCCACATTTCAACGCGACCGTGGCGCTGGCCGTCGATCATCAACGGATGGCGCGCTGCGAGACGCCTATGCCGCGACAGATTGGCGACCAGATCACCCGTATTTGTGCTGGGAACGGGGGGCTTGGCGTCAGTCCCCGCAATCCTCGAAGCCAACCGATCAGGAATTCCAACTGCCATTCTCAACCCTGATGCAAAACCAGGCAAAGCAAATCGATTCCTGGCAAGTCGTGTGAGAGTTGTTTTCGCACAGTGGGACGCGACCCGAAGATTCCTCGATCCCCGCGAGTTAGCCGTCGTAGGCTGTCCGATCCGACCGGCCTTCAGAAGCCCAGCCCGGGAAAACGGAATCAAAGCGTTCGCCCTTTCACCTGACAAGAAAACGCTCCTGGTCACCGGCGCATCCCAAGGGGCAAGATCGATCAACGACGCCCTAATCGCAATTTCAGAGAAACTCGCCGCCCAAGAGGACTGGCAAATACTCCACCTCACGGGCGACGCCGACGAAGCTCGCGTCAGGGCAGCCTACGCCCAAAAAAATATCCCAGCCACCGTCCACGCCTTCACGGACCGAATGGCAGAAGCCCTCGCTGCCGCCGATCTCGTCATTTCTCGCGCCGGGGCATCGACTCTAGCGGAAATTACCTCCCTGGGACTCCCTTCCATCCTTCTTCCCTACCCCTATCATAGGGACCAGCATCAGCTGGAGAACGCGCGATGCTTGGCGCAAGCATCAGCCGCGCAGATTTTGCTCGACGAAGTTTCGCCTGAAAAAAATGGTCCCGCGCTGTGGGGAGTGCTACGACCGCTCATGACCGACAGCGCTCGGCGCGACCAGATGGCCACCGCAGCCCAGAAGATCGGCCGCATCGACGCAGACGCAGCGATCGCGAATCGAATTATCCAGCTGTCGCACACCGAAGCGCTACATGAAACGGTATAGCTTACGCGAAGCGCTTCCCGATAAAAAACTGTAGCGCTTGTGAGTTCCGGTATCTGCCGTGTGGTTGAAGAGCACGCAAACGTCCAACCCGCCACGCATAACGAGGGATCGCCATGCGAAAAGAAGTAGAGGGATCTGCGTGCAATTCAACGCGTTCGGTTGTCTTTCTTCCCGACCTTCGAGATCTCCGCGTCCACATGATCGGAATCGGAGGTAGTGGGATGAGCGGGGCGGCGGCAATCTTAAAAGAATTCGGGGCAAAGGTTTCAGGATCAGATTTGATGCCTTTCGACGGAATGGGCGACCTGGTCGCAGCTGGCGTCCGCGTCTCCGTCGGGCATTTGGCGTCACAGGTAGACGACGAAGTCCGACTCGTCGTAGCAAGCGCCGCCATCCCAGAGACCAATCCTGAAATGCAGGCCGCGCGAGAGAAATCGCTACCGGTCTTAAAATATGCAGAACTGCTCGGCGGGCTCATGGGTCTTCGCGAGGGCGTCGCCATCGCCGGAACACACGGAAAAAGTACAACGTCAGGAATGACGGCCTATCTCTTTCAGCGAGCGGGTTTGTCGCCCGCCTATGCGATCGGTGCGCGATCACCCCAGCTCGGCGGAAACAGCGCCGTAGGGACCGGTCCACACTTTATCGTAGAGTCCTGCGAGTTCGACCGCTCGTTTCTGAGATTATACCCAAAGTTCGCCGCGATCCTCAATGTCGAACCGGATCATCTGGATTGCTATCGCGACCTTGAGGAGATCGTCGGCGCGTTCGCAGAATTCGCGTCCAACGTCGAGACCGATGGCGTCTTGGTCTGTAATGGCCACGACGAGTGTGCGATCGCCGCTGCCAAGTCATGTCATGCCCGGGTAGAGACGTTTGGGTTTGACCAAGGAGCAGACTGGCAAGCGGCGAACTTACTGAGCGATCACGGTCGCTATTCGTTCGACGTCATCTATCGCGGCAAATTGTTTTGTTCAACGAGAGTTGCCCTACCAGGTAGGTACATGGTCGGCAACGCACTCGCGGCAATCGCCCTTGCTCATCACGCCGGGGCAGATTCGGAGCAAATTGCAAGAGCCCTCCCAGATTATGCAGGCATGGATCGGCGCCTAACTTGTCGCGGAACATGGGACGGCGTGACCCTAGTTGATGACTACGCCCACCACCCGACAGAAATCAGCGTAACCCTCGACGCAGCCCGCGAGTTATACCGCCCAGAACGCCTCTGGGTCATTTTTCAGCCACATCAGACCGCCCGGACCATGCATTTCATGTCCCATTTCGCCGAGAGCTTCGGCGAAACGCACGAAGTGATCGTGACCGAAGTTTACGGAGCGAGAGAGGACTCGCGCGGGCTAGAAAGTGCATCAAAGCAACTAGTGGATAAGATGAACGCCTTGGCAATCCCCGGGAGATACATCCCGGATATGAACAACGTTGCGGACTTTGTGGCAAGCAAGCTTGAACCGGGCGACTTGGTAATGACCGTCGGCGCAGGCGACGTATGGAAGATCGCGGATGAGTTGGTGGAAAAATTTCGCAAATCAGATCGAAGAGAATGCTCCGATCGGCAAGCTAACATGGTTTCGCCTGGGGGGGCGAGCTCGATACCTGTTCCGTCCGCGTGACGAACACCAGCTATCGACCCTCTTCGCGTGTGCAGCGGACGAGGACCTACCCGTCAAGGTTCTCGGCGCAGGGGCCAATGTGCTCGTTAGCGATGACGGTTTCGATGGCGTTGTCGTGCGTTTGGATTCGCACGCTTTCAAAAAAACGCAGCAAGACGGCGACCGATTTCGCCTAGGCGCAGGCGTCGATCTCATGCCATTCGCTCGCGAGAAAAGCTACGAAGGACGCACCGGTTTGGAATGCATGGCGGGAATTCCCGCAACAATAGGCGGAGCGACCCGCATGAATGCCGGTGGGACTCATGGGGATTTTGGCGATGTTGTCAAAGGGGCGCGCATCATCCATCCCGACGGGTCAATCGAAGATCGCCCGCACCAGCTGCTTGAATTCGGATACCGTCATTCGAAACTCGATGGGCTAATTGTTACATCCGTCGAGATCGAGTTGCCCAAGGGCGATCCCCAGCGGACCCGCAGCCGTTTCGACGAAATCTGGAAAAGCAAAGAAGACTCCCAACCAATCAAGGACAAGAGCGCCGGTTGCATTTTCAAAAATCCACCGGGTCACGCCGCGGGCCAGCTAATCGACCGCGCAGGGTTAAAGGGAACGACCGTTGGTGATGCAAGCGTTTCAAAGCGACACGCAAACTTCATCGTCGCAGGAACCTCGGCCACCGCTTCCCACGTCATCGCGCTCATCGACGTTGTTCGCGAGCGTGTGTTCAAAGAGTTCGACATCGCCCTGGAGGTCGAGGTCGACATATGGCGGCCAACCAAGAAAGGATGTCTTGTCTAATGGCGATCATTGATACAACCGCGTCGCCTGTGAGAAGAAGAACGCGATCAAACACCCGCGTCGCCCAGCGGGAGCACAACTGGATCGAACCGCTAGATATCCTCGTTCTCGCTGGCGGCCCGGGTGCAGAACGCGAAGTCAGCTTGCAGAGCGGAACAGCCGTCCACGACGCACTCACGAAACTCGGTCACCGACCCATCATGCGAGATATCTCATCGGAAGACCTCGCCGCCCTTGAAATACCAGTCGATTTCGTTTTCATTGCCCTCCACGGAGAATACGGAGAAGACGGCGCAGTCCAAGAGGAGCTAGACCGTCGAGGAATCCGGTATAGTGGATGTGGGGCCGAATCATCACGAACCGCGATGAATAAGGCGACAACGAAACAGCTTGCCATCAACGCCGGCATCAAGACGCCAGCCTTCGAAGTCGTTTCAATGGATAACGTCGCCGGAATCGCCGATCGTCTAGGCGCTCCCGCCGTCGTCAAACCCGTCGATTCCGGCAGCAGCGTCGATATGACAATCGCCCGATCGAACGAGGTCCTTCAAGAGGCAGCCAATCAACTCGTCACGAAGTATGGTCGCGCACTCGTCGAGCGATTCGTCACGGGTCCAGAGCTAACGGTAGGCATCCTCGGTAACGAAGCGTTGCCCGTCTGCGAAATCCGCACCAAGCGAGAATTCTATGACTACAACGCAAAATATATCGACGACGACACCGAGTATCTGTTCGACCTAGACCTCCCTGCTGATACTGTTAGAAGCGTGCAAGCGCTAAGTCTCGCCGTCCATCGCATCCTTGGCTGTCGTGTTCTCTCACGAGTTGACTGGATGCTGGACGAAAGTACTGGAGAGCCAGAACTTTTGGAAGTAAACACGATTCCCGGGTTCACCAGTCACTCGCTAGTCCCCAAAGCGGCCGCGAGAGTCGGCGTCGATTTCGCTCAGCTATGTCAGCGGGTTGTCGAGTTATCGATAGCTCCGTTCTAATCGAAGGGTACTAGTGGCACGCAAGCAAAAGAAAAAAAAGAGCACCCCGATCTCGTCAAGGTTGCCCGGATGGTCGTCGATCGAAGAGGGAACTAGAAGTAGCATCGCCCGAACGTGCTTGTTGACGATTGCGACGCTCGCGGTCGCTGCGGGCGCATCCTACGGCGTCTCGAACCTGGACACCCATGTGGAAGAGTTGATCCTCGGCGAGGTCAATCAGGCGACCTTCACCTTCGTCGATCTTCCGCAGTCACTCGTCACCCTCGCCGGGGCTGATCTCGAGGCCAGTCTCGATGGCATCCGCGATCACAAATGGACGGCGAGCCACATGTGCCAAAGCGTCGCCGAGGCGATCGGCGACGTAGGTTGGATTGCCAAGATCGATTCCGTGCGCCGCCTTCCCGCTGGTCGCTTTGAGATTCGTGCGACCTACCGAGTGCCCGAAGCGCTGGTGCAGCTTGAAGAGTATTTCCTGCTCGTCGATCGTGCCGGCGTTCGTTTGCCCGGACGTTACAGTTATGACCCGACTTGGCCAATCGTTCAGGGCGTCGCCGCAAGTCCACCGATCCCGGGTTCTTCATGGTCTGGCGACGACCTGCGCGCCGGGCTCGACGTGATTCATGAGCTCTCGAACGAATCATTCGCGCATCAATTAACGGGCGTTCTGGTCGGTAATTTCGGTGGACGGGGCGACCCCAGAGCGAGTCACATCGAACTCGCGACCGACCGCGCAGGCGGCCGTATCCGATGGGGGTCTGCGCCGGGTTTCGAGCAAGAGGAAAACCTCGTCGCCCATAAACTCACGATTTTGCGAAACAATTTTCAAAGAACAGGTCGCCTGGATGGGGGCTACCCCGTGATCGACATTTCCACGTTTGCCGACCGCTTTACTGTCCCCGGATAGCGCCGAGGCCGTTCTGACGTCGTCAGTCCCCTTGAAATGCAAGATTTGGCGGCGTTCCAGCCCCTTTTTCGACGAAATATTACGAGGCGAGCATCGAATCACGCGGTAGAAAGACATAGCCTACGGGTTTTGAGGATGCTTCGATGGACGAACTAGCAAATATTCTGGACCAGACAAGACAGTATGCGGTTGGGCAGCTTGAGGGCGGTTCCGCCTCTTGGTTAACCAATCAGGTGGTGGCGGGCATTGGTGTCTTGCTGCTCGGCGTTGGTCTAAGCGTCTTGGGGGCTAAATTCGCCCGCGCTGGACTCACCACTGCTTTCGTTGTTTTCGGTGGATCGGTTGGTATGTGGTTTTCCAACCTGACGGGTTTCGCACCGCTTATTTGTGTTCTGACCGGTTCGCTCCTTATCGGTCTCATTGGTTTTCAGACATTCAAGCTTTGGATCGGCGTTGGGGCTGCGATTGTTTTTTCGTCGGTCGCGATGGGTGCTTTTGGTTACGACCAGTTATTGCCCCATGTCGTTGAGTACCAGGAGACGGCCTCCCTCGTGGAGCAAACGCCCGATGGAAAGACCAACTTTACGGTCCCCACGATCTCCGAGCAGAACAACTACCGGATTCGCGATCCGCGCGTTTGGGCAACGGATTTCTGGGTTTTCCTTACAGACCGTGACATGAATACGGCCAATAACGCTCGCGCTTTGGGAATCGTTGCTCTACTTACTGGACTTTGCATGGGGTTAATCGCAGTTCGCTGGGCACTCATCCTTGCGACGTCCATCGTGGGCACCTCTATGGTCACGACGGGGCTAGCGACATTAATGACACACTCTGTCCCTGATACTTATCAGGCGTTCAACAAGAACCCGGTCTTGTTGGGTGTGGTTGTCGGCGGATTCCTTATCACTTCCCTAGTTTTGCAGACCTTGTTGTCCCGCAAGGGTTCGTCTGATAAGGCTGAACCCGCGGACAAGTCTTAGGGTGATATCGTAACTTATAGCTATTCGTGCAGGTCCGACGTGCGAGTGATCACCGATAGATAGTCGGTGCGATCTCGTACTCCGGGGCATTTGTATTCGCGACTATTTGCTATGAGACTCTTGGGGTCAATTCGATGATTACGTCTGTTGATGATTGGGTATCGTACCTGAAGGATATTAATCTTATTGGCGGTTTTCCGCTCGTCATTGGCGGGTTGGTCTTTATGCTCTTCGGATGGCGCATGTGGAAGGTCTGTGTCGTACTTTCCTTCGGTGCCCTCGGGGCGGTACTGACCGCGCGCCTTGCGGGTCCAGGTCCCGATCAGTGGTTCTACGCGCTCTGCGGTGCCGCCATTCTGGGCATCGGAAGCTATTTCTCCGTCAAGTATTCAATCATGGTGCTCGGCGGCTTAATCATGAGTGGCGTCACGTTCTACTTCCTAGGCGACGGTAACATGGACGCCCCGATTCTGTACGCCGCTTTGTCGCTCGCTATGTGCGGCGGCGTTGCGTACTCTGCGATCAACCGCCAGCGCGTTGTCATCTTCGTCACTTCGCTGATCGGCGCGTTGCTATTGGTGTCTGGGATGACGACTTGGCTTACTGCACTCCCGGGACTGTTCGGTACGTTTCAAGGGTTGGCCGCGGATAGTACCTTTGTCATTCCGTTCATCATCATTGTTCCGTGCGTGATGAGCACGTTCTACCAGATCGCCGAGGTTCGTCGTCTTCAGGTTGATCTCTAGGCGACGCCTAGTTGGCAGATACAGCGACCTTGTTACAGTAGCTACCCTTTGATCTTCTCTTTCATGGTGGGAGCGCGCGTTTTGGCAACGACATCGATTGGACTCGACATCGGCGACCTTGGATCGCCTC
>JAJDDZ010000023.1 GCA_029260025.1 Phycisphaerae bacterium | reverse complement strand
GACCGTCGAAGGGTGCGGACGTGATGAACGGCGTCGCGTTGTCAACGTTAACGACGACAGGCGGCGACAAAACCTCCGCTTCATTGATATCCGTCGCCTTGGCCGTGAGGGTATGTGGACCGTCGGCTACGAGATTCGTGTTCCAGCTGATAATAAATGGGGGTGCCGTTACTTTTTGAATCTGGATACCGTCGTCATAGAACTTGATCTGAGTGATCGATGCGTCGTTGTTGGTAACAGCCTCGATCGAGCGAATGTTACCTACGGTGCCTCCGTCCGGTGGGTCCACGATCGTTACCAAGAGACTGGGGATGCCCGTAATGGACACAAGCTGCACGCTACTTCGATTCGTCCCGTTGTCGTTGTCACGCACGGCGAGCGATACCTCATACACACCGTTTCTCTGATAAAGATGCGTAGGGTTCTGCGCGGTTGATGACGTGTTGTCTCCGAAATCCCAGACCCATTGAACCAGTGTCCCATCCGCGTCAGCGCTTAAGTCCACGAAATCAAACGTGCCAATCTCGCCGGCATATTCAAAATCGGCAACGGGAAGCTGATTGGTTCCGGGATCGATCCAAGTTCCGAACTCCATCGCCCCCATGTCGATGATGGGAGCGGGGCCGACACCCTTGTCGGCGGTTGCGGGGTCATCGAAATATCTCGGATTACCGTCGATGTCGATGGTGATGTCTGCCGCAAGGGCGGCGTTGTCTGCGGCGTCTATACACGGCGAGCTGAAACTCAAACGAATGTCGTCATCGGCGTTGCCGAGGAATCCGTCCGGGCCGTCCATGTCGATGAACATTGGATCCAAATCGGTGGAGCCCGGATGCTGGGCGGGATCGGGCAACGGTTCTCCCGGTTTGGGCGCAAAAAGCCCCCGAATACAACTGTGTTCGACCACTGGATTACCCTGGATTTGATGGTCGATCGGAAGCGCCTCGATCTCAGTGGCAATGTTGCTCCAAACAATGGAATTCCTAATCGTGACACTCGGGCTGCCCCAAATGCCACCAACGTTGCGGGCCTTATTGGCATGTAACGTGCAGTTTGTGATATTTGTGATGCCACCCGCGACTATCGCACCGCCGAACCCACCGTAATCGTAAAAAGAAACGCTGAAACGCTTGGCCTCATTGTTGGCGAACAAGCAGTTCGTGATATCCGTATCGCCGAAGGAATACAAGGCTCCGCCCGCCATTGCCCAGTTCGACCGGAATACGCTGTTCTTGATGGTTCCGCCGTCGGCTTGAATCAGCATGGCTCCGCCGTAGGTCGCAAAGCTGCCGGAAGTGAATCGCCAGGTGGCGACATTACCTTGAAACAGACAACCGTCTACATAAACTGGGGCATTGAAGCCAGAGTAGATAGCCGCGGCGTTGCCTTGGGCGCCCCCGTTTTGATGCGCCGTGTTGCCTAGAAACTGAGAGTCGACAACCGTAAGGATCGATGGTGTAGGAGCTGCGTTGTCCGCCCCATTGTAAATTCCGCCACCATTTCCTCCCAGGGCGTAGTTTCCGGTGAACACACAGTTTGAGACCAGCGCGGGGCTATCATACAGGTACAGCCCTGCGCCACTGTGGGAGAGGTTTTCTGTAAAGGTGCAACTGTTCAAGGTGACGGTGCTATTTGTCGAGTACATGCCCGCCGCTACGCCGTTGATACCGGAGGAGACCCATGCCCAACCGCGCGTGACAGTTACGCCGTCAATTATCACATCGGTAACGTCTATCGCTCTGATAACGTGATAGCTATTCTCACTCATGTTCCCCCACCCAGGCGTGTCGTCGCCGTTCAAGTCGCCCGTAAGTACGGTCAGGTTGGCCACCGGATCGCGTTGTGACCGCATCGTCTCAGTTCCAACAAAGCCGCCATATAGCTGTTGACCGTTCGATAGCGAGAAGGACGCTTCACGGTCGATTCCCGGAGGTGAGGGGGCGTATTTGCCAGCAGCGATCCATACTTCCGTATTCGCTAAACCAAGCGCGTCACGCAACTCCGTGTGGGCGTTCGCCCAGTCCTGACCCGTGCCCGCGCCAGTCGCGTTCGCGTTGACGTAGACGACCTGCGCGCTCGCATTCGCACTGAGAACCAAGACCACAAAGTACTGAATGGCAAGAGCCATAGAACGATTCATAACGATCTTCTCCTTAGGTCCTCGAACAGGGCGAGGATGATTTTCTTCCATGGGGTATCGATGGCCGGTCAGCCTGATCTTCTTCCGAATGACTCTTATGCTTATCTTTCTCGCAGCGCCTTCCAACTGCGGAAGGTCTTTTCTGATCCAACATCACTGAACTTGAGTCAACTCCGTTCGGATAATTTAGCTGTCACTGTCATAGGGTGATGTCTCGTTCGCCACAACGACTATCAGATCATCCTTACGGGGATTTCGAATTATCAGAATTCGCTAACCCTTCAGGTTGAGGTGGCTTCATCGGTCATCAAGATTTGATTACGTTCACAGTTGTGGTCCAGAGTTTTGCGCTGCGCTCACTTACGCGAGAAGCGTCGTCCGCAAGGCTGTGATGCTGCTTTCTGAGTTGCAAAAAACGGATTGACAAATCACGGGAATCCACTTGGAGTCCCACTCTCGCCGGCTGGCCCTGGTACGCAAGGACACCCACGCCGCATTCAATTTCGTTGGCCCAATTCGATCTGGCCCACCCCCGCGGCCGAGCAGTCATTAGCCCCATCGCTCGTATCCGGCTGAAAGTCGAAAACGATCTGGTGAAGAGCCATCTCGCACTTCCAAACGAGGTGATTTGCATCAAGGATGCTCGGATGGAACGCATTGATCCGCCCAAGGATCAGATGGCTATTCTCGAGCTGCGTGCTGCGCGTGCTTGGTCTGCTCGACAAACGGCTGATGTGTTTCAGGTGACTGCACCGACGCTCGCACCTGGGAGGAAACGACTCGACGAGCAAGAAACTGACGCACACTTGCAGATTCCTGAGCCCGTCAACAAGTTTCCAAACTCTATGCGTCAGGCTGTACAGCGGCTCAAGACGCAGCGCCCGTCAAGTGGAAAGGTCAAGGTGTTCGGAGTCTTGTATCGCGTAGGTTCGCCTCTTGGCAAAACGGAAGCGTTTCCTCATGACAAGGCACCTCGGTTTTTGATTCGTGATCGTGACAGGATCTTCGGTTAGATTTTCCGGATCGCACCCTCAAGATGGGGATCAAAGAAGTCGTTACGGTAACTCGATCTCCATGAAAAACCCCCTACGTGGAGAGGATTCATGGCTCAATCAGACGCGAGTGCCTCCATCATGTCATAGCACTTAACGAGCGACACCTCAAACGAATTTTCCGACCGTATTTCGAGTACTACAATGAATCGATGACTCACTTATCGCCGAATTGCCACTTGCCTATTCGACGAGAAGTGGAACTGCCGTGCAAGGGTCGAGTCATAGCGATTCCGAAAATTCGTGGCTTGTATCATCCGTATTGCCGAGGTGCATGAATGTTTTTTGGTTTGTGGGTGATTCTTGGCGACTGCGCTAGAGGTTCGCCCCGCCGACCGAATCCCGCGTTTTTTCGCTCGCCCGTCCTGCCAAGACTGCCAAATCCTCGCTTCGATACGACGCGAGGCCACATCCGTTTGGCCGATATCAGATCGTGATTCTGCGAATACGACATGGATGAGGTTCTTGTGAGTGGCAACTTGTTATGATGTATGATCAAACTTCAATATGAAAGCAGATTTTTCTTGACTTGCGTTATAGGTATTGCTAGCTTCGACGGTTTCGTTGATGCGTCAGCGAAAATGGAACGAAATAGCCAACCTGTGAGTTGTGCGCGTTGACGAACCTTACGGCACTCTTTGCTCGCTTGGGCGCTAATCGCTTGCACCCAAAAGCGCTGTTGTCCTAGCACGTCGGTCGTCGCGCACATCTACACGATAACAGGAAGGTGTCACATTCAGTTGTTTTACTATTGAAGGAATGAACAAGTTATGCACAGGAACTGTCAACGATCCGTTGGATCCGGGGTCCGATACTTTGTCTTGGTTGCCGCAGTATCAGCGATTGCGACTTGGCCAGGCGAGCGATCCGCAAGCGCAGGTGGCGGCAATGGCGTAGCTGAGAATGCGATTCAATTACAAGTGGATGTATCCAGTGGCACATGGGCACTTGACGATGTCCGTGTTCCGGGCATATCTCCAGCAAGTGCCGCAGCCGTTCCCATTGCGAAGCATCCTTTGACTTACGTTGACATGGCAGGTGCTAAGCGCGTTAGCGTGCTGGTCTATATGAATCCAACTCTCACGAAGCATGCTGTTCAGCGAAAAGAGGTCCGTGCTTTCGCGGCCAAGATGAATGGAATGGTAAAGTATGAGTACGATCGCGTCATGGCGAATGTACTTAATATTCGAAGCTTGCCTGAATCGCAGATCAAGGCCCTTAGCAAGCTGCCGGGTGTCTCCAAAGTTGTGCTTGACCAATACCATCCCAATGTCATCCGACTCGACGAAGCAACTCCGCTCGTCCGGGGTCTACAAAGTCAGCTAACAGCTGCCAACCTCCCATACGATGGCACCGGCATCAGGGTCTGCATTGTCGATACGGGTATCGATATGGACAACGCTATGTACGCCTCTCGCATCGATGCGGCGGCTAGTTTCGATTTCAATAACAACGACTCGAACCCCGATGACGACCATGGTCATGGTTCTCATGTGGCCGGTATCTCTGTGGGGGGAACCGGCATCACGGTAAACCTTGGATGCGACGGCGTTGAACCGTTGCAAGGCATGGCGCCGAACGCCACGCTCATCGGAGCCAAGGTCTTGAATTCCGCTGGCGGCGGTACCGACAGTAACATCATTGCGGGTATTAACCACTGCGCAGACCAAACTGCTTCCGGTGGACGTGCGGATGTAATTAACCTTAGTATCGGAACTGGCAACTTTGCAGGTACATGCGACACGCACAGTTGGGCTGTTGCTGCTAACAATGCTTCGGCAGCTGGTGTTGTGGTCGTTGCGGCTTCAGGTAACGAATGCAATTCAAATTCGATGGGATCCCCCGCTTGCGGATCAAATGTGATCGCTGTTGGCGCAACCTACAAGACAGCGTATCCCAACTGCGAAAACGGGACTTCAAACTTCAACTGGGGCTGCTGCACGAACAGCAGCCCAGCCGCGGATAGCGTTGTCTGCTTCAGTAATCAAAGTGATTTCTTGGATGTTTCCGCTCCGGGGTCGGTCATTCTTTCCGCCAGCAATGCGCCAGGTGGAACATCGACCACTAGCCAGAGCGGTACGAGTATGGCTTCTCCGATGGTTGCTGGTCTTGCTGCGTTGGTCCTCGATGCCGACCCGACACTCACCCCGGCTCAGGTTCGCCAGATTCTTCGCGACGGGGCGACGGACTTAGGTCCAGCAGGGTTTGATCGTGGGTATGGCTACGGGCGGATTGATGCGATAAGCACGCTGTCGCTGGTCACGCCTTGTGGCACTAACGCTGATTGTAATGACAACGATCCTTGCACCTCAGATGTCTGTAGCACCGGAGCATGTTCCAATACGCCAATCTCGTGTCCGACTGGACAAATCTGTAACGGCGGTATCTGCGAAGGTCAGGGCGCTTGCTGCACGGGAACCAGTTGCGCAATCGACAGCCCAAGTAACTGCTCGACCGCGGGCGGAACATACCTAGGAGACGCGTCGGTCTGTGGTAGCGGAACCGCCGGTAACCCAACAGTCTATTCGAATGCACCTGGCGCATCGATTCCTGACGGTGGAGGCGCGGGCAATGCAGCGACGGCTTCGATTAACGTACCCGACACCTTCAACATCGGCGATATCGATGTCGATGTCGATATTAGTCATACCTGGGTAGGCGACCTGACGGTAACGATTTCTCACCTTGGCACGACCGTGTCAATCGTCGATCGACCCGGCGTTCCTGGATCTACTTACGGATGCAGCTTGGACAACTTTAGTGGCATTCTCTTGGATGACGAAGGCACCGGTGGCACGATGGAATCGCAATGCGCCGCCAACCTGACATCCCCACCAAACTATACACCCACCAACGCGCTCTCGGCGTTTGATGGCATGGATGCGGCAGGAATCTGGACGATTACAGTGTATGACAGCGTGTCTGCCGATTCCGGGACCCTCAATAACTGGTCGTTGCATATCGATGCTCAAGGTTCGAATCCTTGCACGGGCGGATGCACGACGGATCCCGAATGTGACGACGGAGTCTTCTGCAACGGTGCAGAAACATGTGTCGCCAGCGTCTGCCAGCCCGGTACCACCGTCAATTGCAACGACGGGGTTGGCTGTACGGACGACGCTTGTAACGAAGCGACGAGTAGCTGCGACAATATCGGAAACAATGCGAACTGCGACAACGGTTTGTTCTGCGACGGCACCGAAACTTGTGATGCCGTGCTCGACTGTCAAACAGGGGCTGCGATAGACTGCAACGACGGCGTGGGATGCACGATGGACGCTTGCAACGAAGCGACCAACACGTGTGATAACACCACGAACGATCTTGCCTGCGACGATGGCGTCTTCTGTAATGGTGCCGAAACATGCGACCCAGCACTAGATTGTCAAATAGGTACGGTCGTCAATTGCGACGATGGCGTGGGCTGCACAGATGATTCTTGCAACGAGGCAACAAACAGTTGCGACAACATCGTCAACAACGCTAATTGCGACAATGGTCTATTCTGTGACGGTGCGGAAACCTGCGATGCGGCGATCGACTGCCTGTCAGGTACAGCCATCAGCTGTAACGACGGCGTGAGTTGCACGGACGATGCGTGCAACGAAGCGACGAACGCGTGCGACAACACTGCCAACGACGCGAACTGCGACAACGGTTTGTTTTGCGACGGCGCTGAAACTTGCAACTCACTCACGGATTGTCAGGCAGGGACCCACCCATGTTTTGGACAAGCTTGTGACGAGACGACCAACACATGCGTGGCCTGCGTTGTTGCCGCCGATTGTGACGACGGACTGTTTTGCAATGGCGTCGAATCGTGCGTGAGCAACACGTGCGTCGGAGGGACAGCTGTTGATTGCAACGACGGTGTTGGTTGCACGTCCGACTCGTGCAATGAAGCGACCGGATCCTGCGATTCCGTGACGAATGATGCCGCATGCGATAACGGACTCTTCTGCGACGGCGTCGAGACCTGCGATGGGGTTCTCGATTGCCAGGCAGGGATCGGCGTGGATTGCACTGATGGCGTAGGATGCACGATTGACACTTGCAACGAGGCCACAAACTCGTGCGACAATGGCCCAAGCGATGCGGCGTGCGACAATGGGCTGTTCTGTGATGGCGTGGAAACATGCAATGCCTTGCTTGATTGCCAGGCAGGGATTTCCGTTGACTGCAATGATGGCGTCGGCTGTACGGATGACGCCTGCAATGAAGCGACGGCATTATGTGATAACACAGCAAACGATGCGATTTGCGACAATGGCATTTTCTGCGATGGCAGCGAAACGTGCGACTCAGTCAACGATTGCCAGGTCGGAGCGACGGTGAATTGTGATGACGGCGTCGCATGTACGACGGACTCTTGCAACGAAGCCGCTTCGTCGTGCGAGAACCTGACTGACGATACCGCATGTGATGACGGACTGTTCTGTAACGGTGCTGAAACGTGCGACGCACTACTCGACTGTCAACTAGGAACGACTGTCAACTGCAATGACGGTGTCGGCTGTACGAATGACTCGTGCGATGAAGCTACGAACAGTTGCATGAATGCTGCGGACAACGCTCTATGCAGCGATGGTATTTTCTGCAACGGCAGTGAGCTATGCGACGTTCTGCTCGATTGCCAGCCTGGTGGCGACCCCTGCCCGGGTCAAGTTTGCGACGAAGTTACAACTTCATGCGTCGCGTGCAACATCGACAGTGATTGCGACGACGGCCTATTCTGCAATGGCGTTGAAATGTGCGTGGCGAACGCATGCGTCGCAGGCACGACTGTGGATTGTAACGACGGCGTAGGATGTACGTCCGACTCCTGCAATGAAGCAACAAACAGTTGCGACAACATCGCAGGCGACGCGGCATGCAGCGATGGCTTGTTCTGTAATGGCGTTGAAACGTGCGACTCGATTCTCGATTGTCAATCGGGAACAGCAGTCAACTGTAACGATGGCGTTGGTTGCTCAACTGATTCCTGCAACGAGGCAACCAACAATTGCGATAACGTGGCTAGCGATGCGGCTTGTGATGACGGCTTGTTCTGCAATGGAAGCGAAACTTGCGACGTGTTGCTTGATTGTCAAGCAGGTATTTCGCCCTGTACGACCGGTCAAACGTGCGACGAAGGTACCCAGACCTGCACGACGACGGGATGCGCGACAAACTCAGACTGTGACGACGGTAACGCATGCACCATCGACACTTGCAGCGCCAGTGTGTGCAGTAACAACTGTACCAGCGAGGTGTCGACGTTCCCGTACACCGAGGACTTTGATACAGGGCTTGGAGCGTGGGCGAATGTTACTGGCGATGTCTTTGACTGGACAAGGCGCAGCGGATCGACCCCATCGTCGAACACGGGACCATCGGGAGACCACACGTCCGGGGCTGGTTTCTACATGTACACCGAAACCTCATCGCCGCGCGCGGCTGGCGATACGGCCATACTTGAAGGTCCATGCCTGGACCTAAGCGGAGCGGGCAGTTCTACCATGTCTTTCTGGTACAACATGTTCGGCGCGTCGATGGGAACTCTGGATGTTGAGGTCACGACCGATTGCACAACGTGGACGAATGCGTTTACGCTTTTTGGAAATCAGGGTACGTCCTGGTTCCAGGCAACGATTGATCTGTCGCCGTATGTTGGCGCGTCGTCTGTGAAGGTTCGCTTCAGGGGCACGCGTGGAAGTAGCTGGCAAGGTGATATCGCTATCGATGACATCAACGTTACCATGGTAGCCGCGGCCAATTGTCTGACGGATGCGGATTGTGATGATGCGAACGGATGCACCGATGATGCGTGCGTCGCCAATGTTTGTCAGAATACCAACAACAGTCTCGCATGTGACGATGGCGTGTTCTGCAACGGCTCGGACGTTTGCCAGAGTGGAACCTGCATGGCAGTGACCAGCCCGGGCGTCCAGAACGGCACTTTCGACGGGAGCGCTTCTTGGATAAGTCAGCTCGGCGGTGGCGTAATCACGTTCCCAGCGAACCTGAATGTGGTCGGTCCTGACGCCGGCGGAGCCAACTTTACGCGAGCGAGCCAGGGCGGTGTAACAGTGGCCGGTGCCAACCTAGAGTTTGACCTACTAAGTTATTCGAGTAGTGATACAGGTGGCTGGGACTATCCGGTATTCTACATCGATGGAACCTATTATGGCCTGAACCTCAACGGCACCCTTGGGGCTGCAACGACAGGAGGCAACGGTAACGGAGGAACGGTGGACAACGCTGGCCAAGTTGCAGCAACCATTCGCTACTTCATCGATATCGATACCTTGACCGGAAACGCCGGACCTCACACCATCGGATTTGGCGTTCATAGTG
>JAJDDZ010000220.1 GCA_029260025.1 Phycisphaerae bacterium | reverse complement strand
AGAGACCCGCCCGCCGGCCGCGATCTCGGAAACCAAAGACGACGACAACTCCCGACCGACCAGCGCAACCCACGGATGATGATCTTGACGATCAGGATCATGATGGTGCAGGACAGGCGACAGACATCTCGCCTTTTTCTGGCGTTGACGCCCCACAAACCGGCAAGAAATCTACTCGCAAACCGTCAGAAGCGCGCGAGATGATCGTCAACGTTTCGGAGGGGTTTGAATGTCGCGTCGCCATTCAACACGACGGAAAGCTCGAAGAGATTTCAATCGAAAGAACCGCCACGCTTTCCAACGTCGGAAACATCTATAAAGGTGTCGTCACCAACGTCGAACCAAGTATTCAGGCGGCTTTTATTGATTTTGGTCGCGACAAGAACGGCTTCCTCCACATCTCCGACGTTCAACCACAGTATTTCCCCGACCATTCCGGTCCCGGAGAAGACGTTGGCCGAAAGACACCACGGCACGACCGCCCACCGATTCAAAAATGTTTTCGGCGCGGGCAGGAAGTCATCGTGCAGATCACTAAGGAGGGCGTTGGCACCAAAGGACCGACGCTAACGTCCTACGTTTCAATCCCCGGTCGTTTTCTCGTCATGATGCCAGGCATGAGCAGGCACGGCGTGTCGCGAAAAATCGAAGATGAAGATGCACGTCGCCGCATGCGCGACATCATGAAAGAGCTCGAGCTTCCGTCAGGGATGGGATGCATCCTCAGAACCGCCGGTCTCGACCGAACAAAACGAGACCTGCAGCGCGACCTGACCTACCTTCAACGCCTTTGGAAGACAGTCGCAGACCGGGTAAAGCGGATGGATGCCCCCGCCGAGCTTTACAGAGAGTCAGATCTGGTGACCCGAACGATCCGCGACGTCTACACAAGCGACTTCACACGCCTCGTCGTCGATCATGAGCCAACTGCCCGGAGAGCGAAAGAGTTCCTTCGGATCGCAATGCCCAGAACCAAGTCGCGTCTGGAGCTATACACAGACCGAGAGCCCTTGTTTCACAAGATGGGAATCGAGGCAGAACTCGAAAAAATCAGCATGCGACACGTCCCGCTAGCTTCCGGTGGATCCATTGTCATCGACTCGACCGAAGCACTCGTAGCGATCGACGTCAACAGCGGACGCTTTCGATCCCCCAAGGATGCCGAAGAAACCGCACTACTCATCAATCTAGAGGCGGCCGAGGAAATCGCGAGACAATTACGACTCCGCGACCTTGGCGGTCTCATCGTCTGCGACTTTATCGATATGCGATTCGATAGAAACAAACGCAAGGTCGAGACAGCACTACGAGATCTGCTGAAAAAGCACAAAGAACGTGCCAGAACGCTTCGAATGAGCGCGTTTGGTCTGATTGAGATTACCAGGCAACGACAAGGACCATCCATTAAGCGAAATACTTACCATGACTGCCCAGGGTGCCACGGAACAGGCCTCGTCAAGATGCCAGAATCTGTCATTCTCGACGCGATGCGCGCCGTCCAGCTCTCCGCAAACCACAACGAGGTAGCGCTCATCCGCCTAACGCTAGCCCAGGAGGTCGCCTTCAGACTACTCAACACTAAGCGAAGCGTGCTCAGTACCATCGAATCTGAAACACGAAAGCGAATCGACGTGGTTGGAGATGCTGGCTTCACCGTCGATCAAATCGAGATCAGGTGTGAAGACAATCGTGGGCGAGAGATCATCCTGGAAACAGGCTATGCTCCAGAACCAGCCAAACCCGCAAACAATCGCCCGAGACCGGGTCGCCCGCGCAGGTAAACCCTTACGAAAAAGAACTTGGCAGGAAATGCAAAACACCCGGCGTCGCGTCCTCAAGAAAGAGGCACGTCGCCGGGTGTTTTCGTCCCCCTCCAAGGAGAACTCGCACCAGTATGTGTGCCACCAACACCCCTCCAGGCTGGCGGACTACGGACAAAAAAAAGGCATCAGCGCATAGAACCAGCAGCTTCTCTCCAAACTGCCCCGAACTGATCCCCTTAAGAGCCGATCAAGAAACGCTGTGTCAAGATGGCCGCAATCTGATCAATGCGACGACTCCTGACACGTTCATCTGTGGACTATCCTAACCTCCAACGCCGCAAGTTGTCAATAAAAATAACCCCTAATTCCCCATTCTTTTCGCACCTCTGGGGCGCGCCAGACAGCCCGATTTCACTATTCATGCAAGAAATGGGAATTCACAGATGTAGTATCAGGTTTTTCAACCCCTTCGCCAAACCGTGATCGACAGCAATCGCAAGCGAACCCTGGATCAGCTACCATGGCCCCATGTTTCAAACCACCAACGCGAACATTGGACAAAACGTCTTCATTGCACCGACAGCCTACGTCGGCGGAAATGTCCAACTCGATGACGAAGTCACCGTCCTCCATCATGTGACCATCCGTGGCGACGTCGCCAAAATCACAGTCGGAGCTCGTACCAATGTCCAAGACGGAACCGTCCTCCACACCCGAATGGGCGTCCCCCTCGAAATAGCCAACGACGTGATTATAGGACATCGCGCCGTGGTTCACTGTCGCCGGGTCGGGGCCCGATCACTAATCGGAATCGGTGCAATCGTCCTCGATAACGCAGAAATAGGAGCGAATTGCGTCATCGCAGCCGGCGCCGTCATTCCCCCAGAAACAATCATCCCCGACAACTCGCTCGTCATGGGCGTCCCCGGACGAATCAAGCGTGATACGACAGAGGATGATTTGTCGATGATTGATCAAGTGGTTGTGAGATATGTAGAGCTAGGCCGCGCCCACGCATCGGGACTCTACCCAAATATCGCACCCCTAGGAGCGAATCCTCCATCATAGGAGGATCGTAGGTGCTAGCGCCCTCGCCTTGTACCCCGAATTCGTTCCGTAGGAATAAGCAACTGATTGCCAGACCAGATAAAATGTAAGCCTTTACCTCGCAAAGACTTACGAATGTTTCGGCGGCGTGACGCGAGAGCTACCCGCGTCTACGGTTATCATAGACGATGGCAGGCGGCACGGACGGAACGAGACTGATTTTTCGCCGAGAGAAATTTTTTCAAACCGTTGGCCTCTCAAGACCGTCCTGTATAGGGACCGTGGACAATCGCGCGGCGAAGATCCCGCCTGTGATGAACCACGGCAACAAGAATACCAAAGAGAAGCTGCAAGCTGTTGGACAACCGACCGAACAACCAAGACCCGCAAACGACGCCAATTGAAACGTCTCCGCCGATAAATCCCGACCACCGTACCCTTGGCGACTTCGTCATCCGACGCGAGATTGGTCGCGGAGGCATGGGGACAGTCTACGAAGCGTGGCAGACCTCACTTCAGAGGGTCGTCGCGCTCAAGGTACTCGCATCGCACGTCAGCTCATCCCCAAAAGCGATTATCCGCTTCATCCGAGAAGCCCAAGCAGCCGCAAAACTCCATCACACCAACATCGTCCCGATATTCGCACAAGGCGAAGCAGACGGAATTCACTACTACGCGATGGAATATATTAGAGGCTCTGGGCTGAACGACATCATCAGCGAACTCCGTGGTGCAGAAGGCAGCGAATACACCCCACCCGATCTCGCAGAAACAGTCGCCCTATCAGCAGCCGAAACCCCGACCACAATCTCAAACCCAACAAGCGTGAACGAAGCGCCAGGATCCGCCTCCGCCGTGACCTTCGCTGCACCATCGCAAACCAACGCTACGCAAACCTTCTACAATAGCGTCATAAACCACGCAGCATGCGTCGCGGATGCCCTCGACTACGCACACGAATGTGGCGTCGTCCATCGAGACATCAAACCGCACAACCTCATCCTCGGAGACGACGGGCATATTCGAATCTCAGACTTCGGCCTCGCTAGATTGGCCGAGCAACCCGGCGTCACAACCACCGGCGAAATGATCGGCTCACCCCTGTACATGGCCCCCGAACAGATCACCGGTTCGGTCGGGGACGTCGATCACCGCGCGGACGTGTACTCGCTCGGCGCAACACTCTACGAATGGCTAACCCTCACCGCCCCCTATCCCGGCGAAACGCGAGAGCGGGTTATCAGTCGCATCTTGACCAGCGAAGCGCCCGCGCCAAGGACCATCAACCCAAACGTCCCGGTCGATCTCGAGACGATTGTACTCAAGGCAATCGAAAAAGATCCAAACAGGCGATACCAAACCGCGGGCGAAGTTCGCGACGACCTGCGTCGCTACCTGGCGAGCCAACCAATCGTCGCTCGAAGAGCAGGCTTTCACACACGCGCCGCAAAATTCATCGCCCGACATCAACTTGCAACCGTCGGAGTTCTTGCCCTCCTCGTTGCCGGAACGTTGTTCATCTCGCTTAGACAGACTCAAAAACGCGAGGCAACCCAGCGCGCCGCAGCCGTCCAAGCCCGGGCCGACGTCGCAGACGCACAACAAGAAAACGCACAGCTTCTCAACTTCATCGACGTGATCCAGTATGTCCAGGGCGGACCCACCAAACTCGCAGAGGTAGCCCTCACCGGCGTCCAAGGGATCGTTGAAGACGACCCAGATGCGGACGCAACCGAAGAAAAAGAGGTCGAGGCAACAGCGCTCCCAGATGTCGGAACACCCGCAGGAATAGCGCTCGTCGTTGCTGAGGAGTATTACCTTTCAGTCGCACCCCGCAATTGGCCTCCCGAACCAACCTCCGGAGACGACGCCGCAAGACACCTGCGAGAAGCAGTCCTCTATTGGCTTGAAGATGAGGTCCAAAAAGCACAGAAACTACTAGCCGGATACATCGACATACGACCCGATGACTTCGACGCCCTACTGCTCTACGCGATTCTCGCCTGCCTTTCAGGTCACTTCGAAGACATGTCGACCGCCGCCAACAGAATGGCGATGTTCCCTGGTCACGCGATCGACGCAGCCATCTGGGTCGGAATTTCCGACCTACTGTTGGACCGGTCCGATCGAGCACGCCTATCATTCGAGCAGGCACTCACCCTCGATGGCTCCCGAAACTTAGTGCGGGTACTTCACGGCTTAAGCGCCATACGGAGCGGAGAAAACGAGATCGCCATGCAAGATTTCAGCGTCGCCCTCACCAAAGACCCCGAATCCGTCTCAGCCATGCTCGGCCGAGCGAGCGTCCTGATCGCATCGGGTCTATTTGATGAGGCGATCCCAATGGCGACCCAGGTCCTCGATCGCAGAAGCGCAGGCCACGCACGCGCACACGCGCTAGCACTACGTGGAGATTGCTTCGCATCGCTAGGCGATCATGAAGCAGCCGCAAGCGACTACCAAGGTGCGATCGACATCGATGGCCGATCTTTCACGATCTTGGAAAAAAAAGCGACCGCGCAGTACCAGCTAATCAATGAAAAAGCGATCGCCAGACAACAAGCCGATCCACAGACAGCCACCGACACCCCCCCCATATCACAGCCCTCAAAAAAGGGAAACCAGCAACCCGTCGGACCCCTATTCGACTTCTTGAATCGACGACCCAGCCAGGGCAAAACCCACGAAGGCGGACTACAATTCCCGTCCGGGGTGACGTTCCCAACCGGCGGCGATCGACAAGGCGGTCGATGAATCATGGCGAAACAAGCAGTCGATACGCCCCGGGTTGAAGCGCTCAAGGATCGCATCAGCCTCTCCTTTCTGTCCTTCGAGTTCGCCCGTTCCTCCGGACCCGGCGGACAAAACGTCAACAAGGTCAACACCCAGGTCGCCCTCTGGTTCGACGTATCAAGCTGCCCCGCCCTCAGGCCAAGCGAAAAAAACGCCCTCCACCGCGAGCTCCATACCCGCATCACAAACGAAGGCTGGCTACGCATCGTATCTCGCAAGCATCGGACCCAGCTCGCCAACAAGCGAGCTGCGATCGAGCGATTCTATGAACTGCTGGCCAACGCCCTGAAACCCCGAAAAACGCGCGTCCCCACACGCGTATCGAAAGGACAAAAGCGGAGACGACTCGACGCCAAGCAGCGTGTCTCTGAAAAAAAGCAGGGACGCAGATCACAAAGCGTCCGTCAGGATGAATAGATCAGATTCTCACGCAAAACCATACCTGTGACTATCTGCCATCGGCCCCGTGAATTTCATCCCAACCTTCCTACCGCAAACAAGTTACAAGACTTGATCCCCGAACCGACTCACGAACAAAGCATGTCAGCCCCTCCATTTTCTTCAAATTTTCCTTGCGTGTGATTCCCCGCTGCCTAGAATCGACTCGTTCGGTTTGCAACATGTTGCTTGTTGCAGACTACAGAAAATCTAACAGGAACTCGACCCTTCCTTTGAATCAGGTATCCGGAGAGGTACCACCGTGGCATCGTGGAAGGATTGCACCTCTTTTGTGGGGGTCGAGTGACATGAATTTACCGGCGCCGCAAGGAGGTTTCGTCGGTGTGGGATCTTCGCGGACATCCGCGACGTGTCACGTTGTGACATTTTGGAGAAGAGACCATGCTGCTCTGGGAAGCTCTGACGACCAACGGAACCCCCGCCGGGAAAAAAACCGATCTCGTCTGTAAGACGCGCATCGCCGCTAGGCGACTACCCTTCGACACCCGCTGCGCAAAAATCACCAAGAGTGGCAAACGCTGCCGAGGTAAAATCCACGGCGACGGCGACCATTGCCCCCTCCACGACCCAACCATCGCAGCCAAACGCCGAGATTCAGCCGCCAAACCGCGAAAACCAAAGAACCCGCTGTCTCGCCTCCCGGATGGATACCTCCGCAAGCTCAGCAACTATGCAGCCGCTGGGAACGCCATGGACCGCCTCTACCGCGAGGTACGCCTGGGCGTCATCACGCCGGAAATGGGTCGAATTCTGTTCGGAATCCTCACCCGACTGATGGACACGGGACTGCTCGAAAACACAAAGAACATCCCACGCCGGATCGACCGAACGAAAGCAGCTCGCCTACGTCCGAAAATGGACGACCTCCTAACCCGCGCAGAGAAGCTCGCCTGGCGAAAAGCAGTCGCGGAGGCACCACCGAAGATCCTCAAACGCCGAGCAGAGCTCCAAAGAGCAGCAGCCGGCTCAGACGCATCCCGAGTTGCCAAGACCTCACCTGCCCAACAACAGGATCATCCGCACGATCAGCAGCAAAACTACTCGCTCCAAGCGGCATCGTAGTCTAGCGCCTTGTGCGCTCGACGTCTGGAAGCCCACGGGAAGGAACCCGTGGGCTTTCGACTTTTGCCCCACAAATCCTCCCCAACCCCTACCAGAATCCCGCGTTTCGACCCAAAAGTAGGCCACCTGGAGCTATCCCCC
>JAJDDZ010000219.1 GCA_029260025.1 Phycisphaerae bacterium | reverse complement strand
TATGGGGATTGAACCTTACCTGCTTTCTGCGGCGCTCTTGGGTGTTGTCGCGCAGCGGCTTGCTCGAAGTATATGCCCGTCTTGCGGGAGTTCCTACTATCCGGAACCGCGTCTACTTGACGAAGTGGGTTGGGCTCATCGCACATCAGATCTTTTTCAAAAGGGCGAGGGCTGTACGACTTGCAATCAGACAGGGTTCGTTGGGCGTGTTGGGGTGTACGAGGTGATGACTATGGATCCAGAACTCAAACGTATGATTCCTAATCGTCCGTCGGAGGCGGACCTTCGTGTACATTTGGCAAAGTCGGGTTGGCGTTCGTTGCGGTCGAAGGCGCTTGATCTTGTCGATCAGAGAGTATCTACGATTGAAGAGGTGCTTCGCGTGACTAGGTCTGAAGCCCTGGAAGCTGGCGATGTCGTGCCGGAGATGATGGGATGATCGTCGCTTACGAGGCAATTGACAAAGAGGGACGAACGCAGACGGCGTCTGTGGAGGCGAGTGATGAGCGAGAAGCGCGGGAGCAACTTCGGCGGAAAGGGCTCTTCGTTACGCGACTAGAAGCTTCGAAGAATAGCGAAGCGACACGTGTTCGTGAGCGAAAGTCGGATGGTCGTGATGGGGGGAAACTTCCGCTCAAGGTGTTGACTCAGGTGACCCGGCAATTGTCGATGCTACTTCGTGCTGGGTCTGGTCTTGTTCCGGCTATCAGCGCAATCTCGAAGCAACAGAAGAAGCCAGCACATGCTGCGCTGCTTCAGGGTGTTATCGATGAACTTGAAGATGGTCGATCTCTTGCGGAAGCGTTGCAAATGCATCCGAGGACATTCAACCCCGTTTATACTGCGATCGTTGCGGCGGGTGAGGCTAGTGGAACTCTGACGGAGATGCTTGAGCGCCTTTCGGTGATTGTTGGCAAGGCTAAGGCTGTTCGGAAGAAGATCGTCGGGGCACTTGCTTATCCGGCCGTACTCATCGGGATGTGCGGTTCTATCGTAAACGTCCTTCTGTTCTTTGTTGTTCCTCGGTTCAATGTGATGTTCACGCAGCTCGGTGTTGAGACGCCAACAATCACCAAATGGCTTCTGTGGTTGGGGGCGACGCTGCAATCGCAATGGTTGTTGATCATTGTGGTTCTGGGGGCGGTCGTCGGTGGATCTGTGGTCGCGATGATGAGCGATGCGGGGAAGCAATGGATGGCTGACATGCAGCTGCGGATACCGATCGTCGGGAACCTTCGCCGGCAGTTGATTCTTGCTCAGGTTTTGCGAACGATGGGTGTCCTGGTCGAGAGTAAAGTTGGGATTTTGGAGACCGTTGCCCTTGCGCGTCGATCGACGCGCAGTCTGCGTTTTCAGCATTTCTTCGATCAAATCGAAGAATGCGTTTCGTCGGGGCAGCGGATGAGCACGGCGTTTGAGCGCTCGATCGTCGCGGAACCGGCGCTTTGTCAGGCGATCCATACTGGAGAGGACAGCGGTCAGCTCGGGGGGGCGATGATCTATTGTGCAGACATGGCTGACGAGGACAACGAAGAGCTGATAACGGTTGTCATGCGACTCGTTGAGCCTTTGATTTTGGTTCTCATGGGATTCGTTGTGGGGGCGGTGGCGATGGCGCTTTTTATTCCTCTGTTCGACATAACTTCCGCGATCCGATAACGGAGGCAACTCTTGCTTGCTACGGTCTTCAAAAAGAAACGGGTTCTGACGCCGGTTGGTTTGGACATCGGTGCATGCGGACTTCGCGCGGTGCAACTGTTGGCTGTTGACGGTGGGTGGTCGGTTGTTGCGTTGGGCGCCTGCGAGCTGACCGGGGACCTAGAGGGCGAAGATGTTCTGCAGCCTTCTGGACAGCTTGTGCGAGTGGTTACAACGCGCGAGCGATTTCGTGGGCGCAAGACGGTTGCTTCGATGAATAGTCCTGACGTTAGCTACTTTTCTCTTGAGCTACCTGCAGGGATCACTGAGTCAGGGGGTGGGCAGCTTGACCAGGTCGTGCGTGCTGAGGTTTCACGACTGATGGGAGACGACAAATCGGAGCCAGTTACACGGTGTTGGTGCAGTCCTGCGGGTCGGGGCCCATCGCCGAACGTTGTTGGGATTGGGGCGTCGCCGGAGAGTGTTCGAAAACTGCTACGGACGGTTGATGAAGCTCGGTTGCATTGCGTTGCTGTTGAACCGGCGGGTCTTGCATTGGCGCGTTTTGGTTCTGTTCTATGTCGGCCTCGAGCTGATGAGCTCTGGGGCGTGTTGGATCTTGGTGGGCGTCAAGCGCGGCTTGTTGTCTGCCTTGGGGATATCCCGGTCCTTGTTCGCTCCGCGGGGGCTGGCGTTACTGAGTGGACGCGGTGTGTAGCGACGACTCTTGGCGTGAGTGTGAAATCGGCGGAGGTCCATCTTCGGGAACATGGGGTTGCTTCGGTCGGTGTGCGGGACTCGCGCGGACCGAAATCGTCACGAGACAGTTTGTCTGGACTCATCATGGGTGGGTTACGGAATACCCTTCGGTCTACGACGCTGGAAGCTGAGCGATCGGTTGGGTACATGAGACAGTGCTATCCGGGTCGGGATTTTAGCGGATTGATCGCGGTTGGTCGTGGTAGCTTGATTCCGAATGTCGTTGAATACTTCGGGCATTCGCTGGGCTTTGAGGTTCGGCGAGCGAGCGCTTTGCTAGGTGGAGATCGATGCGAGTTGACGTACAGTTCTGGTCATGGACAGCCACTCGAAATGGTCGGGCTGGCGATTGGCACGGCGCTTAGTGAGTAGTCGTTTGATGGGACGCGTAAACCTTATTCCGGATCAAGATCAGGAGTCGCGGGCGATGCGTAGGCGTGCTGGCGGTTGGTTTGCGGCAATTTGCTGTGTATTGCCGCTTGTCGCTGTGTCGCTCTCTCTGAAGTATTACCAGGAAGGGCGCGCCGCGGCCGCGATCGTGGAGACGGATCAGTTGGGTGCTGCGATCGAAGCTTCGCGCGCTGTTCTGGGTGATCTGCGTGTAGCTGTTGGACATGCGGACGGTCGACGGGCTCGCGCGCTGCAGATGCAAGACAAGAGGCGTTGGTCGATCTTGATTTCCAAGGTTGTCAGCGCGATGCCTCGGGGCGTTTGGTTGACTTCGCTATCTTCAGATCCGTCGGTTCCCGCGGTCGCTCGTGGTTCGAGGAGAGCGAGTAACCCACAACCGGTAGACGGCGGCTACGCAAGCTTTGAGGTCGAGGCCGCGCGGGGGTTGGTTCTGAAGGGGAATTGTACTGACCCTTCATCGCCGTTGCGGTTTGTGACTGCGTTGAAGGAGTCGGGGGTTTTTTCCTCTATCAGCCATGAGCATATTCGGCGTGGTGGGGGTGGTGATGTTGACGAGATATATCAATTTGAGATTCAGTGCGGATGGTGACTGAATGACGTTTGTGAGGAAACCTAGCTGGGCGATCGACGCGATTGGTGCGTCCTTGGTGCTTTGTGCGCTTGTTCTAGCGTCGTGGTTCGGCGTTGTGCAGAGTGCGGAGGCTAGGATGCTCTTGAAGGAGCGGCGAGCGCTTATATCGACATCGCGCGAAACGCTTTCGGACCTGAACGTTCAACGTAGTGAACAGCAGCGAACACTAGCGGATCATGATCGCGTTGTATCGGAGCTTGGTGGGGGTCATGAGAATACGACGATCGAAGGATATCTAGAGACGGTTGCCACGCTTTCTAGGGAGCATGACGTACACGTTTTTCAACACCAACAGCTTGGTGAGCGTAACTATCCTGGTCTTCGTGAGCGACTTTTTTCTCTTCAAGTGCGTGGGAGGACTGAGAATCTTTGGCGTTTGCTTCGGTCAATCGAGGAGATTGACGCCTGGGCTGACGTTAGCTACTTGAAACTTCAATGTGGCGTTGCTGGTGAGGATCGACTGGCGTTATTGACGATTAGCATGTTTTTTGAAGAGGACTCAGTATCTTCGTCCGAAAAAGATGGGGGCCATCCGTGATGACTGGAAAGACCCGAGGTTATATCGCGGTTGGCGGAGTCTGTGCCATGGCTTTTCTCGTGGATCGGATTTGGCTTAGTAATGGCGGTCCTTCGCGCGCAGATGCTTCACTGGTTGCAGGTCTTCCTGGAGGCGGAGTCACGGCTCCGCTCGCTAGTCAGCTAATTCCCAATATCGCGTTTCCGCCGGTTGTAAATGACGCGAACGATGTGCCACCGCGAGATTTCTTCGCTCGGGCGGAACAGGATGGTACGGACGGTCAGTCGGGAGTTGCTTCGATTGCTGCAAAGAACGGGCGGCTGTCTCACGATTCGTTCAGAGAAGCTGCGACGCTTGGCGGGGCCATCGTTACGGGAGATGGCGGTATTGCGGTGGTGAACGGGAAAAAGATGTCGCCTGGGGACTCGCTGTTTGGTTGTACGCTCGAAAAGATTCTCGGACGGTCCGCGCAGTTTCGATGCTCTGACGGTGTGGCCGTGCTTTTTATCGCCCCTCGGAGCCCGAAAACCGGGAACTAAAGAGTCGGTCTCTTCGCCTCGATACGAGGGTTGAATGGTAATCCCATCGTGGCAAACTGAAGCGCTCTGAGTGGGGCGCGGTGTCGCAGGTCGGTTCAAGTCGATAAGAAAAGTGAGTAAGTGTGATGCACAGCGGTTCAAGAAAACGCGGATTCAGTCTCGTCGAGTTGGTTATCGTTGTCGTAATCATCGGAGTGATCGCGGCCATCGCGGTTCCACGTATCAGCCGTGGCGCTCGTGGTGCTAACGAGTCTGCGTTGCGTGCGGACCTCGCGGCGCTTCGTAACGCTATTGATCTCTATTCGGCAGAGCATGTTGGGACGTTCCCTGTCGCAACGACATTCGCTGCGCAGCTCACAACCTTTACGAACGACGCAGGTGGAACGAACGCGACCAAGACGGCTGCGTTTAAGTATGGCCCCTATCTTCGGGTTGTTCCAGGTCTTCCGGTCGCGGGTGTTGGGGCAGCGGCAGGGGCTCTGGGCGATTCTGGCGTTGCCGCTGCAGCTGCGTTGACGGTTGGTTGGGTGTACACAGCGGCGAGCGGAACGATCGTCGCTAACACCGGGACTGCCGCTGACGAAGACGGTACGGCCTATACGACGTACTAGTCCGCCCGTTAAGGCGAAAACAATGAAGAACCGCGCGTGTCGCCCTGTCGATGCACGCGGTTTTTTCGTCCCCTGGTCGCAAGAGATTGTATAATTCGATCGGAATATGGGTTCTTGCCTTGTCATGAAGGGGTTGGATATGCGTTCGTGCGTGCGATTTCGGCGCGGGTCTGCGTTCACGCTTGTGGAGCTGGTGATCGTCGTGGCGATTATCGGAATCCTTGGGGCGATCGCTGTTCCGCGCTTGACGAGCGCTTCGGCAGGGGCGAGCGCGAACGCGCTTGAGGCGAACTTGACGAATGTTCGCAAGGCGATCGACGTCTACTACGCCGAGCACGGCAGTTTTCCTGGGTACAGTCCCGGAACGACGGTCCCACTGGATAAGGCGTTCGCCAAGCAGTTGACACAGTTTAGTAGTCGGACCGGCGGGACTAGCCCTACGTATGGAAGCCCCTTCATCTATGGACCCTATCTGAGGTCGCCGTTTCCGATTAATCCGACGAATGACCTGAGCACGGTCACGGTGAAGGCCAATCCCGGCGACGCTGATCCGGTTGCGGGTAGTGTTGGTTGGGTTGCGGTTCTCTCGACTGGTGCGTTCTATATTAGCGCGACGGTGACTGGGATGGACGATGTTGGCATTGTCGACCCGGTTAAGAGAGCGAGCCTGTTGGACCGCTATTGATAGCGTGGGACGCTCAATGGGGCGTCGACTTAAGATCACCTTGCTGGCGATCTTCATTGCCCGACGAGCTTCAGCGAGTTCACATCGAAGTTGGTTACTTTCACGGTGCCGGATCGGGGCCGCGGTCTAACCGGGAATGAACTGATCCAGTATGCGTGGTTTGGGATCGTGGGTGCACCAGTTACTCTTCAGTACAGTGGCGGCACTGTAATTTCTGTTTCGCCGCAATCGATGGTTTTACTTTGACCTACGACCTGGACGTGGGGGCTGGCGTTGCTGATGCGGTCACAGGAACTGAGTTTCCGTTCACTCTGGTTGCTGACTATGCATCGGGTTTGGCTGTCTCTGATCAAGCATCCGTCGTTTCGACGAATACAGGGTGCGGCGGCTGGGGAGTTTGCTATTATGATCTGTGCGTGGTTTCATGCGCTGGCAGCGATCGAGAATGGTTTCCAGTTGGTTTACGACGACGCGGCGTTCCGCACGAGGAATGGGAAGCGCTGTTTGCTTTCGGGGGTCGTTCGGTGATGGAAGTTTTCCCCTGTCGGTCTGGGACCCTTACGATGGTCACATTGTACTTGTCCCAAATATTTTGCTCGTTTTCGAGGGAACGGGCGCGCGAGGCTATTCTGAGCAAACGCTCCAGGTCACGGCGATCACTTCAATGGGGGGGACGATACTTAGAGTGGGTCGTGGAAGTGGGTTGTTTCGTAGACTCTGTTCGCTGAAGCTGCGTATCTGAATTTGAAACAAAAAACAAGCCGTGGCGCGATTGCGCCACGGCTTGCTGCTTAGTTTTCGACCTTGTCGTTACTAGTTGTCGTACGCTGGAGCGATCGGAATGAAGCCGCTCGCTCTTGACAAGATCAGGTCGCTGCCACTGAAATCTCCTGCAAGAGTTTCGTGGAGCGAGTACGCCACTAATGACTCAACGGCGAATGAAAATGTGACGCCGCCATCCCCGACTTTAAGTGTCATGTTGCCTGTCTGTAATCCGCTCAAGAAAACTAGCCAGACCTTCTTGTCTTGGACTGAAAAGTCGTTCATAAGAGCCGTTCCATCGAGGTCAGCACTACCGCAAAGCCGGTTTCCTAACGCACAAAATCGAATTCAAGACGGGTTGCTCCATAAACGACGCCAGCAAGTGCGAACAATCCACAAACACACGTGATTCCAGTTACATTCTTCATCGCTGCCTCCACCGTCGGGTCTTGCCCTGCACGAGAATGGCGGCTCCCTTCCGCTAAATCGATCGCCCACTATCGAGTTACGGGCGTAGCTGTAAGAATCTTCTTGTGTCAAGGAAACAATCTACATCTAGTGTCGAGAAAGAGGCACGATAATGGTGTCGAGAACGGCCTTGTACTTCAAGTGTGTCACCAATTTGTTGTTGATTACTTCCTCGCATCCAGGAAAGGTTGTTCTTTTGGGACGTTACGACGTGCAGTTCCGTCTTCGCCTTTAGCGCGCCTACGATTTGTAACGAAAGGGGCGAGAATTCGGGTGCCTCTATGCGGTGAATCGACTGCATCGAACGGGTGCGGCAGGGGAGAGACGTTGATTAGTAGATCGATCTTGGAATCGAGGGACCGTGATGCCAGGCGTGGGGTGGCGGTAACCCCTGAGGGGCCGCTTGTGTCCTGGGTTTGGGCTGTGGTCGCGGTTTCGGCGCTGGTGTATGGATCGCTGATTCCGTTCGACGTATCGCCGTCGATCTACGCTGGTTCTCTTATGTCATCGCTTGATGGGCTACGTTTTGTAGTGGCGCCGCTTTCGGATCGCCTTCTAAACATCGGGATTTACGTTCCTATTGGATTTCTTGTTGTGCTCTGTCTGCCTTCGCGAGGGAGTATCACGCGCGGGGCGATTGTCGCGGTCATCTGTGGACTCTCTGTTAGTGTTGCTCTTGAAGCGACGCAGATGCATGTTCATTCGCGGGTGGGATCGTGGTACGATGTGATTTTGAATTTGACGGGAGCTGGGATTGGTGTTTGGGTCGCGATCGCGGTGCGTCTTTGGGGAGTGCATTTGGCGAAGTGGGTGACGGAGCGTCTGGAAGCACAACTGTTCGCTTCGATTTCGGCGGTCGTGGCTGTTGGCCTTCTCCTTTATGGTTTGTTTCCGTTCGATTTTGTCACAACTACAGAGGCGATGTTTTCTGGGTTTCGCCATGCACGTTGGGATCTGTTCTCGATTCGTCACGCTTCAGTTGGCGATCCTCCGTTCGCTGCGATCGTCGGTCAGCTTGCTGGAGCTGGTTGTTTCGCCGTACTTGGATATGTGAGTGCCTTGGCGAATCGAGAGCGAGGGCGACGTCCGGTCGTTTCATTCGGGCTGGCGGTAAAGCACGGGATGGTACTTGCGTCTGTGATTGAAGGGATGCAGCTTTTCACTGGGTCGCATGTCTTCGATCTCGCGAGTTTGGTTCTTCGGTCACTCGGAGTGATTCTCGGCGCATGGTTCGCGACGTTTGTTATCGACGAGCATACGGAGGGGCGATGGCGTAAGTATCCTGGGATGGTTGCGCCGGGATTGCTTTTGGGAATTGCGTTACTGTTTCAGGTTTCGCTCCTTGTTGCTGATGCTCTTGGGCCTGGGGGGTGGAGCTTGGCTAACGTCTCCGCGGGGAGTTTTTCGTGGATTCCGTTTCGATTGCTTTGGGAGCAGTCATCCTTGACTGCTATTGACTCCTCACTATCAATTCTCTTTTCGTATGGATCGGTCGCGATCGTCGTAGCCCTCTTGATGCGTCGGCGCCAGGTCTTGCATTCATGGAGGCTCGTCACGACGCTCGTTTGCTTCGTGGCATTCGCGATTGAGATCGTCAAGGCTGGGAGTCTCGGCCGGACGCCTGATCCGACTGATGTCATACTTGCCTTCTGCGCGTCGATCGTCGTGTGGCGATTCGCTAGCGCACTTGGTGCGATGCGGCGTTCTTCCTCGGTCGTTTGAAGAATCCAGACGAAGGACGCACCTCCATTTATGAACTCACAGAGTCTTTCGAGGTCCATATCATTTCTCAAGTGAACCCCGCTTGCCCAATCTGGATTGCATGTCAACATATCCCTCGTACGCCTTAGTGGTTTTCTCTTTTGAAGGGTACGGCCTCGCTATGCGGAAACTTGTTCTATTCGTTGTTCTTATCGCTGGTAGTGGTACGGGGTGGCTTTACCTTCAGCAATCGTCGCGCGGACAGCCGGTAGTTTCGGGGTTTATCGAAGCAGATCAAGTTCGGGTCGGGTCGCGCGTTGGTGGTCGGGTTTCCGTAGTACATGTTGAAGAGGGTCGGCGGGTCGCAAAGGGAGATCGACTTTTTGAAATTGACCCGTTTGATCTTCGGGAACATTTGGCTGAGGCGAATGCGTTGCTGGCCTCTGCTGAGGCGGACCATCAGAGACTTTCTTCGGGGTGGCGTGTTGAGGAAATAGCGCAGGCGAGGGCGCGTCGCGATCAGGCGGCCGCGAATCTGTCGAAGATGCGTGCTGGTCCTCGTCCGGGTGAGATCAACATCGCGCGCGAGAAGGTTCGTATGGCAGAGGCGAATCTGGAGTTTGCGGAATCTGAATATCAACGGGTTGTGAAACTTCGCGAAGATGCGTCAGCAGCGAAAACCGAGTTTGACCAGGCGGTTCGTACTTTGAAGAGGTCGCGTGCGGAGGTGGCAGGGGGACGCGAGGAAGTCGCGCTGTTAGAAGAAGGGACGCGGGCTGAAGAGATTTTGTCGGCGGAGGCGATTCTGTTGGAGACGGTGTCTGCCTTGAAGCTTGCGGAATCCGGGTATCGTGTCGAAGAAATCGCTCGCGCGGAGGCGCAGGTGTCTGCGGCGAGCGCTCGGGTTCATGCGATTGCGCGGCAGATCGAAGAGCTTACTGTTGTCTCGCCTTGCGACTGCTTGGTGGAGGCGATTGATCTTAGGCCTGGTGATTTGGTAGCTTCGAGTGCTCCGTCGGTTGCGCTCTTGGAAGTTGGGAGTCTTTGGGTTCGGTCGTATGTTCCGCAGCTCTACCTTGGGCTTGTTCATCTTGGGGATGATTTGCAACTGAGTGTTGATACGCTTCCCGGTGATGCATATGTTGGGCGTGTTACTTTCATTGCATCAGACGGCGAGTTTACGCCGCGGAATCTGCAAACGCCCGCTGAGCGCGGCAAGCAAGTATTTCGTATGAAACTGGATATTCAAGGCGATCTGACGAGACTTCGGGTTGGGATGTCGGCGGATGTTCTCTTGCCGCGAGCGACATACCCATGAGCGAACCCATTTTTGATACTGTGATCCGTACGGATCAGTTGACGCGAGATTTTGGGGATTTCCGCGCGCTTTCCGAAATAACGCTCGACGTTCCGCGGGCGAGTATTTTCGGGCTCCTTGGGCCCAACGGTGCTGGTAAGTCAACGTTGATTCGGATGCTCTGCGGAGTGCTCAAGCCAACATCTGGTCGTGGGTCGGTGTTGGGATTCGACGTTAGGGCTGATGCCGAGGCGATCAAGCGTCGAATCGGGTACATGTCGCAGCGATTTAGCTTGTATGCGGATTTGAGTGCGATCGAGAACATTCGTTTTTACGCGATGATTTATGGGATATCAACGGAGCGGCGGCGCGAGCGTGAGGACGCGGTGATTGCGCTGACCGGAATCGGTCCATATCTTGATCGGCTTGGCGGGCATTTGTCGGGTGGGTGGAAACAGCGGTTGGCGCTTGCTTGCGCGCTGATTCATGAGCCGGACGTCATTTTTCTGGACGAACCGACAGCCGGGATCGATCCTGTTGCGAGGCGCGATCTTTGGGATCTTCTTTTTGAGCTATCGCATCAAGGCGTGACAATGTTTGTCACGACTCACTATATGGATGAGGCCGAGCGGTGTAGCAAGGTCGGGTATCTGCAAGGTGGGGAGCTTATCGTCCTTGGTACGCCCAACGAATTAAAGAATTCAAAGCGGGTTACGCCTGACGATGCACGGCGGTATGAAGTTTCTTGTCGCGACCTGCCCGCCGCGCTTGCCCGTGCGAAATCGATGAAGGCAGTTCGGGATGCGACGCTGTTTGGACCTATGCTGCATGTTCTTACGGATGCTTCGGCGAACCCTGGCGAACTGGTTTTAGAGCTTACCGGCGGCGACAGTGGGGCGGAATTTCGATCCGTCGCGCCGACATTGGAAGATGTATTTGTGATATTGAGTCGGGCTGAAGAGGCGAGGGCGGCGTCTTGAATGGTTTTTGGGCGATCTTGACCAAGGAATTCGCACACATCCGGCGAGACCGGACGACGATTTTCTTTATGTTCATGGTGCCTGTGATTCAGTTGATCATTTTCGGTGTTGCGATCGATGTGACGATCGACAACATCCCGCTTGTCGTTCTCGACCTGGACGGTCGGGCGGAGAGTCGTCGATTGGTGCAGGCCCTTGAGAATACGCAAAGTTTCCAAGTGGTGGGGAGGCCTTACGATCAGGAGAGTTTTCGTCGGGCGATTCGGTCGGGTCGAGCGAAGGCGGGGGTATTGATTCCTGCCGAGTACTCGGGACGACTTCTACGGAATGAGCAGGCGGAAGTTCAGGTCTTAATCGATGGGAGTGACTCTCAGATTGCTACGACGGCGCTCAATACTGTCACGCTATTGGTACAAAATATGTCGGTGGGTCGGGCGAAGTCAGTGGGGGAGGCTGTGCATTTTACGCCGGCGCGGAACGCCTCGGGTGCCTCTGCGCTGCCGATCGATGTACGGCCGCGTCTGTTATACAACCCGGACTTGGAGAGTTCGCATTTTTTTGTGCCGGGCTTGATTGCGGTCATATTGCAGATGGTGCTTCTTTTCTTGACGAGCTTTTCGATCGTGCGCGAGCGAGAACTTGGGACGCTTGAGCAACTTTTCGTTACGCCGGTTGGCCGCGGCGGTCTTCTTTTTGGGAAACTGATTCCGTATGCTTTGATGGCGTACGGGGAACTGTTGATTGTGCTTGTGGCGATGGTAGGTATTTTTCACGTTCCGATTTCTGGGAGTCTGCTTTTGCTCCTCGGGTTGAGCAGTTTGTTTATCCTGACGGTTCTCGGTCTTGGGTTGTTAATTTCGACGATTGCATCGACCCAGTTGGAGGCGGTGCAGTTTTCTTTCTTGGTGATGTTGCCGTCGGTTCTTCTTTCGGGGTTCATGTTCCCGCGCAGCGAAATGCCGTTGGTGATTTGGCTGGCGGGGTACTTGTTGCCTGTTACGTACTTTGTCGAAATAGTTCGCGGCGTGGTTCTTCGCGGGGCGGATGCCGTTGATCTTGCTTCGTCGATTCTTGGTTTGCTGTGTTGCTGTGTTGCTATTTTGATCCTAAGTCTGGCTCGGTTCCGCAAGCAATTGGATTAGCGAGCGCGTGTCGGGATCTTGCTACTCAAGAGCGGGTCTATGAGAAAACTTCGAATTTTGATGATCGTGGATGAGGAGTTCGTTCCTCCGCCGTCGATGGCGGGTTTCACGGACAAGGAGATGGCGCCGTGGAAGACCGAGTACGACATCATGGTGACCCTTGAAGAGTTAGAGCACGAAGTTTCCGTGCTTGGACTTGCTGGGGAACTTGGCGCTCTTGAAGAAGCCATTGCAGAGCATACGCCGGACATTGTTTTCAACGTGCTCGAAGAATTTCGCGGTGAAAGTACATACGCTGCCTATCTACTTGGGTACCTAGAGCTTATTCGTCAGCCCTATACTGGATGTAACCCAACCGCCATTCTTCTGGCGCATGGGAAGTCACTTTCGAAGACGATTCTTCGACATCACGGCGTGTTGGTTCCGGACTTTCATGTTTTTCCTCTGGGTAAGAAGGTCCGTCTGCCAGCGCATTTACGTTTCCCGCTCTTCGTGAAGTCGGCGACAGATCACGGATCTGTTGGGATATCGCGGAAGTCGATTGTTCGCAATGAGGATCAGTTGCGCGATCGGGTCGAGTGCATTTTTGAGGAACTTGAGACTGACGCTATCGCGGAGCAGTATATCGATGGTCGAGAATTCTATGTCGGGGTTATCGGCAACGGTCGCGTCGAAACATTTCCTCCGTGGGAGCTCTTGGTTACTAAGCGGCGGGGGAAAGGGCCGTTGATCGCGACGGAGAGGTTGAAATGGGACTACGCGTATCAGAAGAAGACGGGGGTTAAAACACAGCGGGCGCGAAATCTTCCAACCGGTGTTGAGGCTGAGATGTCGAAGATTGCCAAGCGAGCGTATCGGGCTCTTGGACAGACGGGGTATGCTCGGATGGATTTTCGCCTTTCGACTGAGGGCGTGCTCTATGTGCTTGAATCTAACACGAATCCGCAGCTTCAATATGGCGAAGATTTTGCGGAGTCGGCGGAATCGGTTGGGGTGGATTATAACACGCTGTTGCAGAGGATTCTCAGGCTTGGGTTGAGTGCGAACGACACCCCCCAGCGACATCGATAGAAGGGTAGGAAGCTGTACGCCGCGCGAGCCTGTTTTGCCTTGGGGTCTCAACGAGAATGAATTCTGGAAGGAACCGTGTTCTGATACGTGGAAATCATAGCATCTGGTCGTTTGAGATGGCGCCTATCGCTCAACCGCTGCTGCGTTTTCCGCTTCCGATCGAGGTCGTCATTCCACCCATGTCGGAGAGGGCTTCGAGAGTCACTTCTATCTTGTGAGTCGCCTGACCGTGGACACCGGTGGCGACGAATAGGATCGGGTTGTTCTCGGGGATTCCATCACCGTCGATCAGGATGGACACGTCGAGACTCAACGTGCCGCTATGGATCGGCAGATCTCTGATCCATGCTCCGCTGCCTAGGTTGGTCCGCCAGCTTGGATCCGCGTTGATCTTGGCGTACCCTAGCTCGAGTGCGGACTGGGCGTAGAGGCGAGCCGCTATTGAGTCGTTGCCGCTCTGAGCCGATCGCCGGCGGATGCGGGTGAGCATCAATCCTGACAAACCGATGACGGTTACTAATATCATGGTACCAAGGAAGTAGAGGTAGCTCGCCCCGCGGCGGCGGTACTTGCCCGCTGTCATGCCGGTCGCGGTCCGGGCCCCGCTGTGCCTAGTAATTACCATCACAGATGCTCCCATCGCCTTCCGCTGATTCGGCAGTACCGTTGCCGCAGCAGTACCTGCCAGGGAGGGGGCCCTTTGTCTTACTAGCGCAATCGGTCGAGCAATTGAGGCAGTCCTCGCCGGGATCGCATGTGCCGTTACCACATGAGCACGCCAGGTCTGCCGCGCAGTTGAGGTCGGAGCAGTCGGTGAGGCCGTTGCAGTCGTTGTCTAAACCGTCGTTGCAGGTAGCGCCGGGCTGCTCGAACGCCGCCGCAGCCCCACAGTCGGCGGGGCAACTGCACTCCTCCCCGGTGTCGCAACTAGCGTCGCCGCAGACAGTGTCCATGCTGGCGGCCCATACGATGGCGTTCTTCATGATCGTCTGGCTGTCGGCGTTGAGCGCACTAAATGGGAAGCTAACGTCGCCCCAAGGTAGTTGGACTCGTCGGGCCGGCGCCGGTGTTCCGCCCACCAATGGGGCATTTTTTTCGAAGACGAAAAGCGACTCTCTACCAATTACTGTCGCCAGCACCACTGCGCCGCTCGCCAGGCCGGACACAGATTGCAGGAACCACTGGGCGGATGTCGAGAGCGTTACGGCTCCTGTGGCGAAGGTCGAAGTGATGAAGTGAGTGTTGTCAGTGACGTCGGCGCCGTTCGTTTGGGCGTAGAAACTCGTGCCGGAGGTTAACCCAAGGTCGTCCATCAGAGGCGCACACGAATTCACCACGCCGACGGCGGCGGCGGTGAGCTTTGTGCCCAACTGGGTTGCAACGACCTCAACCGAGACGTAAGCCACATCCACGGCGGTCACGGCCGTGTCGAACTCGGACTGAGAAGCTGACGCCGCAATCAATTGGACTCGGAAACCCCACGATCCCATCATCGTCTGGCGAGCCAGCTCCTGTGCGGTGGGATTGGTGTCATCGCTGACGACAAGAAGAACCTTGGGGCCCGTTGGACAGTCCGTCGTGGCGCAGTTTGTCTCCGCCCCCTGAGCCGTGCCGCCTTGTGTCGCGCAGGCTTCCACGCGCAACGCTGCGCACAAGCCATCGCCAAAGCAACAGGCCTCCAGTGGCGGCAGACCGATGGTCTTTAATGCCACGAGCTTCGCGACTACGATATTGTTGTGTTTGACCATGACCGTGATGCGTTTGACACCTTCTTCGCTGACGGTCTCCAGTTTGGAATCCGAAGGACTCACCCAGACAACGTCCACGTCCCGTTTCCAGCCTTGGAGTAGGTCAAACGGAGTTCCGACTTTGGAACTTGGTGGCTTGGAACTCCACTTGTCATAATCGTCCACATCGTCAAAGAGGCTGCGGTCACCAGTCGCGGTTTCGGCAGGAGTCATCCCAAAGCTGCCTTTGTCATCGAATGGATCGGCGTAGTCCTGCTGGAGGATTTCGGACATCAGCGCCTGGGCCAGAAGGTGCCCCTCGCGCCCAAGATTGACCTTCAACATGGAAACCCTAGATGCACCGACGGTGTTCAACGCCGCCACGAGGGCAATGCCCACGAGGGGGATCGAGATGGCCATCTCCACGAGCGTTAACGCGCGACGTAGCGAAGAGCCGCGATTTCTTCTGG
>JAJDDZ010000218.1 GCA_029260025.1 Phycisphaerae bacterium | reverse complement strand
CGACCGTAAGGGAGCTAGACGATCTCAACAGACGCTATCAAGTCCTCTACTACACATCACGATCCCGTAGGTCGGTTCATCGACCCGGCACCCACAACCCCCCATCACCTCCAACAAGTTGCCAACAAAAGCAAGCAACATATAACGGCCACAAACCACCCTCTTCCCTCCCCCCTTAACAAGGGGGGACCGAGGGGGGTTCTCGCATAAGAAGTCCGAGATGAACAAACGAAAACTAAGCGACATCGCAATCAGCTTCGCCATCTTCGCCGCCTGGTCCGCGTTGTTGTTTGCAATCGACGCCCAAACCCAAATGACTGACGTTCTTGTAAAAAGGCTCGCGTCAGCACTCGCCAAGACAGGATGGTTCGGAAACCTTATTCCAGCGACTACGCCCGGCGGCGTCTTCACAAGTCCCTCATTCGTGACCGCCGCATGGTTCGTCTACGCAATCCAAATGCTCCCACCAGTAATCGCAATCGTCCTACTAATCCACGCCCGCCGACCCCCCGGCGACAACGAAACAAGATGCCGAAAATGCAACTACATCCTAAGAGGAATAACAAAACCCAGATGCCCAGAATGCGGTGAAGAAATCTAGACTACAGGTAGGTCGACGAGGCCAGTTTGGAAAGATTATTGACCGCCCTTGTCCGCCATGTAATCTGAGAAGAGAAACAGACGATTACCGTATAGATGAGATACGACAATGGGCTCCTTGATTTCACTCGGCCTTGGACGATTCGAAGTTGAATGGGGCAAGAACTCATTTTTCCGAAACCACTCCAAGCTATTCTTGCCGACGGATATCAAACCTGTCACCTACTTCTATGGCGGCGGGCAAACAGAGCAAAAGCCCGCGTACGCTCGCAAGCTAGGGAGCGTCGCCAAGCGGCTCGAACTCCTCGGTTTCACGCTATCGGAATGCCGCCAACTCTACGAGGATATCGCCAAGTCTCATTCATACGAGGACAGTGAAAAACCCTTCCCTTTCGACATGTTTGGGCGGGCAGTTTCTGCGGTCAACGTTGATCAGATCGGTCTTCCAGTTGACGATGACGATCCTGACTATGACTACGCATACCTAGACTTTGGCGAGTTCGTTGTCGAGAATATTTTTCGTGATCCCGAGTTTGCGAAGACCTCCGAAGACTTTGGTGCTCTAAGAAAATGGGACGGCGAGTTTTACGAAAACCTCGACCCATACATTGTATTACGATTACTAGCGGAGAATCCGCGGAATTTGGATCGAGAGCTTTCTTGGCAGTTCGCGGATGTGGTTGAGAACGGATGGGCTAATCAAGATTCCCTCTATGAAGGGTTGAGTGATGCAGATCGAATCCTCATCGTTACCGAAGGATCGACCGACACAACGATTCTCAAAAAAACTTTGCCGCTCCTAGCACCTGATGTTGCCGACTTTTTTACGTTCGTAGATATGAAAGAGAACTATCCTTTTGCGGGAACGGGGAACGTCACGAAGTTTTGTCGTGGCCTCGCCCGAATCCGTGTTCAAAACCGTATTGTCGTTGTACTCGACAACGACACCGCCGGACTCGAGGCTTATCAAGTAATAACCAAACTCGAGCTTCCACCAAGAATGCGAATCATGACATTACCGAATCTCGAAGAAGCCTCTCAGTTTCCTACCCTGGGTCCGGGCGGTAGAGCCGTGGAGGACATCAACGGACGAGCTGTATCTATCGAATGCTTCCTAGACCTGAACTTTGGTGCTAGCGACAACCCGACCGTTCGGTGGTCATCCTACAACAGCAACCTTGGATCCTATCAGGGGTCTCTAATAAACAAAGATGATTATGTCGGAACTTTCTTTGACTCCGTTGGACGAGACAAGCGATACGATCTATCGAAGCTGTCGGTGCTCTGGTCGTGCATACTAAAAAACTGCATAGGACATTAGTGGAATGTCAACGCGATGTTCCTAGAACCGGTATTCCGACCCCAATTGACGAGGAAAGCGTGTCCAACCGACAAGAACACCCCCTCACACCCTCTAAACCCCTGATCAATTAAAAAATCCCCTTAACCGATCACCCGCCAAGTTATTACGACAGAAAGGACAGCGCAAACCCTCCGCGCAGACAAAGTAAAAGAAATGAATCCCCAACAACCCCTCACAAACCTAAAGGCCCCGCCAAAAACCAACCAATCCCCACCGCCACAACGCTCCAACCTATTCCACCCAAACACCCCCACCTCCGCAGAACCAAGAAAACATACAAACAAACCCAATGATCCCGGCTCAAGGCCTCCAATCAACGATTCGACATGGAACAAACCCATTCAAGACCCATTCCGCCCACCAAAAAGACAAATCTCAAGGGCCAGCAACAGCCAGATCTTCCGCCCCGCTCTCGGGCTTAACCTTCCCATTCCCAACCAGCAAAATATTCACACCCCCCGAAGCATCAATCGAAAGCTCCCAGGTCTGCCCCGTCTTAGGAGCAATCGCCGGCGCCTCAACCTGCGCAACCCGAACCCCATACGTCGCAGCCAAACCCGGATCGCTCATGAACCCCCAAAACATCTCCCACAAAGCAGCATCAGAAGTAGGCAACCCGTCGCCCCCCCGCGAAGCGTACCCCGCATGCTCGCTGTCAAACGCCCCCGTCCGCCCACCGGAGCTAGCAGGCCCATGAAGATAAGGCACCCCAGCAGCCACCTGATGATCCCCAAAGATACGCCGAAAAACAGCAAGGCTAGTCGCCTCCTCGCGCTTGTCCCTGCCCACAAGATCATGATCAAACTTCAAGACCGCAGCCTCAAAGTAAACAAGATCCCCAATAACATCCCGGTAGATCGGCTCACCGATCGTCCCGCCGTCGCCGATCTCCTGAAAGCGAAGCAGCGTCTCCGTTGTCCCCTGCGGACTAAACGTCTGATCCAGAACATCAACCTGAGCAACCCGCCGACTCGCCGTAACCCGCCGAGCATAGTCCTCAAGCTCCTGCCGCGCCTGCTCAAGGCGATCGACCTCCTGCGTCAGCTCTTCAACCCGCCCATCGCGCACGCTAACAAAAACATAAGTAGACGCAGAAAGCGCAAGAAGAATCGCAGCCGCAGATCGCAATGTACGCATAGAATCGGTCCCTCGTGGAAGGCTCGCCCGGGCACTTGTTATATACCATTTATCGACACATCGGGTGCACCATCGAGTAAGAAGCTGTCAGACAAAATTCAAAGTAGCGAAGATAGGATGGCCGACGCCGGAGTCCGAATCTCAAACAACCCATTGCCAGTGCAAGAATCAGTTCGCCTGATCAATAAAGTCTACAAGAGCAGAAAAATAGACACTTGGATCGTTCTCAAATTCCAAAGAGTGACGAGCGTTTTCGTATCTCGAAACCCGAGTCCCCGCCCAACCAAGACCCTCGATAAATCGAATCGTTTTGTCGTTATCAATAATCCGCTCATCGTCAGCGATAAACAGATGAATAGGCACCTGCGGAGACTTGACCAGAGGAGCAATAATCCGATCCATCCGCCGCGAGGCAAGATAAAACCCAGCCGTGCACTGATGAATCGTCAGCGCATCCGTGTCGATAAATTCTTTCCACTTAGCAGAAGACGTGAACAGGTCCGAATCATCAAGGGGAATATCAAACAGCTTCTCTTGTTCGTACAGCATCGCAAACCCAATGCGCGCCATTTCCGGCTTCGACACCCCGACCTTCGGAAAAAGACCCGGCGTCACAAGTGCCAAACTCTTGACACCCTTAGGCTCGCAAACGTAGGAAGCAGCAACAAGCTTCCCGCCCCAGCTCACCCCAACCAGATGACAATCCTCAAACCCGCTAAGCTCAGTGAGCTTCGCCCGCGCAGAAAGATCATCCTCAATCAGTTGATCAACCGACTCCGCATGCCCCCGTCCGATTTCGTTCCGCCCACTCCCCCGCCGATCAATCTGCAAGACAGCATACCCAGCCCTCGCCAGCGCCCCCGCCGACCCCTCATACCAATCGCAATGAGACTGAATCCCATGATGATAAACCACGGCCCCCTTAAGCGCACCCCTCGCCCAGTACCGAGCATAAGCAGAGTAACCATCGCCAAGAGCAACCCTCAGTTCTTCATAACCGCTCATCCTAAGATTGTACCTTGAAACTTCCAACCGTTCACGCCATGATAGACAGAGATCAACCACCCAAGACAGCCGTGGTTGATGGAGAAACAGTGATCACAACATCTCACAAAGTAAGACGTGCTCTTCGGCAACAGCTAGCAGCCGACAGACTCCTAGGCCTCCGGTCCGTCCCAATGGCACCGATCCCCGCACCATCAACCCCGACCCCCGAAGCCCCAGCAAGATCGCCCGTCAGAATCGGCAGCGGCTCGCCAGAGAAATCGAACCTTCTCTCAGTGATCGACGAAACTAGGGTCAAGGGCTGTCGACGATGCAGCCTCTGCGAAACAAGAACACAAACCGTCTTCGGCCAAGGAAACGCCAACGCTCGACTGGTCTTCGTCGGCGAAGCTCCGGGCTTCGAAGAGGACAAGCAGGGACTCCCGTTCGTCGGGAAAGCGGGCCAGCTTTTAACGAAAATGATCGACGCGATGGGTACGTCGCGCGAAGAGGTCTATATCTGCAACGTACTAAAATGCCGCCCCCCCGGCAATCGCGACCCGATGGCAGACGAAATCCTCGCTTGTGGAGAATACCTGCGAGAGCAACTATCGATCATTGAACCAGAGATGATCGTAGCGCTCGGCGCCCCCGCCTCCAAGACCCTCTTGAACACGACATTGTCAATCGGAAAACTTCGCGGCAACTTTCACGATTACTTCGTGTCGGGCGATCAAGGCAGCGGCATAGCGATCCCGCTGATGCCGACCTATCATCCCGCGTACTTACTAAGAAGTCCGGACGAAAAAGGGAAGGCGTGGGCCGACCTGCAAAAGGTGATGAGCGAGCTAGGACTCGTAAAACCAGCGCGATGACGAACTAGAACCACAACCAACTTCGATTCTCATGGGCACATTCATACATCCAACCGCAATCGTTGACGCCAAGGCTGCAATCGGCAAAGGCGTATCTATCGGTCCGTTTTGCGTGATCGATGGGAACGTGAAGATTGGCCGGGGATGCAACTTGTATCAAGGGGTATACGTAACAGGTTGGACGGAGATCGGTGACGAATGCGTGTTGCATCCGCATGTCATTGTCGGTCATGCACCACAAGATACAAAGTACTCCGGAGAGCGAACCTATTGCAAAATCGGGCGTGGTACAATTCTTCGCGAGAACGTGACGATCCATCGGGGAACGACGCCAGAGAGTACGACGGTTGTTGGAGAAGATTGTTTTCTACTGGGCGGGAGTCACGTTGCGCATAATTGCACTTTGGGCAATCGCGTGACATTGATCAACAACGCCATGCTGGCCGGGCATGTGACGATTGGCGATGGTTGTACGCTTGGCGGGGGAACGGGTGTTCATCAGTTTGTGCGGATTGGCGAGCTCGCCATGGTCCGTGGCAACTCTCGCGTACCGATGGACGTCGTTCCGTTTGCGATGGTCGACTCGACGGGGAAGATTGCGGGGATCAATCGGATTGGTGTTCGGCGCAGCGAACTCGACCTCAACGCCGTGCCAGAAATTCGTGATGTGTATCGTCTCTTGTTCGAGCGCGGTGGCGACTCCTTCGAAACTGGCCTCTTGGCGCTTGAAAAAGTTGCAGCATCCGAGGTTCAACTGAAAATTTTGCAGTTCGTTAAACTAACCAGCAAGCGTGGTCTCGCGGGCATGTCGCGGGGGCGCTCCGGGTAACAAGACGCGCGCAAAGCGCACCGGCTCATTGCCGTAACGCGCGAACGTTTTACGATTGTATCGACGAGGTTTCGTGCACGATCGATGTATTTCGAATCTCTGCGGCGCACTCCTGCAAGGTCGAACTTCCAGCTGATCTAGCGAGCGGCGACTTTGATCGCAGTGGCCGCGTTGCGCCGATGGATAGTTTGGAAGAGATCAATCTTCTCGACCGCGCCGACGCACTGGCAGTATGAGATCAAACCACCCTGCCGTGGCACTCACCTCATGTCCGTCGATGACTCGATCGATAACTACTACCATGGCTTGCCGACAACACCAAGACCGCGCATGACTTGCCGTTCGCATACGACGAAAATGATCGCAACCGGAAGCAGTGCAACGATGCTTGTGGCCATGAGTAGGTTCGCCCACGTGCCCGCCATCGATTGATACATTCGCAACCCAAGCGAAATGGGAAATGCTTCAAGGTCTGATAGATAAAGGAGTGGGTCGAGGAACTCTTGCCAATGGAAAACGAAGCTGAGCAACAGAACGGTGATCGTCGCTGGTCTGGCGATCGGCATAATTACTTGCGAATAGATTCTCCACGGTGACGCTCCGTCGAGGCGCGCCGCGTCGTCAAGCTGCTGCGGAATTGTTTTGAAGAACTGACGAAAGAGAAAGATATTGAACGCGCCGCCGCCGAGCCACGCGGGAACGATGAGCGGCTTGTATGTATCGATCCAACCGAGTAGATCGAAAAGAAGAAACCGAGGAACAACCAGGACCTGCGACGGAACGAGCATCGATGCGATCACGAGTGCAAAGCAAAGACGACGCCCGCGAAACGAGAGACGCGCCAGTGCGAAACCAGCCATCGACGAAGTGAAGACGGCGCCGATAACGCCGACGAAGCTAATCAATAGTGAATTGGCAAGAAATCGCGCGACAGGTAGCTTTGTCATGGCGTCGGAATAGTTTTGCCATTGCGGGCTGTCGACAGTGAACGTCGGAGGGAATCGATAGACGTCTTCAAGCGGTTTCAGTGACGACGTGACAGCCCACGCGAGCGGAAGAAGAGCCCACGCCGAGACGGCGATGAGCGCTAGATAAGTGCAAATAATTTTAGGCGTTCTTGTCATTCTCGCGTTCCGCTACGCCGGAGATCAGCGGCGACCTCCTGACTCGAAAACCCACTTTCTTGAGAACGCGATTGCGGGAAGAACTAACAACGCCGTTGCAAGACACATGATCCATCCGATGGCGGATGCGTACCCAAGTCGATGGGGCGCCGAAAATGCGGACTCATACAAGTACGTCGCAAGGAATAGTAGACCGTCTTGCTGGGCTCGATTTTGCAGGAGATACGACTCGTTAAAAGTTTGCATCGCGAAGATCATCCCAACGATGTAAGTAAACAAGACGACTGGGGTAAGGTGTGGCCAGGCTATGTTTTTGAAGCGTTGCCATGGACCTGCGCCGTCTATTGTCGCCGCATCGAGGAGCGGTCGTGGAATGCGGCGAATAGCTGCGATGAAAATCAGAACGGATGCACCGAACGTCCAAACATGAACGAGCATGATGGCAGGCTTGCACCATGTCGGCGAATATAACCAGCTTGGGACGGGCCAATCGGCGGTTCCGGAACCGCAAAACGACTTGACGAAGGGATCGATGAGCTGAAAAACGCAGCGGATCATTTCGTTGATCCAGCCAAATTGAGGATTCAGAAGCCAGCTCCAAATTAACAGCGTCGCGACGCCGCCGAGAAGGTGTGGTAAGTAAACTAGAGCTCTGAACAATCTTGCGCCGGGGAGGGGTACGGATAAGAGCGCCGCGACTGCGAGCGATGCTAATAGTCCGAGGGGAACTGCCACAACCGAGAACAGAATCGTGTTTGAGAGCGCTTTGTAGAAACGAGTATCGCCTGGCTGACCACGGAGGAGCCGCGATGATAACGGTACGTCTTGCGCGACGAGCGCGGCGCTCTCTAGACCCAAGAGTGATCGGTAGTTCGCGGTTCCCACCCATTGAGTTTGGCTCGCTTTTGTCAGACCGTTCCATGATGTCAGCGAGAGAAGCAGAGACCCGATCATGGGAATGGCCGTGAGTATGACGAGGCCAACTCCCCACGGAGCGAGGAACGCGCAAAGCTGTCGGCGGACCGGCGTCATGGTTTTAGCACCGGCTTTTCCGCAAAATTTTCGGTAATGACGTGGTCAGATGCTAGTGCTTTGATCATAGCGGCGGGCGAGACATTGTCTTTCTCGCTAGTAAGTTTTCGCAAATGAGCGTTGATGGTTCGATCGATTGCGCGAAAGTTTTTCCAAGATGGGTCTAGCCGCGCTGTTTCAATCGACGAGACAAATATTGTCCTTGCTTGGGGAGCGGCTGCGAAATCAAGAATTGTATCTCGCCTTGCGGGGAGAGCTTTTCCGGTTTGAGCGATGCGCAGTTGCACATTGCGTGAGAGTAGATGTCGCACGAGTCGCTGGGCAAGCTCTCGGCGCGCTTGTGCGAGATTTCTTGCAACGACAACGCCGTCCCATGTGACGCGGGTAATGCTCCCGCCAGAACTTCGCGGGACTGGCAGAACGAGATAGTCATCTCGCATTGATGTTTCGTTTAGAAATGGTTGGAACCATGGACCATTGACGCACATGCCAATCTTGCCCGTGAGAAAGGCTGTGTCCTGAAAAAGTTGCGCGACTTCGTAATCGCGAGGGGTCGCCCGCCGAGTTAGCGCAAGCTCTTGATAGAGCGTCATCGCGCGAATTGCTTCGTTGCCGACAAACGACCAGTGAGACGTCGTTGAATCTGTGATCGTTGCTCCGTGCGACCAGATGAATGGGAGGAAATAGATCCATCGCGGGAGGTAGAATCCGAATTGGTCGAGATTGTTGTCGCCGTCGAAGTCGCGAGTGAGGTACTCAGCCGTTTTTTGGAACTCGGAGACGGTCCAGTCGGGCGGGGGAAGTCCAATCGGTTCGCCTGTGTGTTCTGCCACGCGCCGGAAACATTTCTTGTTGAGATAGATCACCAGGGGTCCGCCGGAGATCGGCAACCCGCTTTGCACGCCGTTTCTCTTGAATGCCTCTAGGCCTACCGGGTCAAGGGTAAGCGGCTCGCCTTCGCCCGCAAGCGTTTCGGTCGTGAGCCTCGATAGGTCTTCGAAGAGCTCGGCGTGTTCGCGAAAGAATGCTAACTGAACGAGGGCAACGTCTGGCAAATTGTCCACGAGCGCCTCCTGCCTTAGCTTCGTTCGATAGTGTCCGGAAAGCCCGGCGACATACTCTTGCACAACGCGAACGTCGCGATTGGTTTCGTTGAAGTCGGCGACGACGTTTTTGAAGAGAAGATAATCCTGGTAGGTTCCGAAATGCGCGAAGCGGATGACATTCGGCGTTCGGCGCTGACCGAAATGACGGTCATAGGTGTCGCCGAAGAGCCAAAATCCAACGACAGGAACACCGATAGCGACAAGGATTGCCAATGGGCGCAGACGACTCGCCAGCCGTATCGAGTTATCGAAAGATTGTTGCCCGGTCCCCAATCCGTCGGCTCCGAGTTGGTGAGGCTACGCAGAAGCTGATTCTAATTTCGCAATCGTGGTTGTGTCGTCGATGACAAGCAGCGTAATTTCGCCGTCTGCTTTCTTCAACTTGAGTCGCTTGAGCCAAAGCTTGTCATTCTTGCCGTGTGCGTACCAACTTCCAGTCGGACGATCCTCCCAGGCCTGGACTAGGCCTACACTCTCCGCTTCATAGGAATCTACTCGCCGTTTGGTGGTTTGAATAACGCGGACGGGCGTTCCGACCGGAAACAGTTCTTGGACAGTTTGGGTCATTGTTTCGCACCTCTTGTTTTTGCGCGACAGAGCATACGGACTATCCGCACGCTTGGTCTGCGAGCGATTTGAGGTCAGCAAATTCAGCTACCAACGGTATCGCCTTGGTTGATGACTCGTTGTAGCGATTGATCCAGACGAACGCAAGGCCAAGCTCCTTAGCAGGACCGCCGTCGTGAAAAAGGCTCTGGGCGACGTGGAGGGTTTCCTGGCAGGTCGAATGACGATCAAAACATTTGTTGAAATGTCCCAGGTGCGGTTTGTAGCTCTTTGCATCTTGGGCTGTGACGACAAAATCGAACTCGATGGGGAATAGTTTCGCGGTTTCAGCGAAAAGATCCCGATCAATGTTCGACATGATACCCAAGCGGTACTTTTGTTTGAGGCGAGTTAGGGCATCGTTGGTATCGGGAAACGGCGTCCAGGTCGGGAGCATGTCGGGGAAGTTTTCGGCGCGACCGCCCGGAAGCGAGATTGAGAATTTCTCGGCGAGGCGGGTCGCAACCTCGTTCATCACGTCGCGGTAATTTTGGAACTGCTTGGCCTCTACTTGAGCCTCGGTCACGACGTAGGCGTTAAAGAACTCGTCGGAGCGTGAAGCTGGGTATTCCTCGAACAGCTCGCCGAAACTTTTGCGCAACCCTTGGTCCCAGTCGATCAGCGTTCCGTAGCAATCGAACGTGATCGTCGTCACGCGAGCTAAGACATCGCGAAGTGATTCCATCGAACACCTACATTTCCTTCATATCGACCTGCTATTCTTCAATCTTCACGACGTCGATATCGATGGCACCGATCTTGGACAGAAGTGGCAGACTAAGATCCGCGAGGCCTGCGTTTTTGAGCGACGACGTGGCGAATGCGATGCGGATGGGGCTACAGTCTGTTTCGCGAAGTGCTGCGTCGAAGTCGATCCACCGACCGTCGATGAAAAACTGCGTCCACATATGATAACCAAAAATGTCTCTTCCTTTTCCGAAGATCGGGACATAGGCCAGGCCGACCGCGACGCGCGAAGGCAAACCTGCGATGCGACCCAGCGCTGCGAGAAGTACGCCATGTTCGCTGCAATCACCCTCTTTGGTGCGGGCGACTTCGCTCGCGGTGGCAAAACCGATGTTGAGATTTTTTTCGGTGACATACTCTGTCACGAAACGACGGAGCTTATCGCCTAGAACGAAAGGGTCTTTCTCGTTGGCGGCGGCGAGATTGGCTAATTTGATCAGCTCGGGGTCGTCGACGTTCATGATGAGGTTTGCGCCGAGAAACTCGCGTGATTCGTCGCTGGTCAGAGGCTTGCCCCGCCTTGTTGGCGATGGCGCGTGCGGTACGCGGGTTAGCGAAATATCAACGGCGTTATCGCCCCTTTTGAGGATTTTCTGAGCATCTGATTCGGGCATGTCATCGAATGAAACCGGTCTTCCCTTGCCCGTCAGGTGATATGTAATCCTGTTCGCTTTCTTATAGTCGATGGGTCTCTTAGCTTTGACCACGCTGGTCATGAACATCTCGGGCGGGACGAAGTCGGAGAGCGCAGTCTCTTGGTCGGCGGCGAGTAGGACCATGTCACCCATACCGGGGATAGGGAGTTTGGACTTCAGTGGCATCGCGTTTTCGTCCACCCAGGAAATCAATTCCATCTCGCCGATCGGCGACTGCATGGTGACAGCCATGCGCTGACCTTTGATCTTCTTGCCTCGAAGAGTGATCTCTTCCCACTTGCCAATTTTCGTAACCGCCTTTACCGCGCCGTCGAGGCGGAGATCGGGTGCGTACGTATTGAGCGTATAGGTCGAACCAGGCGCGAAACCTCGGATGATGCTCTCTCGAAAAAGTCCCCACGACATGAGCGCACCTGTCGGAAAAGGGTGCTCCTCTTTTTGTTCCATGCCGAATTGCGAGTTGATAATCGTAACGCGGTCGCCTTTGACGGTTCCGTGCTGACTGGATTTCATGGTGGCCATATTGGTTTCGGAGACAAATTCGATGGGCGTCCCGTTGACCATCTCCTTCGACGACTGGATCATCTCAACGGTGATTGGCTGCTCCGCGCGACCTAGCCTGATGTGAAATTTCATGTAGGTAGAAATGTGGTCGCCGTCTCGTGCCATTGTCGAATGTGCGTAGCCAACCTTTCCGCCGGCCATGTGGATTTCCATCCACTCGTCGGCGAAGCGTCCTTCGGGAGGGTTGTTGGGGTCGATGGGTCTCGCCGTGGCGGTAGCAGCGATGGCTACGATTGGGACTAGAAGAGCTAGGGAGCAGAATCGTCGTGCTGTAAGACGCTGTGGGTTATACATTCGCTGTTCATTCCTTGTTGGATTCGCCTCGCCTGACCCGCGCTACCTCGGAGTTGATCGATAACACGCCGATATCGCGCCAGCGTCGAACCGTCTGATACTAGCTTATGATAGGGTGGTTATCGACCGAACCAGCGTTTGATCTTGTAGACAGTTGTATCGCGGCCCGCCTTGGCGATCGAATCGGTCAAGGGGATTTCCTTGGGGCAGACGTCCACGCAGTTTTGACTATTCCCGCAGTCGGTGATTCCGCCAACCCCGGACAAGACCTCTAGGCGTTCGTCTTTGTCGTATGCGCCGGTCGGGAGTGAGTTGAAGAGAATCGCCTGGGAGATGGCGGCTGGTCCGATGAATGTGGATCGATCGCTGAACTGGGGGCACGCCTCGACGCAGCAGCCGCACGTCATGCATCGCGAGAGGGGATACGTTTCTTCTTGGACCTGTGGCGAAACGCGCGGACCCGGACCGAGATCGTAGTACCCATCGACATTGGCCCAAGCCTTGACGCGTTTGAGCGATTCGAACATCGGCTTGCGACTGACAACCAGATCGCGGACCGTGGGGAATTTGGTCATTGGTTGAAGACTGATTCCATCGGGTGAGTCAGCAAGTAGGTCATCAACCAACGCAGAGCACGCCTGACGAACGCGGTCGTTAACGACCATAGTACACGCACCACAAATCTCTTCCAAACAACAGGCGTCGTAAGCGACGGGTGTGGTCGCCTGCTTTTCGGCCGTGACCGGATCGGCGGCGATGCGCTGGAGCACGGTGGTCATGTTCATGCCCGGTTCGTAAGGGACATTAAACGTCTCCCACGCGGTCGCGGAGTGCGGGTCCGCCTGCCTAAGGACTTTGACTTTGAAAGTTCTTTCTGCCATCAGAGACCTCTAAAAGGCGACTCGAAATCGCTTACGCAGGGACGGGTTTCTTGGGAGCGTCCTTGGCTGTCATGTCTTTCCATGTTTGCTCGATAATCTCCGCACCCATTAGCCCGTACGTTCGCGGGCGAGGCGGGATCAAGCTCGTATCAACTTCGTCGTAGCTGAGCTTCGGACCGTCGGGGGTGTATTCCGCGATGGTCGACTTGAGCCATTTCTTGTTCTTCTCGCCGAACGCTTCACACCACGACGTTGCCTGCTTTTGCAACTGGTCGGGGGCATCGCTATCGGGCGACGGAATCTGGAACTCGGGTTTATAGTGAGCACCTCGACATTCATCGCGCTGCAACGCGCCCTTGGTAATAACCTGGGCGATGTTAATCATATCGCCTAAGGCGCGGGCGAAACTGAAGCTCTGATTCGTCCAGGACCCCTTATCGACGAGCGAAACGCTCTTGTATCGCTCGCGGAACTCGACGATCTTGTTGAGACAAGATGCGAGGTCTTTGTTGTTCCGTACGACCGTGACACATCGAGTCATCCAGTCGCCAAGCTCTTGATGAAGCTTGTAAGGGTTCTCATCCCCCTGCTTGCGGATCAATTCGTCCATCTGATGCTTGTGGTCCTGGGCGGCCCCCTCAAAGAGGGACACGGGCTGGTCTTCCGCGGCGGTTGCACTTGCTTTTAACCAATTCTGGACGGTCGGAGCGACAAACAGACCGGAGAAGATGCAACTCAGCAATGAATTCGCGCCGAGGCGATTTCCGCCGTGGTATTGATAATCAGCCTCGCCGATGACGAACACGCCGGGAAGATTGCTCTGGTGGTTTCGCAGCGAACCCTCCACCAGACCGCCGGTCTTGTCGTTTCGCTCGAAATCGACCCACAGACCGCCCATCGTGTAATGAACCGCCGGGAAAATCTTCATGGGCATGACGCGAGGATCGACGCCCTGGAATTTCTCATAAATCTCAAGGATTCCGTCGAGCTTTTTCTGAGTCTCCGTCGACAACTCCGTCACATCCAGGTACACGCAGAGCTTGTCCTGCTCGATGCTGAGACCTTGATTGACGCATACGTCGAAAATCTCTCTTGTAGCAATATCGCGCGGAACTAAGTTCCCGTACTTTGGATATCGCTCTTCGAGGAAGTAATACCTCTCGGCTGCGGGGATCGTTCTTGGGTCGCGCGTGTCCTGGGGTGTTCTTGGGACCCAGACCCGACCGCCCTCGCCGCGAGCACTCTCGCTCATGAGTCGAAGCTTGTCTGTACCGGGAATCGCGGTCGGGTGGACCTGCATGAACTCGCCGTTGGCGTACTTTGCGCCAGCCTTAAACGCGCGACCGGCAGCCCCGCCGGTGCAGATCATCGACATGGTACTTCGACCAAAGATCAGCCCGTTCCCGCCGGTCGCGAGGACCACAGCATCAGCCGCGATCGGACGAATCTCCATCGAGAACATGTCCTGAGCAACGATTCCTCGACAACTGCCGTTTTCATCGCGGATAAGATCGAGGAATTCCCAATATTCGAATTTCTCGACCAGCCCCT
>JAJDDZ010000217.1 GCA_029260025.1 Phycisphaerae bacterium | reverse complement strand
CCGGCTCGTCGCCGGCATTAACCACCAGCGAGAACGTAACGCGTTTACCTTCTTGCCCCTTAGAGACATAGTCCTCAACCTCGCCCACGGCCCACTTCTTATCAGCAAGCCAAACGTCTTCACCATCAACACGGATTTTCTCGATCGCCAAAGAACGATGTAGAACAACCTGTTCCCGCTCGATCGGAGAAAGCAACGTATAGCGGTCAACACTCTTAAGAGTAGCGGCATGATCCGTGAGCGTCGCAGAACCCACAGAAGCTCCGACATTCGAAAGCGTCAACGCCATTCGGTACGGCAGGTCATCAGGAGATACCTCGCCGTCGCCTCGAAACCTCGAACCCAGAAAAAGATTAACCGCTCGGTCTGCCTCAACAACTTGAAACAGGGCGTCAACGTCGTCACTTTTCCCGGAAGCAGAGTCCGCCAACTGCACCGTCCCCCCAACCGTCGAAGGCACACCGCCATCGGCAACCGAACTACCTGGCGGGGTCGGGGTCGGGGCGAACTTCTGCAACAGCGTCATGATGATCACGAACACCGCGCCAGCGACCAAGATATTCTTAAGTGTATCGTTGCTACCCATGCTTTGTTTCTTCGTCAACCAGCAGTTTCGCTCCGCCGCCGGAGGAAACGAATCGCCTTATGGTTGTATTGTTGTAGTTCGGTCCCGCCCCGCGCCAAGCGGACGGACAGACTATTACCGACCTTCAAAGAGACGCGTACCGAGAAAGTCATCCAGCTCGGGCGTGTCATAGATCTTTCGTGCCGACTTCTCAATGTCATATTCGAGGCGAACAAATTCAACCGCAAGATACGGCTCATCCTTACCAACCTCGGGAAGCTCGTACCCCTCTGGGGCTTCGCCCTTTTCATAGATCACGACGTAACACAATCGCGGATCACGATCCCGGGGTTGACCAATGCTACCGACGTTGATGATCGCCTTCTCGTCGCGCGTAATCGTATATACGTTCTCATCCGCGAGTTCATTGGGCGAATCAAAACACGGATCATCTAGAAAGACACCCGGGACATGTGTATGGCCCACCAAACACGCAAGATTGTCAGCCGCCAGCTTGCGAAAGTTATCAAGAATCTTCGCCGGATTAGTGTAGACATCTTCCGGAAAGAGATACTCATTCACAGGACGCCGCGGAGAGGCATGGACCATCAACAAGCCCTTCGCCTCCATCCGCGTTGGAAGGCGTCCCAGAACCTCCCATCGTCGGTCGCGCTTCTGCTTGTCGCTCTCCGCCTCAAGCTTCTGCCTTGTCCAATAAGACGCACGCTCAGCTCCGACATTGAAATTCGTCGGCTCGTAGAAAACAGCCTGATCGTGATTCCCACAGAGACAGAATTCACAGCGATCGATCACTGTGTCGAGGCACTCGCCAGGACTCGCTCCGTACCCGACAACATCGCCGAGACAATATGCAGTCTTGATTCCGCGACGGTCGATGTCGTGGAAAGCTTCCTGGAGGGCTTCAAGATTGCCGTGAATGTCAGAAACAACTGCGAACATTTGTCTTACATGGCTCGTTTTGTACACGCGATCGCCCGCCGAAACAGGTCGGCGGTCGGGGATCGCGTTGGCGGAATTTCTGTCCATCGAGCGAGCCCGGTCGAACCGGGGACTTTAGGCTCGTCGGCAGTTTTCGTCAATTCCAAGGGCCAATTTCTCGGCCCCACGCGGCGTTACCCAGCCCGCCTATATGAGTATTCGCACAGGGATGCCATGGGACTGTGCAGGTCCGTGCGAACTTGTATGATTCCGTGCAGAATGAGTAGCCCATCCCGAAATACTCCCGAGTTTGCCCTGGCGTTTGAAACGTCGTGCGCAATTGGCGAAGTAGCGATCGCGTGCGGTGATTGCGTGCTCGACGTGATCCGATTTCAAAAGCCCCGCGCTCACACGACAGACTTCCTGCCCGCCATCGAAAAGCTTTGCCTGGACCAAAACGCGAAGCCCGAGCAGATTCGGCACGTCTACGTCTCCGCAGGTCCGGGGAGCTTCACGGGCCTTCGCATCGGGATCACGGCTGCGAGAATGATGGCGTTCGCTCATGGCGCGTCCGTCGTCTCCGTCCCGACTCTGGAGGTCATCGCACAAAACGCGCTCGCAGCATCGGTTCCACCAGACGAAGTGGCAGTCGTTCTCGACGCGAAACGTAAGCGCGTCTTCGCAGCCGCTTTTTTGCACAAGAATAATTCTTACGTCGCCGCAACCCAACCGGCAGAAGTTGACCCGCAAGCCTTTCTTGAGTCCAGGCCGCCGGACTGCTCTGCTCTAGGCGAGGGTGTGCTCTACCATCGCGAGGCGATTGCCGCGAGCGGGCGTTCGGTGCTCGATGCGTCGCTCTACCAACCGCACGCTTCGACCGTTGCTACTATTGGCTATCAAATGGCGATGCGCGGCGAATTTACGGACTCCCGACTGTTGACCCCCGTCTACATCCGACCGCCCGAGGCCGAGGAAAAATGGTCCCAGCGGCACGCGGACAAGGCTGAATAACGCTCTATCAAGCAAAGCCCGCGAACGACCGATAGCCAATTGACGGTCCGCGCCCAAGTAACGTCCGATATTCTCGATCACGGGCGTACTCAACGAATTATCTGGAGCGAATGACGATGTCCACTGCTGTCCTAGAACCCAACGATCTATCACCCACAAACCTTGACGAATCGGTAGCAACGGAATCCACGCTCTCGCGCGGCGACGCGCATTACAATGAGTTCTACAAGAAAGGTGGCTGGAAGTACTCTTTCGTTAAGGAGTACCTTTGGCATCGCAAGAATCTCGTGAAGCGATTTGAACTTCGTCGCGGAATGAAGGGTCTTGAGGTCGCTTGTGGTAATGGATTTCATACGAACCTACTGACCCGAATGGGTCTTGACTGCGTCGGGGTCGACCGGTCGGAGGCTGGGATCGGCTGGGCGAGGGACCACTTTCCCAAGGCGACGTATCACTGTTGCGACTTAATGGGTGATCTTCCGGTGGACAAAGGATCTCGCGACGTCGTGTATGCACGCGGGTGCAGTAACTATCACTACGACCAGATGAGTCTGCGAGCGCTGGATACGACCCAGCACCTCCTCTCGTACGTCAAACCCGGCGGCGTTTTCGTCATGGTCATCGTAACGAATCTCTCAGGCAAGAAAGACGCAGGAAGCATCTGGCATAACACGCTGGAAGACTACGACAAGCACTTCTCGTCGTTCGGGCTCGACTGGTCCGTTGACTGGGTCAAGGGAATGGTCATCTGCGGGCTGCGCAATCGAAATACGCTAGCATAGCGGTCGCTGCACCAACGGAAGCCATCAAAGACACCGAGCTTCGCTGAATCATTTTTTTTAGGCAGTCACAAATACCATATCCGCTTGGTTTTCACAGGCAGCTCGGTCCATTGCTCTGGTCGAGAGTTCATTTCCCGTCTTTATGAGTTCGTCCGGGTGCGGTATGGTACTGGGAGTGGCCGAGTACTCGATCTCCCGAAAGGAGCAACCGCCGTGCGGAAGGAATCGTACAACTTTCTAAAAAAGATCCAAGAGACACCGTCCCCCTCCGGGTTCGAGCAACCTGTTCAACGTATCGTTCGCCGGCGGATGAAACCATTCGCCGACACGATCGAAACTGACGTACATGGTAACGTGATCGTTTGCATCAATCCAAAAGGTAGCCCCCGCGTGATGCTAGCGGGGCATGCTGACCAGATCGGGTTGATGGTTAACTATGTCGATGAGAACGGATTCATTTTCTTCCTACCGATCGGTGGGATTGATCCCGGCGTGTTACCCGGTTCGCGTGTCGTGGTTCATTCCAAGAACGGTCCCATCGAGGGCGTCATTGGTAAGCGTCCGATCCATGTATTGAGACCGGAGGAACGTGGGCAAAAGGTTGAGTTTCGTGAACTGTGGATCGACATCGGCGCCAAGAGCCGCAAAGAGGTCGAGCGCGTGATCAGTATCGGCGACCCGGTGACGTTTCGCCTTGAGATGGTGCACCTTGCCAACGACCTGGCGACGAGTCCTGCGTTCGACAACAAGTGCGGCGTCTTTGTGGTCATGGAAGCGCTGCGACTTTGTTCGATCAAGAAAATGAAGTGCGCCCTCTTTGCGGTAAGCACGGTGCAGGAAGAAATCGGCCTTCGTGGCGCTCAGACATCTTGTTATGGCGTTGATCCGGAGGTGGGTATCGCGGTAGATGTTACGCATGCGACTGATTACCCCGACATCGACAAACGCACGAACGGCGACATCAAGATGGGCGGTGGTCCGGCGATTTCGATTGGCCCGAATGTCAACCCTGCTCTTGCGGAACTGCTTTTCAAGACCGCCAAGACAAAGCGGATCGCTTATCAGCGTGAGGCTGCCCCGCGCGGGACGCCGACTGACGCCAACGCGATGCAGTTGACGCGCGGGGGCGTTGCGACGTCACTCGTGAGTATTCCCAACCGCTATATGCATACGCCGGTTGAGGTTGTGAATCTCAAAGATCTCGAAACGACAGCGAAGCTTCTTTCGGAGACAGTCGCAGCGATCGGACCGCGTACGAAATTCATTCCCGAGTAGATTTGAAACGATGACTGAAGCTGTAGCCAATGAGATTGCTCAACCCGAGCAGCGAAATCGCCTGACCGATCGGGTCAAGCTGTCGACATTGCAAGAGTTGCAGGACCATTTCGCGCTATTGGGTCGGATGACGGCTTGCATTACGACCGTTGAGGGGGAGCTACTGACAACACCGGCCTGGGGGAGTCGATTCTCGGAAATTGTCGCCACGTCGGCGCGAGGGGCCAAAGCATTCAGCGAGCAACTTCGCGTGCTCTCCGGTAGTACCCCGACAGAAGAGCCGCACGTCGTTCACAATGGAATGGAGCTCTACGCTACTCGCATCATGAGCGGCGACTCCGCACTCGGCGTGTTAGTCATCGGAACACGCCTCCATGCTGCCCCCGATGAGAGCACGACAGCCAGGATCATCGCCGACTATGGCCTTGACGATGAGGAAACGAAACAGGCCGTAGCAGATTTCAACCCGGCGCGCGGCGGAACGCCCGCAGATATTCGCCGATTCGCAGACGTTCTCGCGCAGATGATCGCGTCCATGTATGAACAGGCGGTCAACATTGATGCCCAGCTCCGCGATCTCCAAACGGTGCATGATTTTTCTCAGCTTCTCGGCGGGACGCTTGAGCTGGAGGAGATTCTCGAAAAGACTGTTCGCCGTGTAACGGAAGTTATGAAGGTTAAGGCGTGCGCGATTCGACTTCTTAACCACGAGACGGGCGAACTCGTCATCAAAGCTGTCCACAACTTGTCAGAAGAGTATTTGAATAAGGGGGCGGTGCTAATTAGCGAGAACGCCATCGACGCGGCCGCCTGCGCTGGCGAGGTTGTCTACATCGCCGACGCACAGAACGATCCGCGCATTCGGTTTCCGGAAAATTCCATGCGTGAGGGGATCGTTTCGGGATTGTGTGCGCCCTTGGGCTATCGTGGGCAGACGATCGGCGTTATTAGAATTTATACCAGCGAAAAGCGGGCGTTTGCTGACTCGGAAACCGCCCTCTTGAGGTCGATCGGTTCCCAAGCGGCGGCCGCGATCATCCACCGTCGACTCAATGACGAACAAGTTGATTTAGACCGTGTGAAGCGACAACTTGAGACGGCTGGTCAGGTGCAGCGTAGAATGTTGCCAGAATCGCCGCCGACTCTTTGTGGTTTTGAGCTTGGTTCAATATACGATCCGAGTTTGCAACTTAGCGGCGACTTTTTTGACTTTATCGATCTCCCAACAGGGGACCTCGGAATTTGTATTGCGGATGTGGTGGGCAAGGGTGTTCCGGCGGCGATTCTCATGACGGCCATTCGGTCTACGCTTCGGGCGTTTGCGCCGACATCGGATGACGTCACTCGCATCGTCAGCCAAGTGAATCATCACCTCTGCCGCGACTCGCCTCACAGCGAATTCGCGACGCTGTTCTATGGTATCCTTAACATCGAGAACCGAACGCTGACTTTCTGCGATGCGGGACATCCGCCACCGGTATTGCTTCGCGGGGATGAGTTTACCGACCTTGAGGCTGGCGGGATGGCGATCGGGATCCTTCCTGGTGAGTCGTACGAAAGCAATACCGTGCAACTTGAGTCTGGCGACACGATCGCGATGGTGACCGACGGCGTAACCGAGGCTATGAATTTCGAGGGCGAAGAGTTTGGGCGAGAGCGGTTTCTTCGTTCTGTCTGGAAATATCGCAACGTCGAGGCCCAGCACCTCGCCGGTCAAATCATGTGGGACGTTCGGCGATTTGTCGGGCTGGCGGAGCAGTCCGACGATATTACGATCGTGACCATCAAGGTGAAATAGCCCCGGATCGCGTTGGTTTCTCTATTCGCGGCATAACATCGCCGCCAAGCACTTGTCGCCTTGGCGATTGGCCGATATGCTCTGCGACCTCACGGGGCGTGGCGCAGTCTGGCAGCGCACCTGGTTTGGGACCAGGAAGTCGCAGGTTCGAATCCTGTCGCCCCGAATGTTGATGATTCCACAAACTCGCCTGGCGTCGCCAAGACCTTCATCCCGCCGAACAATAGTCGATCGACTATCAACCGCGGGAGGCGATCGTCACCGGTCGCACTCTGTCCTTGCTACGTCAGAAAACACCGCCTCCGCAGGACCAAGGTTCCAGCCATAGCTACGACGATCCCGAGCACTACTAATCCCCATTGTGAAAGAGCCTGTACTTCGACTTCCTCGATTGTAAAGTCGCCCTCGCCGTATGCCAGATCGTTGGGAGTTGTATTGACCATTTCAACGCGAAGACGCGCTTCATTCGTGTCTAATTGCGGAACCGTCCAGTCGTAGGTGTGAATGCTATCAATGTCCGGATTCCCCGGCGGTAGGCCTTCGACAATGGATGTCCAAGACCCATTGATCCCGGTTGTAGGATACGACACATTCCAGCTCTCAAGCACATGCGACAACGTGATACGCGAACTTAACGTAACTTGCGAACCAGATTTAACGACAATACTAGCCGCAGGTTCATCTAGGGTAATGTGCCCTTCCGCTGAGCGAGTCGTGAAGGCCGCGATGAATACCACTCCGGTCACGACCACACCCCCGGATCATGTGCTGAATCCGCAAAAAAGCCCGCCGATTCTGAGTCCCGGAACGTATTGCACTTCCCGGACCTGGATATTCAATGAACATCTCAATCTCTCCTGATTGGAAGGCAAGGCGATACATCCCTCGCGCCAGACTAGCAATCACGCACTCCAGATGCTAGAAATAACTTGGAAGGTGCTAGATACAAGGTTTGGGACCGATTCCTGTTGCTTTTGACGAATCAATCCGCCTTCCGCTCGTCTCGCCATGCGAAATCTTATTGGGACCATTCGTGGCGATTCCCAAGATTATCGTTGTATCGCACGAGGTCATTGGTCTTCACCGATAGACCCCCTGGGAAAAAGACCAGCATGGTCGCCGCAGCATGAACATTGAAAACCCGCTGCGAGCGCGATGGTTTCGCGTCCGCAGCGGGCTGATTGGTTACGTTTTCTAATTTCCTACGGGACGAGCTGCATTACTCGCAATCGGCCACGACCGAATGAACGAAGTCCAATGCGAGATGGTCTTGCGTTTCGCGGATCTTGACCGCATCGATCATCAGACCGTCCGGAAGCGATGTAACTCGCAGCAACTCAACGCGCCCTCGCTCGAAACCGGTAACGCGGAACGCGCCCTGGATCGCCGTCTCCTGCAACACATAGTCATACCCCGCAGAGCTAGTGCTCGACAAGAAAATGACTGGCTGATCGAAGACGAAGTTGATTCCGGTTAGACCCAGTGTCAAATCGTCGGCGACGATCGGCGCGTCGAAAGTCAGGATCAACTCTTCATCTTGAGCATCACCCTCACCTGAAATCCCCGGACTTCCGCCACAGTCGTCACCAGCCGCAACACCCGCACCGGTTTCCGCTATGACAACCGAGGCAGCTTCGCCCGGCGCGCTTGGATTGACTGGCTGAGCACTGTTAATGTTGGTGCGGGCGGACATCGTCCACCTGACGGGTGCCCCCCAGAAAAACTCGGTCGGACGATAAGATGATGAGCAAACTTCGCCCTGCTCGTCTTCATCAAGTATCGCAGTCTCATCGCACCCACCGCATGTACCCGTGCATACACCGAGCGTGTCGCCGTGGTCTAGGTGGGCATCAACGGCTGCCGATGACACGACGAGCGTGTGCGCGCTACCGGAATTTCCTGGCGGAATATGGCAGATGACCGTCTTCCCGCCACCGGCGATTGCTCCGAGAGGCTCATCGAAGCCGTCGTCGCTATCAGAATCAGAGCAATCCCCGTCGAATTCCTCGCTATCCGAGCACTCGTGATCTATGTCGTCACAGTTCGAGCACACGCCGCTTACTTCGTCGCAGACTTCTCCGGACAGTTCGCATGGGTATGTGCCTGGCCTACAAGTCCCGCTGTCACACGTTTCCGCCCCGTTGCAATATGAACCGTCATCACAATCGGCGTGGGTGGTGCATTCCGTTCGGAACTCGCAATCCACGTCATCGATCGACGCGAAGACTGTCGCGTGATCGACGGACGTCCACCCGGCAGGGGTTTCAAAGAACTCAGCTCCCATGAAGGTGTACGAGGTTGCGGGGTCGTAACTTGAACCCGGATCGATATTGACCTCAAAAGCTAGGAAATCTCCCGATTGGAGGTCGGCTGGGAGCCCCAGACCGCCAGCCATGCCGCCGCTTTCATTATTGAGCGGAAGATCGACGACGACTAGTACACCAGCCGGATCAGGCGAGACTGGATCGTCTAGTTTGACGTACCGCGTGTCGCCGTATTGTGCCACTCCGGTATTGTGGCGTGCTCGATAACTATCCAAGCGTACAACAAAACAGTCTTCTACTGGTCCCTGACGCCACAAGAAAAGTCTCATGTTGACCGTGTTCTGGACAACACCAGGATTATCGTGGCCGGCATCTTCGTAGGCGTACGGTACTGAAGTTCGGAACGCGACGACTTCGGTTGGTCCGAGGGCTGGCTCTTCGATGAGGTCAACCTGGACTGGTTCACCGACTGTCAGCGATCTGTACGTTCCGTTTGGAACCGTGAAGAAGTCGTCGATGAAGACATCAAACAGCGGAAGCTGCGTGCTGCTGCCTCCGTCGCCGCGACAGTCGGCTGCGTCATACTCGCCGTCGCCGTTGGTGTCTTCGTTTACCTCGGCGAGGCCGTTACCGTTGAGATCCCAACAGCTCAAACCGTCCAGGCCGTCTTCACCGTCTACGCCATCCGTACCGTCTTGGCCGTCAACGCCGTCTGTGCCATCTGAACCGTCTTGTCCGTTAAGTCCATCCGTGCCACGACAGTCCCATGCGGTGAAGAAGCCATCGTCATCGAGATCTTCTTCTGGGTCGGCGAGCCCGTTGCCGTTTGTGTCCCAGCAATGTACGCCGTCCTGACCGTCAGCGCCGTCCGTACCATCTTGGCCATCAACGCCGTTGGTCCCATCTGTTCCGGCAGCGCCGTCGCTGCCGTCTGTGCCATCGAGGCCGTCTGCCCCTCGGCAGTCGAGTGCGTTGTAGAACCCGTCTTCATTTACGTCTTCGTTGAGATCGCCAATGCGGTCTCCATCGAGATCCCAACAGCTGAGGCCGTCAGTTCCATCGGTACCATCGGTACCATCGGTTCCATCGGTTCCGTTGGTTCCGTTCGTACCGTTAGTGCCGTCAATACCATCGGATCCGTCGGCACCATCAGTGCCATCGAGTCCGTCTGCTCCACGGCAGTCTAGCGCGGTGAAGAATCCATCGCGATCGATGTCCTCTTCCTCTTCGCCAATTCCGTTACCGTTTATGTCCCAGCAGTGGCGTCCGTCCGCGCCGTCGACACCGTCGATTCCGTCGGTACCATCCTTGCCATCGAGTCCATCAGTACCGTCGGTGCCGTCGGTGCCGTCGGTGCCGGCTGCGCCGTCGTTTCCGTCGGCTCCACGGCAATCAGCGGCGGTGAAAAACCCGTCGCCGTTTAGATCTTCCGCTTTTTCGCCTGCTCCGCTGCCGTCGGTATCCCAGCAATGCAAGCCGTCATGGCCGTCCGTACCGTCGGTAC
>JAJDDZ010000216.1 GCA_029260025.1 Phycisphaerae bacterium | reverse complement strand
CCTTGCTCGACGTGGGTCGGAGTGAACCAGGTCGCCGACTTTTTGGGCGTTGGTGTAGGCGTGAACCGTTGTCATTAAACCTTCGACCAGGCCGAACTCTTCGTGGAGGACCTTGACCATGGGTGCGAGGCAATTCGTGGTGCAACTTGCGTTTGAGATGCACTTGTGGGATGCGTTTAGCTGATCGTCATTAACACCCAAGACGAGCATCAGGTCGGGATCGTCTTTTGTTGGGGCGGAGATGATGACTCGCTTTGCTCCGGCGGAAAGATGGTCGCCGTAGCCGCCCTTCTCGCTTGATCGCTGAGTGAAGGCGCCTGTTGATTCCAGGGCGACGTCAACGCCGAGTTCTCCCCATGGGAGTTTGGCTGGGGCGCGTTCGGTTAGGACTTTTATCTCTTTGCCGTTGACGATGAGAGCGTCGCCGGTTGACTCTACAGTTCCGGGGAATCTCCCGTGAACGGAGTCGTATTTTAGGAGCTGTCGGAGCAGCTCTGGTTTACTTAGGTCGTTGATTGCGACGATATCGAACTCTGTGCCACGAGTGGCCATCGCTCGAAATGCAAGTCTACCGATTCGGCCGAAACCGTTGATCCCAACACGCACCGCCATGACAGTTCGCTCCGTTCCTTGGTGAGGATTTCACAAGCTCAATGATGCTGGAATCCGTCCAGCACTTCCGCTGAGTTGATGCCGACACGCGGCCTGCCAACTGTGGATTGCACGGTACGGTCAGTCTGCGATTGGGTCAAGAATGTTGGGCGGAATGTTTGAGGTATATCGGCGAATGTTCATCGGTTTTGTCGCCCCTTAGCACGAGACATGGTCCCGCTAGCGTGGATGATTCCACGCTTGCTTATTTCCACTCCGGGGGCTGGTCTGTTTATGTTGGTCCGGGCGGGCTAAGGCCACGGAGCTCAGGTGGTTGGGGCGTAGACGTCGTAGCGGATTCGGGTGCCGCCGTGGGATGCGATTGGGTCTGGGGCGACGGGGTCGCTGTGGGGATGGCGTTTTACTACTACGCGGTGTTTGGCGAATCTTCGGGCAGTTGTTAGGAGAGTTGGGGCGTCGATGTCTGGTCCGACCAGGTCGCGGACGATTCGCATTTGCTTTTTGGCGAGGGCGGTCGCGGGTCTGGATGGGAACATGGGGTCCAGGTAGATGGCGTCTGGAAGTTGTGAGTTGTCGAGGCTTTCGAGGAATTCGCGGGCGTCGGCATGGACGAAGTTGAGGCGGGAGAGGGTTTCGCGGACTTGCAGGCTGCCTCGGTGGAGTCCTCGGGCGTGGGCGTTTTTTAGCATGACGGCGAGGACGTGGGAGCGTTCTATGGAAGTTACATTGCATCCGATGGCGGCGAGTTGGAAGGCGTCTCTTCCAAGACCTGCGGTTGCGTCAAGCACGTTTGTTATTCCTTTGTGCAAGCCTAGGGCTCGCGGGAGGGGTTGGCGCTTTCCGGCCGCGCTTATGCTGCGGTAGGCGGTGGGCCCTTTCAGGAAGTCGACGGAAACCAAAGTTCGACTTCCTCTTGAACCGAGGGCAAGGCCTTCGGTGCGGACGTGTAGGGTCAGGTCGGTTGAGGAATCGCGTTGTGCGATTGGGATCGCTAGTTCGGCTGAAATGTCTTGGGCGGTCTTGTTGAGCGACTCGGATGCGCCGGGTTCTATGGCGATAGCAATTCTACATGGGGTGGATGACATTCGAAGTATTTCTATGTTGTCGTTGGGTATGTCGCAAGGGCGGTCAGTTTGTGAGACGAGTTAAGATCCTTGCGAAGTTCCGGAGGTGGCGGTCGACTTTTCGCCGCGGCATAGGGCTGTTAGTTGGGCGACTTGATCCTTGCGCAAGATGACCATGGCCCAGATGACTACTGGGATGATGTAACTTGTAACGGGCGTAAGTGAGAGGGATTTAACTAAGATGGTGACGACGCCCATCATAAACGAGCTTAGATTGTAGACCTGGAGGGGGCCCGGTTGACTTAAGATTTCAACGAATCTGAGGTAGAACTGGAAAAGGACAAAGCACTCCATGATCGCGAGCGCGATCGCGAGGGCGATGAGTCTTCGTTTGAAGGGGATGGGGGTTGCGAGAATGAGTGCGATGGTTAGGGCTGCGGGGAGATAGCCAGTTTTTCGGGTAGCTATTTCCATTGTTCCACGCGCACCGGCGATCTTGGTATTCATCAGCTTTACCTGAATGTCGAAGTCTTTGATCTCTGGTGGAGCTTTTACGAGTCGTATGCGGCCGCCGTTACCCATGTTCTCGTAGGCAGCATTTCCGCATGCTCTAAAAGCTGCTGAGTAGATTCCTTCGCAGTTTACGAGGAAAAAGAACGCATAGATCGCGCAGATCTTTAAGAAGAACCAGGTGACGTGCTTAATCGCTGGCATGTTGTGGTTTCGCGAGAGGTTTCGTGGCCCAGAGCGCCCATACAATCCAAAAGAAGAGTGAGAAAACGACGAAGGCGGGTTGCCATACGTCGATGTGCATGATCTCGAACATCTTTGGCCAATAGACGCCAGTGTAGAATAGGCTGATGATTCGGACGAGGTTTAGGATGCAGAGCATCGCGACGCCGATTAGCAGACCGGGGCCCTTGGATCGCACTGAGGCTGGGAAAGCCAGGACCGCAGCTACGAAGAGTGCGATTGGTTCGATAGCGTCGCAGCCGTGGGCGATGTTTACTGAGTATCTTGCGGATGAGATCGTGGTTTCGCGCACGGTGGCGTTTTCTCCGGCGATGTTCATGATGGCGGCGGAGGCCTTTGCGTTTACGACTTGAAGAGCTGGAAGGACTTTCAGGTTTAGATATGGGTGAAATGTGACTGCGTAGAACGATGCCAGGAGAATGACGAAGGCAACGACGAATAAAAAGATCGGTCGTTTTGAGGGGGCGGTTTTTTTTTGCGAATCTCTTGGCAATGCTGGCTCGTCTGTGCCTAGACTTGCCTTGCTGCCCTGGTTTGCGTGTTGTTTTTTCTTTTTTGCCACCGACTTATGCTCCCGGGTCTTGCGTGATTCGCCTTGGAAGGGGTCTCGTTTGGAACCCGGCCAGAACGAACCGTCACCGCCTCGCGTATTTCCAACCGGTGTCGATATCGTACCTCAAAATCTCGCGCTACACCATCCGCGAAATCGGACTCAGAAGCAGGGCTGCGAGGACGTGGGAACGGTTAGTGGTGAGGGGCTACGCAATGCGTCGATATCACCTTGCGGTCGTTTTAAATCAATAGCTGGTCTTGCATGAGGCAGGGAACATTGAGAGTCGAAAAACCGGGCGAGCAACTTGATCCGTTTTTCTCATGTCTTGGGGATGCTCCGTCCCGTGCGCTGATTCTGGACTACGATGGGACGATTGCGCCTTTTTGTGAGAATCGCGATGAGGCGAGGCCCCATTCGGCGGTGCTGGGTGCGCTGAATTCGATTCTTGGCGGAGAGCACTCGCATGTTTCGATCGTTTCAGGGCGGGCGATTAATGATCTTGTTCCGCTTATTTCTGATTTGCTCTTGAGGCCTGATCTTTGGGGGTCCCATGGATGGGAGCGTATGCGGGTTGATGGGTCGCGCGGGGTTTTTTCGATTCCTGAATCGGCGCGAGAGTCTCTGTTGCTTGCGCGGGATCGTGCGTCGGGATTTATAGATCGGTGCGAAGTTAAACCCGTAAGTTTGGCTGTTCATTGGCGTGGTCTTGGTTGCGATGAGCGGAATGCGCTTCGGACGGAAGTTCGAAATGCCTGGGGGGTGTTATCGCACTCCCCCGCCGGTGATCGGCACTCAGAAAACAACGATGCGTCCGGCGTTTTGGAATGGCACGCATTCGATGGGGGCGTTGAGCTTCGTGTTCCCGGCCGCGATAAGGGAGACGCGGTTCGGGGAATAGTCGATGAAGTGGGACCGGACGCTGTTGTTGCTTATGCTGGTGACGATCAGACGGATGAGGATGCGTTCGCGGAAGTTGGGCGTGTTGGGGTCCGTGGGATTTCAATTCTGGTGCGTCGGGAGCTTCGCGAAACTTGTGCGAAGGTTTGGTTAGAATCCCATGAAGAATTAGCAAAGTTCTTGACTCGATGGAACAAGGTCTGTACAAAGAAACCGTGACGAACGACCGCTCTCACCTTACGATCGTCTCGAATCGATTACCTTGTGTTGTCGAGTGCAACGATGGTGTGTGGTCTGCTCAATCCGCATCTGGCGGACTTGTTTCTGCTCTTGCCCCGGTGTTGAAACAACGCGGGGGCATGTGGGTCGGTTGGTCGGGAGCTGTCGAGTCTGACGACGTCGACCCCGACGCCCTTCTTGCCGCAGGACGCGATGAGCGAGGGTTTGCTCTTCGGTCGGTGTGCATTACGGCGGAAGACCGGGACAATTTCTAC
>JAJDDZ010000215.1 GCA_029260025.1 Phycisphaerae bacterium | reverse complement strand
CTTGCCGTCGTTCATGATTTTGAACGAGTGATTGAGCATGGGTCCTACCCAAACGGTTCCGAAATCGTGAGTATCGTTTTCCGGCTTGATGATCGGACGGGGTCCCTTGCCGACGCTCGTGGCGGTTACAGAGGGGCCACGCTCTAGATCGACGTTGGGACGCGCAATCTTGGCTTTGGGTCCACCCTTGTTCGCTTTTGACTTCGGCACCTCGGCGGCTGCGAAACTGCCGGCGAAACCGACAGCGAGCATCGCCAACACAAACATTCCAGTTCTCTTCATCTCTTTCCTCACAATCAAAAAGGTTCAGCCGGAAAACCACTCAAAGGTGCCAGCACAACAACTATCGAAACTGAGTGTCGCCAGTCCGATCGTCTTTGATCGATCGCGACACAAACAAAATCTACTTTGACCCCACAAAGCCGAAAGGGGGTGACCTCAACCGCACAATACAGCGAACTCACTCTGCTGGTTATACTCCGTTTCGGACGGTTCTAGCAAGCATCATTCCCGATGTTACCCATGCGTTACCCCTCCCTTTCGGTAGCGGAAACGCTTGTTTGCTGGGACTCGACACTGGAAAACGCGTTGAGAACGGAACTGCGTCTAGAGGTTGCCCATTGACGCGCATTCTTTGCGGACTTTTGCGCAGCCGGTTGCGTCACGGGAGCGCTTCAGCGACGATAGTTCGCATGACAAAACTCGCCACCCGCGACCGTATTACCCTACTTGTCGGCTCGTTTGGACCGCTTGGTTACCTGCCCGCTTCAGGGACTGTCACCGTCGGAGTTCTCGGTATCCCGCTGTTTTGGCTGGCCCAAGAATGGCCTTTGTGGATTATTCCGGTTGCGAGTGTCTTCGTTAGCGCATGGTCGGTTTGGATCCATCAAGTGGGCGATCGCATCCTAAACGAAAAGGACAGCCGAAAACTAGTTTGGGACGAAATCTCAGGATACATGATCGCGATCTGTTTCTTACCGTTCACGTGGGAGATCGCCATTGTCGCATTCGTTATCGAACGCTGTATTGATATTGCGAAGATTCCCCCTGCGCGTGGAATCGAACGGAATTGGCCTGGCGGATGGGGCGTGGTTGGTGACGATGTGGTCGCGGGACTTTATACGTGCGGATTTATGCACGCGCTGATCCGACTTGTCCCTAATTGGATGGGACTCTAAGAAAGTGTGGACCAGTTGCATTTCGCAGGGGGCTTGCGCCGCGAACGAGAAAAGCCCCCAGACAGGTTCCTGGGGGCTTATCTCTCTCCGGCCTTGCGAGTTGGCGTTCCCGCCCTCTCGCCAGAATTGGGTCACGCGACTCTGCGCTAGCAGGTGACGACGTCGCCCTTGAGCGGTCCAACGAGACCAACAACAGCGTCGATATCTTCTTGGCAGACGCCCGCCCATTTCAAAGTGTCAACGAGATGCCCTGCGACGACGTTGAAGTGATGTTCGGTGATTCCGAGGTCGTTGTGGGCGTCCTTCATGTTGCGACCGTCGTACTCATTCGGTCCACCTAGTGCCATGGTTAGAAAACTGATCTGCTGTTTGGTCTGGAAGTCCATGTTGGTGTCCTTAAAGAACCCAGCCACTTGAGGATCAGATAGCATCCGCTTGTAGAACTCCTTGACGACAGTCTCTACCGCGACGCGACCGCCGAGTTTCTCGAATAGACATGTGCTTGTTGATTGCGACATCATTTAAGCTCCCTTTTTCTGGAGATGACTTCTCTTGTTAATTGGACCGTGCGACGGTCCCCAGAAATACTAAGATATCTCCTCCGCGCCGAGGCGAACTGAAGAAACCACCCACGATGGGCAAGATCGACCCGGGTGGGTGGTCCCGAAATGTCTCTGCAGCTCCTGCCCAGTGAGAGATTTGCCGATCCCTCCGTCGGAGTGTATCGATTGAGCGCAGAAATTGCCGAGAAGTCGGGCCTTGGGGTGCCTGGGAGACGTGGCTGTGCTCCGCAGGTATGATCTCGACCAAGATGACGAACCGCAAGAATAGACCCCGTACAGAACCAGACCCCAGAGCGGATACTCCTCGTCTTTGCTTCGATGGATCAACGATCACGCTGGAGATGTTAGATGAAGTGCTCGGAATGCCTGTGTCTATCGAGCCCACCGACGCTGTTTGGGCGAAGATGCAGGATAGTGCCGACGTCGTGGGCAAAATCGTCGGGGGCGAAGAGGCTGCTTATGGGATTAACACCGGGTTTGGCTCGCTCTGCCGGACGCGAATCCCTACCGATCAACTGGCCCAGCTACAACGAAACCTGATCGTTTCGCATGCTGTGGGTGTGGGACCGCCTGTGACTCCCGATATCGTTCGGTTGATGATGGTTCTAAAACTCGCGTCGCTCTCTCTGGGGGCGAGCGGGATTTCTCGCGGAACATTCCAGATGCTCGCGGACCTTCTTGCGAGGGACATTCTGCCGGTAGTTCCCACGCAAGGCTCGCTTGGTGCGAGCGGGGATCTCGCCCCACTCGCGCACCTGGTGCTGCCGATGCTCGGACTTGGGAAGGTTTCGCGTGGTGAGGAAACAGTTCCGGCGGGGGTCGCACTGAAAGATGCCAACCTCTGTCCAATCGAGCTTGGTCCTAAGGAAGGTCTTGCTCTGATCAATGGGACACAGTTCATGACTGCACACGGGGTTGTGCTCACGAATCGTTCTCGAAGACTTGTTAAGCAAGCGGACATCATCGCGAGTATGTCACTGGAGGGCGCCGCCGGGAGCGCTCAGCCGTTCGACGAGCGACTTCACGCACTTCGACCGCACACGGGAGCGATTGAGTCTGCGGCGAACCTACGAAGACTCTTGGCGGATAGTGAAATCCTCGCCTCTCATGCGGACTGCGACCGCGTCCAAGACCCCTATTCACTGCGATGCATTCCCCAAGTCCACGGGGCATCGCGCGGGGCGCTTCGCCATGCGATCGATGTGATCGAGATCGAAATCAACGCCGTGACCGACAACCCGGTGATCCTCGACGGGGGCGACGTGATCAGCGGCGGTCTTTTCCACGGTCAGCCAATCGCCTTTGTACTCGACTACCTCGCCCTGGCGCTTGCAGAGATTGGATCGATCAGCGAACGTCGGACGTATCTTCTCCTCGATGGTTGCAATGGACTCCCCGCACAGCTGATCGAAAACACCGGAATCAATAGCGGGTTAATGATTCTTCAATACGTTGCGGCTGCGCTGGTGAGCGAGAATAAGGGACTTACGCTTCCCGCGTCTTCGGATTCGATCCCGAGCTCGATGGGTCAGGAGGATCATGTGAGCATGGGTGCCCGCAGCGCGACCAAGTGCCTGGAAATTCTGGAAAACGTCGAAAAAATACTAGCGATCGAACAGGTTTGCGCTGCACAAGCGCTTGATTTTCGGGCTCCGCTCAAGGCGGGCACTGGTGCGCGAATAGCCCACGAGACGATCCGCAGGCACATTTCCTACGCCGATGCCGATCGACTTTTTGGTGAAGATATCGAGGCGTCGTTGGGCGTTGTTCGAGACGACGAAATCATTAAATGCGTCGAGGCGGGCGTTGGGGAATTGCACTGACAGGCTGGCCGAAACGGCACTCCAGCCCGTAATAGACTTCATCTCGCTTGCTAAAGACCTATTTGGAAACGCCTCGGCCGTTCTTCCCTGAGGGCCTAACTCCTCGCTCGAACGCTCGCATGTCATCGACGTTGATAAGTCCGTCATGATTGAGATCCGCACGGGACACATCGCCAAGTCCAAGTGCGCGAAGCTCGCTTACCGTGATTTCGGTCAACGCGGGTTTCGACTTGGCGAGCTCTCCGAACTCAATCCCGCAGACAGTTTTCGATGAGGCGAGGAAGTTTCGACTGATGAATGCATAGTCGTCGATATCGACGATACCGTCGCCGTTGATGTCCGCATGCGGCGCCTGATAGTCACACGGTGTGGCGGCAGGATCGAATGATATTCCCTGCTGGTTGAGAAAGATCGCGTAATCCTCGACCGCGATCGACGGAGCAATGCCCTCGATGTCGAGCAAGTTTCCGAGAAGTGGCCGATTGCCGTCCTCGGTCGTGAGCGGATCGCCCGCGAAGGTCGCAACATAGATACCGTCGACAATCTGTAGTTGTGCAACCCCGTGAAGCGAATGCTTAGGGTCTCTTGCTGTGGCACAGACATATCCGCCTGCAGGCAACTTGAAGAACATAGAGTCGGAACGCCCTGGGAGATTGAAGGGTCGTCCGAACGTGACCTCAACTTCGATCACTTCGGGCGGCATGGGCGTGATGTCTGGGCTCTTGTAGAACTCGAATACCATGCATCGATCGACCGGACCTGGGTCGAGAAACGGCGAAAGCTCGACCGAAACTTCAATAATATGTTGCTCTCGGACTTCTACATCCCATTCGCAAGTGCTGCTCGCCCCGCAAGAGTCTGTGGCGATGCAAACGTAATGCGAGTTCCCAGCAGGGTGGCGACCACCGCCGAAAGCGAGGTCACTGACGTCGAATTGCTTGGAATGCAGGCCGGTGCATTCGATGACGACCTCGCCGCCACACTCCCCGGTCGCAGTGGGAGCATCCCATAGGACCACTGAAGAAAGAAGGCCCGCATCTGAGTTCACCGAGATGTTCTGGGGACAAGTGATAGCTGGCGGTAGCGTAATATCAAAAATTCCGTTGCATCGGGCGGTCGCGGCTATGTACTCGCCCGACTCGGTCTTGAATCGCAACAAGGCAACGGGTGGTTGAACTGGACAGATGGCGCCATCCGTGCAGGCGTCAATCGGAACGAACCTGGCGGAGGCGAGGAGTGCAGGTCGCCTTTGACCTGGCTCTGCAACACCCACGGCGACACGATACGAGACTACGCCGGCTGATTCATCGACGCCAAGGGACAACGCTCGTACAAAGGGCGAGGCGGGATCTGTGTTTCCACCGGGGACGATGTCGAGGAACTGAAGCACCGACGGGTCATACGAGAACGAAAACGTTGCTTCTGTGATCGGAAAAGCACTATATCCCATTTCGGCGTTGACCTGCATGGCATCACCCGCCAGGTGACACATTGTTGGCATGCCGCCGTCCGCGACCAAGTTGGTGTTGAGGTCTGGCTCTTCGCGGCAAATGCAATGCCGGGTCTGTGCTCCGACGTCCGTAACGCAGAACTGACCACTACAGTCGGCGTCCGATTGACACCCAACGGTGTTCAAGTCGGTCCCGGAGCAACTTCCTTCGCCGTCACAACGATCGCTGATGGAGCATACGCTGTCATCATCACAAGAAATCCCCGCGGTCGCAGGTGGATGCGTAACTGCTCCAGTTGATGGATTGCAGAGGTCTTGCGTGCAAGGCGTCCCGTCAGAGAGAGACGTCAACGTCCGATCAGCCGGATCACAGCAAACGGACTGCGGATCGTAATTGATCGTCCAGTCGCAGCGGTTTTCTACGCAGGATCGATCGACGCATTCGCCGCGGTACTCGCAATCCGATGCGAGGTCGCATGGCTGACACCCTTGGATCTCAGTTCCGATGCAAACACCCGCGCGACAGGTGTCGTTTTGAGTGCACGATTTTTCGTCGTCGCAGGTGTAGTCTTGAACACAGCTACCGAGGGCAATTCGCATAAGTGCGTTGACAAAGTCCAACTCAGGGGACTTGGTCCCCAACGCTTCGCCTCCTGTCGCGTTTGCGATGGCTGACGCGAGTGTTGAGACGCAAGCATCCGCCCCCGTTCCTATGATGGGCGAAACGGCGACGTTGTTGGCAAGTGCGACGGCCATGGCATTGTTAATCGAATCTCGATCGTCTCCCGGGTCGTTGCAACCATCTGGGAGCGAACCGTTACACGGGCCTTCGTCGCCGATGGGAACGATGACTCGAACTGCGCCTTCGCGCCACGGGTAGCGATCTGCCACTATCGCCGTCGCTGGTCCCCAAGATTCGTGAGGCGAAGTGCCAGCTGGAAAATCGCACGAAGAAACTTGGCCCGGCACATCTGAGCCTAGAAGATTCACGACGTGATCCGAGATACACTCGAAACCCAGTCGCGGGATCTCGGAGATTCCGAGAATCTGTACGCTTACATCAATCTTGAGTTCGGACACTTCAGCAACAACGTAGTCGATGGTGCTACAAAGAGCAGCGGCTTCGTCACGCATCGAACCGGAGGTATCAAGGACAAATACCAGATCGATCGCATCGCACCCGGGATCAATCGTACAGAGAACGCAGTCGGGAATGGGTACATTCACGCAAGAACCGCTATTGCACTCGTCAACCGTACATGCGTCGTCGTCGTCGCAATCGATCGCGTGCTTACAGCCACCGCCGGTATTCGTTGTCGTTCGATTGGAGCGATCGCTATTGCGCGATACCAAGCCGGATTTCGTAGGGAGCTGGCTCGCCAAAGCTGGAAACGCAAGACATGCGAGCGCGACGGCGCATAATACTGCACAGCCAGCCCTTGCGTGTTTGTTTGCTCCTTGCTTGCTTATTGGTATCACGTTTCCGCCTCCGATTCCCAACCGTCCCCTCATCTCCGCTATGCAATCGCCGATGGAATTCAAAGTCCTGAAGAGCTTTGCTTACCTCGCGAAAATTTCGTTACGGTCCGGCCAGTACCCCCAGCAAGTCGAAATAGTCATCCAAGTCCACGTCACTATCAGCGTCAAAGTCGAATCGAAGTAGACATTCCGTGGACGGCAACACGTACTCGAGGCTTCCAACATCCCCACTGAAGCACATTTGCATAAACCCAACATCCGCAATATCGATATCGCCGTCTTTATCATAGTCCCCTACGATACAGCCATCGCGACAGTCCGAGTCTGGACACACCGCAAGGAAAGGGCAGTCCGCTTGCGTGCCACCGCAAACCGGCTCGCCACCTTGGATGGCACAGTTGTTGCGGGTCGTCGGGAAACAAAGGCCTGAATCAATAAACCTACAAAGAACATCTTGGTCGGGCAAGCACGCATCGGGCGGGGTTGTGAACGGGCATAGGTCCAAGCAATCATCAACGCCATCGCCATCTGTGTCAGAAACCAGCTCGCAATCGTCGGGGGTTCCGTCGTTGTCACAATCAATGTCGCAGATGTCGGGGGCGGTGTTTTCGTTGCAGTCGCCGCACCATAGTTCACCCTGACAATCAAGGATGTCGCAGGAGTCTGGAATACTGTTGTCGTTGCAGTCCGGCTCGCACATCGGATCGTCCGGGACGCCGTTTCCATTGCAGTCGTCAAACGTCCCGCAGGTGGCGATGTCACATGCTCCGCCACAGGCGACGTCGCAGTCATCGGCGATCCCGTTCTCGTTGCAGTCCAAAATGGTCAACTGCGGTGTGGTTGTGTGGATTGCGATTGTTTGTGGTTGACCGGGTTTGAAAAGTCCCAAAATAACCGACGAATCTTCCGGCGGCGCGTTGACCTCGAACCGGAAGTTGTAAAGCGTACTCCATCGCAGGGCGTTTGCGTTCGGATCGATATCAAACGAAGTCGTCGACCAGGTCAGTGTTTGCCCCGACTCAACCGCGACCCAATCTGTCCCATCCCAGGGCTCGCCGCTGTGATGGTTGATGTCGTGAAATCCGATGTTCGTAACGTTCGCGCCATCAGGAATGGGCACGGTAAAGGAAACGCCACTTCGGTCTGAGTTTAAATTCGCGAGGGCGTATTCATACTTCCATCGGCCGCCCTGGGTGGTCTCGGTGACCTTGGCCCCGAGGATATAGAGTCCCTCGCCCGGGACGCGGGCATCTGTCATTCGGACACTGGGATCAGCATTGCCCCATGCACGAATAGCGGGGTCGCCGATAAAGGTCGAGCCAACATCCCACACGCAATAGGGGGTAATACAATTGGTACCAAAACCGGTCATATCCTCGCCGGTTATGTGAACATTAAGCTCTTTGTAGGCTGCGTTGTCTTCGCCGTTACCCGCCTGGGCGTCGTCAGCCGTCACGTAATGACCCTCGCCGAAGAAGCGTGCGCCGCTGTTGAGAGTTCGATCCAAGTCAAGGTGGGCAACCTGTACCCGGTTCTGAATATTCCCGACGCCGGTCTGGAGAATCGGGGGATAGGGGAAGGCCCCGGTAAAGGCATTGACTTCCGAGGCAGGTCCAAGGAAGGTCCGGTTCCCGTTAAGACTGGAACTATACGGATCCGCGCAACCTGGCCGAAGGTTGTTACCTGCGTTACCTGGGTCGATACAACTGGGCGTGCAGGGACTCTGGTCGTTGACGGCAAGAAAACCGTGCTTAACCCAAGACGTTCCGATCTGCTCAAACCGTCCGCCCAAAAGGCGATAAATGCTCTGGCGGATCACGGGATGTTGGTTGTTACTGGCAATCCACAAAGCGGTCTCGTCACCCATGTTGCATGAAACGGTTCCGATCGAGAAGGCGGCTGTGCAGTCGAGGTCATTTGTATCCGTGCACAGAATAATGCCCGGGTACTCGCTTCCCCAGTTACGAATGTTGTCGTAGGCGAGACTGCTGATGACAAGGTCAGGACCGATGACGCCCGCGACGGTTCCGTCGCCAGCGCGGACATGCACTGCCATGCACGAGATCGTGCACAGACAGGTGATCATTGTCTTGCTAGCTAACTTTCGAAGATTCAGGTAGGCCACCCTATTCCTCCCCCAGCCGTTTCCACGGAGCCCGCTCACATTCTAGAGAGCCATGACGATATTCTCAATCCGAGGAACGTTCCCCCGAGTTGAGCGATACCGGTCAACGCTGACTTTAGATGTCGTAGTGTCGCCCGACCCCCAAGTCGGGACTGCCCCCCAAAAGTGGGCTTCTATATCCGCTCCGACACATGCTAGCAGGTTAAGAGAGGCGGTTCAACCGAAATACGGGAGTAATTTGTTACAGAACGAGTCTCTGGGGTACTTTCCGCCTCTGGCATCAAAAGTCATTGGATATCTGGGTGGCGGTTGGCCTAGGGGTAGGAAATTCTGCTGGACCGCGACATCCGACGGGGGGGCCGTGTTCAGAGGGACTCTAGAAATGATGTTCTGGTGTTTCAGACATGAAGCAAGGATGTACTATCGGACGCTTGCGAGTTCGGTGGGTGGTGTTCGTGGATGGGACAGACAGACAAAATATTTTTTGCTTTGGCGCCCTTGAACAGGGTGACATGGGGGTCTATACTACTGAGAGTGCAGAAGATTGAAGCGACCGCCCCGCTGTTTGGGCGTGGTCATTCGATATAGGGGGTGGTGGATCGGAGCTGGGGTGTCCGGTTGCGTTTTCACCAATCCGGGAGGCTGGAAGGGTTATGAAGCTAGCATCATTAATTACAGCATTTGCGTCGCTCGCGATTGTTTCGTCGGTATCGGCCGGTGGGGATCCTTTTGAATTCAACGCCGGTGGTGGCGTTGTAAACGATGGCGGGGTCGCTGCTTATCCGCTGTTCATGAATGGGACGGTTCCTGAGATTACGAGCATCGAGCTTGAGATCTTTGGTCTGAGTCACTCGACTCCTTGGGATCTCGACATTTATCTTATCAGCCCATTTGGCAGAACGTTGGAGATCTTGACCGACCGTGGCGACCAGAACTCGGTTACAGGTGTCGATCTTTTGTTCAACGACCTAGGCGCTTCGCTTCCAGGTGACCCGGACAGCTCGCTTGCCCTTTCTCCCTATCTTGATGGTGCTGTCCTTCCAGAAGGGGAAGTCACGCTCAACGGCAGCATTATCGGTAGCGGTTTCGGGGATGCTTTCGTCGGGATGTCGGGTGGTACAGATGCTTGGATTCTTCTAGTCATCGACGATGTCGCCAACGCAAAAGGTGGCTCGATCGATTCGTTCACGCTTCGCGGGACCCAGGTTCCTGAGCCTATGTCGCTCTCATTGCTCGCCGCTGGCGCTTTTGCGGTATTCGCACGACGCAAACGATAAGAACTCGGCAAAAATAAGAACTGAATCATGAACGCCTCGCCATTGCGGGGCGTTTTTTGTTGCGCCGCTCGATTCTTCAGTCCCGGAACGCTTGAATCTGAATTCTGGTTGCTGGGCATCTATTCTGCGCCTATAGTTTGGTGAGGTGAACTGCGCACCGCGCGCGGCCCGTCTTGCCAAATTAGGGGGAGTCGAGGAAGCGTTACGATAGGTCCGAGCGTTGTCTCGGAAGCTCGAAGCGACCCGAACGACCGAGGGGATAATTATGCATTGCACATCGTCCATGCTCGTTGGTATCTTGGCTACGCTCGCGATCGCATCGAACGGGCACGCACAATCGAACAAAAGTACCCGGAGCGTGTATCGAGCCTTGCAAACGGCATCGGACAGCCGATCCGGAAGCCCTAAGGATACGGTGACCTCAAAGAGCGCCCAACCTGAGGTCGGTTCGTTGACGCTTCTGGCGGGGTCTGTCGCAGGTAACACGAATGACGCTTGCGGGACGCCAGAACCTATCCAAGGGGAAGCTACTTTCGCTTTTGATAACCGATCAGCGACAACAGATGGGCTTGATCACGCGGCATGTACTTTTGAAACTAGATCTCAAATAGCCAAGGACATTTGGTTTTGCTGGACCGCCCCGGCTGAGTCGTGCGGCGGTGACTTCGTTGCGTCGACTTGCGGCGGTACGGTGACGGATACGAAAATGGCGATTTACGAGGGATGCGATTGCCCGGCGACCGATGCGAATCTCTTGACCTGTAGCGACGATGACTGCGGACTGCAAACGCGAGCGTCGTTCAATCCTGTGGCTGGACAACAGTACATGATTCGGTTGGGTTCGTTTCCTAGCGATGTCCCGGTTGGAGGCATTGGGACGTTGCAGCTACAGTGCATTCCGCCGCAACCGTGTAACGAGCAAGGGGCTGACTGTCAGGCGCGCGGAATCAAGGACGCTATTAACAGCAACGGGACACAATTCAGTGTGGCGGACGACTTCACGCCCGCAGCAACCGGGCCGATTACGACCGCTTGTTGGTGGGGAACTTACCTCGACGCCAATGATCAAAACTGCCAGAGTTTTGCCGTTGATGCGTTCGAGATGAACTACTATCGGGGGAGCGCGGGTACACCGGGCGAGCTTCTGGCTTCTTTTTCCCAGGCTGCTGGCACGCTTACTGTTTCCGGTCCCGTTCCGACCGGACTTACACTGGGTACAAACATTCCCGAATTCGGATACTCGGCGACACACGCCCCGGTGGACGTGACCGCCGGCGATTGTTATTGGATCGAGATTAAGAACTCAATCGTTGCTTGCGACTGGTTTTGGGAGGAATCTATCTTCTCAAACGGGCGAGCTTTTCAAGATGGTGTCTTTGGTTCGGTAGCAGGTTTTGATGCGCGCGACGGAATCGTTTCTGATATGGCGCTTTGCTTGGATATCCCGTTAGGCAACGCCAACGTTTGCCTCCCGCCTCCACCGGCGAACGATGATTGTGCCAATGCATCAAGCGTATTGGAAGCGGGGCAGGTCTTCTATGAAACCGCCGGCGCGACGCTCGATGGTCCCAGCCACAACGGTTGCCTGATTGGGAACCAAGCCCAAATCGACCACGACGAGTGGATCTGCTGGACATCTCCCTGTACTGGCGAAGTGTTCGTAAGAACGTGCAGCGAAACTGACGTCGATACCAAGATTTCGGTCTACGATGGTTGTAGTTGTCCGCCTGCGAGCAATATGCTTCTAGCTTGTGATGACGATACATGCGGTCTGAATTCCGATCTGCGATCGATGGCGATTTTCGACGCGGTGCTGGGTAATAGCTACCTACTACGTGTTGGGACATTCCCCGGGGTCCCGGGTGGACCCGGATTGATCGATATCCACTGCGGTCGGCCTGATAACCCTGTCTGCCCAACGGCCGGGGCATGCTGCCAAGGCGATACCTCGGTGCCGCCCGACCCTTTGCGAACTGGATGCGGCAGCGAAGCTTGCTGCGAAACCGTTTGTGCCTGTGATCCGTTTTGTTGCGAAGTCGGGTGGGACGAATTGTGCGCAAAACCAGAACCGCAATCGACTGGCGGATGTAACGCCGAGACCCTTTGCGGATGCAGCGGCGCGTGCGGGGCGGCAGAAGCAGGAAGTTGTTGCGACGGAAACGGTTCACCTGCTTGCTCGGATACGTCGTGCTGCGAAACGGTTTGCGCTTGCGATCCATTCTGCTGCAATACGGAATGGGACGCGGACTGCGCTGGCGCTGGGGCTGAACCCGGATGCGGGGCGGCGCTTCTTTGTGGAAATGTCTGCGGGCCTGTTTGCCAAGTTGGTGTGGCTGAGGCGTTCATGCCGGATGCTTCGCTTGTCGATGCACGACGACCCCACGATCGGGACAACGCTGCCCTTACCTTCGGTATTGATACAATCGACCTGACCGCTCCTGCCAATGCCGAGGACGGATGTTTTACGCTTTGCGAAACTGCGGTCGATGGACCTGCGAACGCTGTCTCTCTTGTGGCTGAAACGGCTGGCGCGTATACGCTGACGCTCGCACGACCCATCACCAAGGGGGCCGTTACGACGGTCACCTATACTGATGCAGCTTCGACCGCGAGCACTGTCGAATATGTTTCGCACCCGGGGAATGTGAACGACGACGGGTTCGCAAATAGTTCAGACGTTACGGACCTTGTTAGCGCGCTCGCGGGAGGTTTAACGCTGCCATGGGGGATTTTCAGTGAGGATATTGATCGCAGCGGGATCTTGTCTCCGCTAGATCTTCTCGAGCTGATCGACCTTCTTAGCGGAGCGGAAGCGTACGATGTCTGGAACAGCACGGCGAAACCAGTCGCAGCTGGAACCTGTCCTTAGATGAGTACCGTCCGCTAGACCGCGGTGATTGGTTCTACAGCTTCTGTCGCAAACGGGGTGATATAGCTCTCTATCTCTTCGGCACGCTCTTCGCCAAATCGGACGAGACGGGCGCTATTGAAGATGACAAGGGCGGTCGCCACCGTGTGAGAGATCGCAGCTGTAATCGGCGTGAGCGGTCCCCAGATGGCGAGCGTCATCGTGACGACGATAAAGAACACGCCGAATAGGATATTCTGCCAGACGACCCGTGTTGCTGCGCGAGACAGCTTGATAAGAAACGGCAGACGCGAAAGGTCGTTGTTCATCAGCGCGACCGACGCGGAGTTGATTGCTACATCGCTTCCGGCAGCCCCCATTGCGATACCGAGATCGCTGGCGGCGAGCATCGGTGCGTCATTGACGCCGTCACCCACAACCGCGACGCGATGTCCGCGGCGCTTGAGATCATCGACAAGGTGGAGTTTTTCTTCTGGAAGAACCTCGGCCTGCACCTCCGTGCAACCCATTTCCGCCCCCACGCGACGCGCCACCGACCATTTGTCGCCGGTGACCATCGAAAGATTCTTGATGTTGAGTTTGCGAAGCTCGTCGATAGCTGCGCGAGCCTCCGGTCGCGTCTTGTCTTCAAGACCTAGCCAACCAAGACACTTGCCGCCCCTTGCTACGTAGAGCATGCTGACGCCTTCGGGCTCGGCGAAGTCCGGGTCGGTCGTGATACTCATATCGACACCCTGCTCGGCCAGCCAGGTACTCCGTCCGACCAGAACCGCGTTACCGCCAACGTTGGCACTCACGCCACGACCAGCGACTTCATGGAACCCATCGGGGGAGGCAAATTCGATTTTTGCCTTTCGCGCGACAGAGACCACCGCCAGCGCAGTGGGATGCTTGCTCATTTGCTCAACCGAAGCAGCCGAGTGCAGAAGCTCTGCCCCCTCGACGCCTGGGGCTGGTTTCATCTGGGTGACAGAAAGTTCGCCCGTGGTGAGGGTACCCGTCTTGTCGAAGATGACCGCCGTTAGCGTGCGCGCGAACTCAAGCTGCACAACGTCTTTGATTAGAATCCCAAGTCGGGCTGCACAACTCAAAGCAGCGACCATTGCTGTCGGTGTCGCCAAGACTAGCGCACACGGACACGCGCTTATCAACATTGTTATCGCCTTGTGCATGCCGACGTCTTTGTCCTCGGAGAAAAACCAGACGACGGCGGCGAGCATGCAAATCGTGGGGGTATACCAGCCAGCGTATTTATCAATGAACCGCATTAGCGGGATGCGTGTTTTCTCGGCGTCGAGGATGAGCTGTTGTACGCGACCGAGTGTCGTGTCGCCGCCGGCCTTTGTCACACGAATTTCAAGCATACCCGTCAGGTTATTCGTTCCACTAAAGACTTCCGCGCCCACGCCCTTGTCGGCCGGGAGCGACTCACCCGTGATTTTTGCCTGGTTCACGGTCGACTCACCCACCAAGACCTCGCCGTCGGCGGGAATGTTGTCGCCGGGGCGGACGCGAACGACCTCACCCGGTCGAAGCTCCTTCGCATCGACCTCCTCCTCGCCGCCACCTGGCGTCAGACGATGGGCCTTGTCTGGGGTTAACCGAAGCAATGACTCGATCGACGCCCGAGCGCCGAGCGCAGTACGCGTCTCGATCAGGTTCGACACGACCATGAAAAAAGCGATGATCCCCGCCTCTTGATATTCGCCCAAGGCGATCGCAGCTGCAACGGCGAGGGCGACGAGTTCGTCCATATGCATATGACCGTGCAGCAGGCATGTCAGCGCATGCCAGACAAGCGGCGCGCCCAGCAAGAGCGCTCCGAGTAGAGCGATCATGTCGGAGTAGGGTGTGTGCATACGACCGGTAGCGCTGTTGGGAAGGTCAATCTGAAAGAGCGCGCTAGCTACGAATGGGATATCGACGACAAACGATGTCACCACCAGCATCCCACCCATCAAGGTCCCAACCAGGAGAAGACTCGCCTTGCTCGTCTCGGCCTCGATCTCTCGCATGTGACTATGAGCCATGTATTGTCCTATCCTGAGTTCGTAGCCCGTGTCGATTCAATTCTGCGTAAATGCGTCCGATTCCAGGCCACGGTCGATTCGTGACGACCAACCTGAAGCAAGCCCCCCTCCCCACGGGTGGAAGGTCAGTTGCGGATACTACGCAGCGATCGCCCCCTCGGTTCGATATCGGAGACCCGTAAGTTGAGGATTCCGCGCACAAAGACGCCCCCAAACGGGTGTCCGGGGGCGTTTTGGTTGAATAATCGCGGGATCGAGTCCGTCAGCGCTATCGGTTGCTACCGAAATTGCTCCCGTAGACGATGTACGCGTCTCCGGCGTCGCGGCGGCGACCAGCCGATGGATCGTCGCCGGGTGCGTTGGGGCCCTGCGGGAAGGTCAGGTCGATGAAGTCCGCACGTGGATTACCGATTCCGATATCATCGAAGCCGTCATTGTTGATGTCACCAATGAGGGCTGCTTCAATCGGAGCAGCCTCGTTGACCGTGCCTTTGAGGTAAGGACTCAGGAAAATGATCCCGGGCAAGAGATCTGAACCAACTCCGTTTGAAGCGTCAGAAAGAACATATCCATTGGTCGGCATATCTTCCATGATGCGCGAATGACCGAAAACTAGGTAGACGACACCCAGGCGGTCACGCCCGGCGGAGTCCTTGCGTGTCTCACCTGGAGCGACGATCAAGAGATCGCCGAATCCGTCCTGATTAAAGTCCCCCGCTGAATTAACTTGCATACCAAGTTGATCGCCAACGGCGCCACCTCGGAAAATAGCCCCGGGAAGGTCGGTCGTGCCAATCTGAGTAATGGTCCGGTCGCCATCGAGGAACCGACCGCCGAAAATTACGCCAACAAAACCTTCGTCAGCCATGTTCGCACAACAGTCGCCCCCGTTGGTACCATGAACGCAGCTCGCGTCGGGCGTGCAACTGTCGGAGAGACAGCAGAAAACACACCGGTCTTGGTCATCAATATCGCTGTCGAAGTCGTAGTCATAAGCACTGCACAATTCTGAGGTCAGCACGTCACGGCCCACGCGGGCGATACAATCTTCAAAAGTCACCAACGAGAAGTCATTTTGATCAATAGTAGAGTCACCATTGAAATCCAAACCACAGGAGTTTCGCGTCACAAATCCCCCATCGACCTTCGGCGACGAGACAAAGATATCGTCTACCCGATCGCCGTTCACATCCCGCGCTGAGGTCTGAGCCCATCCAATTTGATCGCCGACGCCGGTTCCGCGAAGACGCACCATCGGCGGTCGTATGTTTGAATTGTCGGCACTTGCAAGATGAACGTCACCTAAGACGTTGCGGCCGTAGATGATGTACGAAGCCCCGCTATCTTTGAGGCTAGGACTTCGGTCGTTTAGCCTCGCCCCACAAAGAATGTCGTCAAGCCCGTCCTGGTTGAAGTCGCCGGCGGACTGGCCATCTGTCAGAAAATCGTCCAGCTCCTCAGCGAATATGCCGAACGTATCGACCGGAAAACTCAAGGTCCTCCCCCGAGTTGGCGCGTCACAAGATCCGGCTGGAAAACGAAAATGATCGAGCGCCGGAATCGTTGATGCACCTGAATCATCGCCGGTGTCACGCCAGAACGGAGAGTTGTAGTTCCACCCGGGGAAAACTGTGAGGCTTGCCTTAAAGATAGTACTCTCAAACTGTGGGCTAAACGCCAACAAGGTGGGAGGATTAGCGACGATATCGGCCAAATAGCGTTCATTCAAAGGAGCCGAGATGATGACATCGGTGGTTCCATCAGACGTTACGTCACCCAGGGTTCCGACGCGGTGACCCCATAACCCGTTCCGCGGCTCTTCGATCGCGGGGCTGAAAAAATAATCGTATCCGCCAGGTGTTAGCCTCGCTCCAGCAACACGATCAATCTCCTCCGGTTCTGCCTGCTCAGCAATCACGCCTCCGGTTTGAACCAAGCCAGTCGCCCCGTTGTTGTCAGCCCGCGCGAAGATATCCCCAGTCCCCGAAACGCCCTCGGTATTGAGAATCTGTGATCGTTGGCCAGCGAGTTCAAGCGCGATCGACGTGGTACCCAAACGCGCCTGCCTCGGCGTTAAAAGAGGGGATGAGTCGCGATTTGTACTGTTGACCACGACGGCCATCCCGCCGGCATACCAGCCTTCGTCGTTTCCGGCTCCGTCTTCGGAAAAGTTGTTTACGAGGTTGTCCGGATAACAGAATGCATTGAATCCCTGCTGATCGCCTGGATCAAAGTCCGTAGAGTCATAAGCTGCATGGACATGCGATAGCCCGAAAAGCAGTTCAGGACGACCGTCCCCTGTCGCATCCGGAAAGAAGTCAAAGTCAGTAATTCCATCGGTGCGGGCGTTATCGTTCGCGACCGCTTGCGTTCGCACAGGTGGTGCCTGCAGAATCACGCCGGGGACAGAAGCGCTCACGGTGTTCGCCGATATGGTTCCGCCGAAGCGATTCCCTTTCCCACCGTCGTCACCTAGTTGCCCGTAGACGAGGTACGCCTCACCGACATTTCCTGCGTTCTGCGGGTTACCGAACTGAGCGACGATGACTAAGTCGTCCACACCGTCAGCATCAAAATCGGAGCCCCCGCCGATCTTCGAACCAAGGTGCGCTCCTGGATTGAACCCGTAGAACCGAGCCCCAGAAATTTTCGTTCCGATCCCCGCAAGATCAACCGTACCCGATGCAAGTTGGACGATATTGATCTGCCCGGCTGCATACGAGTGGACCGGCGGGTTAACGCCATCGGTCAGGGTCATTCGAATAAAATACGGCGCGCCGTTGGGGCGCGGCGGCGTCGTAGCGAGGTCAACCGTTATCCGCGAGTCGAACGTTGTTCGCCCACCGGCGAGTTCTGTCGCCGAGTGGACGATAATGAGAGACGGGTCAGGATTCGCTGGATCGTCGTTGTCTGGGATCTGGTCGAGATCAAACACGATGAAAGCGGTCACGTCGCTGTCCCTGTCAAACACAGCATTCCGGTCCGGAACAGCACTTATAACAAATGTATCGTCTTGCGTTACACTTAGATCGAAGCTGGGACTCAGAACGTCGACCGATGGCGGCTCAGTCAAACTGCCCTCGCCTTCACCCACGAGGCGCAACGTTATCCGTTGAGCATTGGTCCCGACCGTGGTTGCGAACTCCGTAACCGGGGTATTGATGCCGTCGCTGATGACGGCAAAAAGATTGTAAAGACCAAGCGGAATCAGTGACGTATCGACGGTTCGAGAATCCGGATCGGGATTCTCGGAGATCCCGGAAATCAGCAGCACCGCTTCGTTAGTATCGACGTTGAGAAGCGAAAAGCTTATCGTTGCGTCGTCGTCCGTATCAACATCCGTCCATTCAATCAGGAACGGATCGCCCTGCCCACGAGTGAGATTCGCCACTGGAAGGATGAAGTCAAGCGTCGGGGGGCTGTTTTCACCCGTACCCGGACCTTGCACCAAGAACGGAGTCGGGGCAGATCCACACGAGACCACGCCAATCGCAACCGCCGCGAAACTGATCCCGGCGACGATACAACAAAGACCGAAATTCCAAACACTGCGCTGTCTCATCAGGAACTACTCCAGTTAAGGTAGGCTCGAGCCCATCCGTTGGTGGTGCAAAAACGCGGGTGGCGGGGCAAAAGGTCTGCCGCGATACGTTTCCTAGCAACCAGATCAAGGCGGCCACGCTCGTCTGGGGATCGCCCCGGCGACGAGTTAAGCATGTACAAGGAACTGACCCGCACGCGCCAAATTCGGCGGGGCCAGCCGAGATTCCCTTGACCTCTGAGGGGCAGCTCAAGACGCCGCCCAGCTTCCTCCTATCATACGGGCGAGATAATTGTCTCGTCAAGCAACCGCGGTATCTAACAAGTCCGAACAATTGACCCTCAATCGCGCCGAAAGTACGATTCACCCCCGAACGAAGACGGTTTGCATGGACACCGCCGCAAGAAGCCCCCGTTTTGGGAGTAGATCACAATGACGCAGATGCCAACCCCGACCACCCCGCCGCCGCTTGGACAACACGGCGGCTATGCAGACCCGACGGACGGACTTACTGGACCTGCCCCGTGGAGCGCCCTGGCGATTTCAGCCTTTGTCTGTTCTCTGCTGGGTTTCCTTGGGGTCACCGCAATTCTCGGGTTCATTTTGGGGATCGTTGGGATTCTTGTAACTAGTGGAGGAAAGCGACGGGGGATGGGCCTAGCGATTGCAGCCCTGCCGATTTCGATCTTGACCGGGCTGGTCTCGATCGGAATCCTGTTTGCGGTTCTGGCCGGGGCAAAGTTGATCGGAACCATAGCCGCCATTTCCCCGGTGTTCGACGCAACGTCGATCGATCGGCCTGTGGCGATGGCGAAGCTCCGCGAGTTTACTTCGCAGTCGTTTGATGACACGGTTAAGGACGAACAGTTCTTCGCCTGGGTCGATCAGATCGAGAAGAATAACGGCAAGTTAACGGAAATCTCCGCAAACTATGGCCGAGGTGGGCAACAACCCAGCACGTCCCAGGGAAATGACGGCCAATTCTCGCTGACGATTCCAGCGAAATTCGTCAACGGACCGGCGACCATTCAGATCACGTTCAGACAAGAGGGAATGTGGGAGACAAGGCTCGACGACATATCCGTCGGAGGCGTCTCGCCGCGCGGGTCGCCTTAGGCTTCCCAGGGGAAAGTTCGCGTCGCAGGCTACGGGAAGATTCCTCGCTCTTTGTAGACTGTCTCAAGTCGGGAGAGAGCAACAACATAGGCGGCCGTTCGCCAGTCGGTCTTCATCTTCGCCGCGACCTCCCCCACGCGCCGATAGGCGCTCGTGATCTTCTTACTCAGCTTGGCATCGACCTCTTCAAGTTCCCAGACTTCGTTTCGTTTGTTTTGTAACCACTCGAAGTAACTAACGGTCACGCCGCCACTGTTGCACAAGATATCGGGGATCAGATCGATGTTGCGCTCCTGCAAAACGGCGTCCCCCTCTGGGGTCGTCGGACCGTTCGCCCCTTCTGCCACGAGTCGCACCTTCAACCAAGGGGCCGTATCCTGGGTGATCTGGTTTTCCAAGGCAGCGGGGATAAACACATCCGCCTGAGTCTTTAGAAGCATAATATGGTCGATGCTGTCAGCTTTTGTATACTTGCGGATGCCGTTGTGAGTCTGGGCATACCGAGCCAGATCGTTCGGATCGATCCCGTCCATATTGCGGATTCCGCCAGTGGCGTCTTCGACCGCGACAAGTATCGCACCAAGATTGACCAGAAGTCGCGCTGCCCAAGAACCGACATTCCCAAACCCCTGCACCATGAACGTCAGACCGTCTAGCGAAACGCCCCGATCCTTCGCCCACTCTACGATCGTAAAGACAATCCCCTGACCGGTCGCCTTGTCACGCCCGATGCATCCGCCGGAAACGACGGGCTTACCTGTGACGACGTGAATGTTCCGCTGCCGCTCGGCTGGTGGAACCGTCGACAGATATGTGTCTTGAATCCACGCCATAATTTGCGCATTGGTGTTCACGTCCGGAGCGGGAATATCGTACTCAGGACCGATGTTGCTACCTAGTGCAAACGTAAACCGTCGCGTGATGCGTTCTAGCTCTGCTATTGAATAATTCGACGGGTCCATCTGGATACCGCCCTTTGCACCACCGAACGGGATCTGGACGATGGCAGACTTCCACGTCATCCAGGCAGCAAGCGCCCGCACCTCATCACGATCCACACCCGGATGAAACCGCAAACCGCCCTTGAACGGACCGAGCGCGTCGTTGTGCTGAACCCGATACCCTGTAAACATCTCGACCTGTCCGTCGTTCATTTTTACCGGGAAATTGACGGAAATCTCGTTCTCGGTTTTCGCAAGAATCTTGCGGATGTTCCCATCAAGACGCATCAAATCGGCAGCTTTGTCGAACTGCGACATGACGCTCTGATACATGCTCCGCCGCTTCACAATAGCAGCCACCACAGGCGGCTTCTCACTCGCGACTGGTTTCGACTTGGAATTCGCGGCGGACTTGGCCGGGGTACTGCTTCCGTTACCATTCCCATTGGTGATGCGACGATCCGCATGGGGCGCTAGCCGCGACGCAGATGGATTCTTTGTGGGCTTATCACTGCTCAACGTCCGGTCTCCAAAGGGAGTCAACTACCTTATGTCCAATCGGGCGACCTTAGTTGTGGGCAAATCACAGGGTCACTGATCAGCGGCGAAACAGCGCAGGATAACGATTTTCACAGATTCTGCACACCCCAACCCACACTATCACCCACCCAAGAGGAGGTCATGCAAGAACCAAGCCCTCTCACTGTCGGATGAAAAGCCCCACGACGCATACCCTTTCCCACCAACGACGCGGCGACTTGCCGAGACATCCGTAAATGTATATTCCACAAAGACTTACGGACCCCTAATATGAAAACATGCTGGCGTTTAGAGAATTATGTCGACCCCTTCGGTCGGCAGGCGTACACTTGGTAGAAACGCGTCTCGAAAGTCGTGTACGCCTTGCTGCGATTATTGCTGTTATGATAAAATCACTCGCACAGGAATTGTTGGACCAGCGAATCCTGAATCGCAACGATCTTGTCGTGGTGGCAGTCTCGGGCGGTGCCGATTCGATGGCGCTCCTGCACCTACTCCGAGAACTCAATTCAACAGTTAACTGGGAGCTTCGACTCCACGTCGCCCACCTGAATCATCAACTGCGGATAGACGACGCCGACGATGACGCGGCGTTTGTCCAGGCTGCGTGTGACGACCTCTCCCTCTCGTGCACAATCGAAGTCCGCGACATCGCCGCAAGGGCTGCGGAAGAGGGAATCGGAATTGAGGAACTCGCCCGACGCGAACGATATCTTTTCTTCGAGCGTGTTTGCCTGAACGTCGGCGCGAAGACCGTCGCGGTTGCTCATCATGCGGACGACAATGCGGAGACGATTCTCCATCGGATTCTGCGTGGAACCGGGTTGCGCGGACTTGCGGGAATTTCTCGGCGACGGGCGATCAGTCCTGCGAGCGATATTTCGGTTACGCGCCCGCTGCTTAACTTCACGCGCCAACAGATTCGCGAGTATCTCGCCAGCGCCGGGATCGCGTTTCGAGAAGACAAGACCAATGAATCAAACGAACCCATGCGAAATCGTATCCGAAACGTTATCTTGCCAGCGCTCACCAAAGACGTAAACCCGCAGGTGCGCGATGCGCTCACGCGACTCGGATCACAGGCACGATGGCTTGAAGAGTTTCTTGGCGAAACGGTTCAGCGAACGTTCGATACGCTCGTCGTCTCTCGCAATGATCAAACATTGACACTTAACGCGGGGGCGATGGCGAAGAAAAGTCGCATCGTCCAAACAGAATTGGTTCGCCTTGCGTACGCGTCCTTTGGTCTTGGCGAGCAAGACCTCGCCTTCAACCACCTCGTCTCCGCTCTCGATCTGATCGCCGATCCCGCGAGTGGTCGCCAAACGCAACTCCCCGGGGGAATGACGATCGAAAAACGCTATCATCAGCTTATTTTCTCACTTCCATCGGACCAACCGCGGGAGGCCCTTGCTCCGCAAGTCGCGATCCATCTCCCCGGCAAAACGAGTCTTCCGATTCGAGCGATGGAGATCGATTGCGAAATCCAAGAGCTTGCTTCGGGCGAGATTCAGAAACTCCGGCGAACCCCCGGTCGGTTGCACGAGGTTGTTGACCTCGACGTCATACGCGCCCCGCTTGTCGTCCGAAGTCGCCGCGTGGGTGACCGATTTTTCCCACTGGGAGCGCCGGGCTCGAAGTCGGTAGCGGACTTTCTCGCCGACGAGAAGGTCGATCCCGCCCTTCGTCCACACATAACTATGCTCTGCGACCAACTTGGACCGATCTGGCTTGTCGGATACCGCATCGACGACCGCGCAAAACTTACGAGCCTCACCAAGCGTGCACTTCATCTTAAGGCGAGGTCCATTTCGCAGTGAGCGATGCCGCCACACACGAAAGGCCTTGCCAAACGCCCGCAATAACGACGACGGCGAATCGCATGACGTGGAAGATGATAGCCGTCTTGTTTCTTGTCGCATTGACGTCACGCGCGACCTTCGGAATCTACCACAACGCAACGCGCGGAGAGACCGCCCCGGTTCTCGAATTTCCGGACGAACGACAATACTGGCTGATCGCCGAATCTATCGCATCGGGAAACGGGATGCGCGACGAGCTCGGATTTCGCGCCTCGCGCATGCCGCTCTACCCAGCCATGTTGTCAGTTTTCGCCAGATTCGAGCACGGCGTTCATCTCGCAAAGATCTTTCATTGGTTCCTCGGCGCATCAGCCGCCGCCCTCGCGGCCATCCTGGCGGCACGGCTGTTCGATCGCCGAGTTGGATGCATGGCGGGAATTCTCGTGGCATTTGATCCCTTTCTAGTGTTTTCCTCGTCGCTACTCTTGACCGAAACCCCGTTCATCCTAGCGATGCTACTCCTGTTTCTCGCTCTCGCGGAGCTAGTAACAGGCAACTCACCGACCATCCGCGCTGGCAAAATCGTCACGGTTGGTTTGCTTTCTGCGCTATGCGTACATGTTCGTGAATCAAGCGTCGGGCTCGTGCTTCTAGTGTTGCTTTTTGTTGCGATACGCAGACTCTTCGACCGTTCAGCCATCAGATTCATTGGCGGAACCTTATTCTTGGTGGCGCTGACACTCGTTCCGTGGATGATGCGAAACAACGCGATCTTGGGTAGAACCGTCTTCCTTACGACGCGGGGCGGAATCTCGCTCTATGACGGCGTAGGCCCGCAGGCGGACGGAACGAGCGACCTGGGCGACCTAAAAGCATCGCCAGAAGTCGCAGACCTCACAGAACTTCAGTGGAATGATTATTTCATGACCGGGGCGACGCATGAGATGCGTCAAAACCCTGGGCGCCTCTTGACCCTCGCGATCATCAAGATTGGCCGAATGTGGAACCCGATTCCGAATGTCGAATCCTATCAATCCACGGCAGTCAGGTGCATCGCGGGCGCGTGGTCGCTGCCGACATTCGCCTTAGCGATCGCTGGCGGTATCATCCTGCTTACGCGTCGAGACGAATCAGCCCCGTGGATAGCTGGGTTACTTGTTCTCCCGGCGGTATACTTTACAGCCCTGCACAGCATCTTCGTCGGGAGCGTCCGATACAGACTTCCTGCGGTTGTCACGCTGGAGATTCTGGGCGCGGCAGCGATCCTTGCGGTGTGGATGCGGTGCAAGACGGCGAAGGCGACACACTGCGAAAGCTAGTTCCGTGACAGCCACCACCAATCGAAAACCGAATCGCCTGCGCAAGACCGCTTTCATTCTTGGCGCGATCGGGTTGCTCATTGTCGGTGTCGTTGGCGTACTCTATCAACGTTATACCAATTCCGCTCGTGTCCGCGCAGACGCAGAAGCCTACTTGCAAGGGTTTTTTGGAAGTCGCGTAAGCGTCAAAGAGGCGTCGTTTTCTCTTTTCGACGGCGTCCGACTCCACGGCGTCGCAATAAGCGACCCGTTCACCGAGAAATTCGCCCAGCCAACCGATTCTGCGACCACCGCAAACTCAGCGGGCACCGCTTTCTATTGCGATGAAATCCAAATCGAACACGATCCGATGGCAGCCCTCAGCGGAAGACTCGTGATACGCTCGTTGCTCGCCATCGACCCGATTTGCACAATCGTCCACGATGCGGAGTCGCAGAAGACAAACTTGGGCACATTGTTTTCACGCAAGCCCAACCGAACGACCTCCACAATGGTCATGCCCACCGTTGAGCTTCTCGACGCCCGCGTCCGAGTCTTGAGCTTGCGAGACAAGGACTTGCGAACCGTGGAAAACCTTCGCCTGACGGTTCGTGGACTCGCGGCGAACAAGAACACCGACCTATACGATGTCGTCTGGCAGAGCGGGGACGCGCCGGGGACGTCTGGAATTTCGCAGGTCGACCTGTCCACCGGACTCATACGCAACGTTCGCGGCGGGCTACCCTTCATGTCGGTCGAAGCAGTTATGCTCGCGATCAACGCGGGATACGACGGCGCAAGCGCCTGGCGAGACCTTCTCGGTTTGGGCGGAACAGTTCGAGCGCGCGACTACAACCTAATAGGCGACGGCCACTCCCAAGAAGGTCGATCGGCAACCATCGACCTGAACGATGCGACCGTTTCGATTCCATCTCGTAAGGACGAAACCGAAATCCCTCCCGACCAACGATACCTTCGGTTTACGCACGTCAACGGAACGATTCATGTAACCGTGGACGAGGTACGAGCTCAGTTCAACGGAAATTTCCACGGCGCGGACTGCGAAGTTTCCGCGACGATTACCGGTGGCGTCGGCGAATGGAGTTCACTCGACGACGTCGCCTTCGATGCCGAGATCAAGCTCGCGAACCTCACCCTTCCGAGCCGGAAGGTAGGAGCACCGGCGGGAGAGCGGAGTTTCATCCACGGGTGGCAACAGTTGGAATGGCTTTATGACAAGTTCCTTCCGGCCGGTCTGGTGGACTTTTCTATCGCAGCTCGCAAGAGCGCTGGCGCGGGCGAACTTGTCACGATCAAGAACGCCGAGGTTGTCGCCAAAGGTGCTTCGACGACGTATTTTCGATACCCCT
>JAJDDZ010000214.1 GCA_029260025.1 Phycisphaerae bacterium | reverse complement strand
TCGCCAGCCTCATATTCACGGCAAATCATAGGCCTGGTCTCGTAGACCTGACACATGCTATTGAGTCCGAGATTCTTGCATCGCGTTTGAAATTGAATGTACCAATCGCCCTCTTCCACGAAAACGATGACCCCATCATGCATCAGGTACCACCGCATGTCGTCATAATCCTTCGCAGACTTAGGCTTATCCAGCGGAATAGCTACGTACCGACAGCACGCGGCTGTACAGTGATCACAGGCGTTTGATCCCATTGCGATCTAATCCTCATTTGTCGTTAAGGTTCGTGAAAAACTCTTGCAAACCCCGGCTCACCAGCGATTATAGCGACTGTACAGTCTACCGGTCAATTCGACAACGAACAGCAACGAGCGACGTTAGCATGAGAATCATCGGCGGACAGTGGAAATCAAGGCATATCGACCGACCAGAATCGCCAAGAACACGCCCCGTTCCAGACCGGGTCAAGGAGTCGATCTTCAACATGCTCGGCAACCACTACGCATGCCTCGGCGAACTTCCTGAAATTCGTGTAGCAGACGTCTTTGCTGGCGGAGGGTCGATGGGCCTGGAAGCCTTATCCAGAGGCGCAGCCCACTGTGCATTCTTTGAAAGAGACCGGATCGCCCTTTCCGTGCTGAGAAAAAATCTATTCACACTCGACGCCAGGCAGTCAGCCACCATTATCTCGCGCGACGCTTGGCGAGATGTGGCGACACTTACAGGAGACAACGCCCCCGACCTTATCTTCCTCGACCCGCCGTACAAGGAAGCACACGACGTATCCCCAACTGGAGGAGTCTGGAAGTTTTTGGAAGGGTTGCGAGAATCAGTCCGTCCCGGTTGCCTCGTAGTCCTTCACCACCCCAAGAAGGTGGACTTTTCAAACCATTGCGCAGAATCATGGCGTATCATCGACCAGCGAAAAGTCGGCTCCAACGGCCTAACGGTTTTCATCTATGAAGTTCCCAACTAACTCCCCATACCATTCAGCCGCAGCGGTCCTAAAGATCTTAAGCGATGGTGGATTCCGCGCCCTCCTCGCCGGCGGATGCGTACGAGACATGCTCCTATCGCGAACACCCAAGGACTACGACATCGCCACAAACGCAACCCCCGCCCAAGTACGAAAACTTTTTCCCAACTCGCGACTGGTCGGCGCAAAATTCGGCGTCGTACTGGTACGTCGAAATGAACACGACATCGAGGTCGCAACCTTCAGAACAGACGGCGTTTATACAGACGGAAGACACCCGGATGAAGTAACCTTCGGCTCCGAACAAGACGACGCCCGCCGCCGCGACTTTACGATCAACGGACTCTTCCTCGATCCCAAAACCGAAGAGATCATCGACTACGTCGGCGGAAGGGACGACATTCAGCAGGGCGTACTAAGAACAATTGGTGATCCCGATCGGCGTTTCGCCGAAGACTACCTGCGTCTCCTTAGAGCTCCACGTTTCGCAGCAAGACTCGATTTCAAAATCGAACCATCAACAAGCGAAGCAATCACCAAGCTCGCCCCCAACCTCGCCCACATCAGTCCAGAGCGCATCTGGATGGAGCTAGAGGAACTCATAACCTCCCGCTCTCGCGAGAAAGGGTTCCACCTTCTAGTAGAGCTAGGCTTGCATCAGCACCTATCTCCCGAGTTCTCTCCTGCCAAAGATCAATGTGAACATATCGCCGCCGTACTCGGAAAATCCACTGGCGACACGATCGACCCAGCCCAGGCGGTCGCTGCCCTCCTCGGCGGTCTTTCGCGATCCTCCGCCCAGAAAGTCTGCCGATCCCTCCGCCTAAGCAACCGCATAACCGACGACGCTCTATGGCTACTAGCCTCGCTCGCTCCCGCAAGCCAGGCAATATCCCTTGAACTCGCAGATTTCAAAATTCTCATGGCCCACCGCGCCTGGCCGATGCTCACCGATTTATTCCGGGCAAACCTCATGGCCAAAGACGCCGATCTTTCGCCCCACTTGAATCTCGTGAAACGCGCCGGGACAATCCCCGAGAACACCGTCACCCCCCCACCCCTTCTCCCCGGCGCTGCCCTCATCGAAATGGGGGTCGTCCCCGGACCGCTGTTTGGCAAAGTCCTAAACGCGGTCTATAGAGCACAGCTAAACGAGCAAATCGACACTCCCCTCGAAGCACAATCGCTAGCAAGCTCGCTCCTGGAACAATCGAATTAGCCCTCATTAGAACGTCCGAAAAACAAACCAAAAACAACCCCATCAAACTCCCCGACAGGCAGGCAACAAATCCAAACCAATGAGGTCTGCACTCGCGGTCGATAATCACTATGTGCTTCAGTCTAGAACGCCAAAACTCAGTCCGAAGGTCGCAGAACGAATCCCCGAGGGCGACCGCCTCGGACTAGTCTTGGTAGACCAAGAAACATACAAGCGGTTTCGTTGCTTAGAGCCATCACTCTCAAGCTGCCTTGACGACCTAAGCAACAAGGCAGGGGCACGCACCTTCTTCGTCGCCGCAGAGCTCGACGGAGTTCCCGTCGGCGTTACATCAATCGTTGTCCAGAACAACCCACGCCGCCAATCCCCCTTCACCTCATACGGACGAATCGATCTAGTCATCGTCGACCCAGAGTTCCGGTCCCTGCGAATCGGCAGACTTCTCGTAACCGCCGCCCTCCTCGATCTCCTCGACCGCTTCGGCTCACAGCTCTACTCGGTAAGTTGCCTCGCAGCCCATCCCGCCATGGAGAGAATTCTCGACACCATCGGGTTTACGAAATCGCAACGCGACAAGAAAAACTACGTCCACGAAGAGCTGAAACTAGAGAAGATCGACCGATCCGCAATCATTGATCAACTAACAAGAGGCGTTGAAGAATCCCTCCAGCAGACCCGCTTCAAGTTGCGCCAAACCCTCGGTAGAGCAATCGGATGACAAAAGCACCCTTCCACTACTATTGGTCCGAAACGCTTTCCCAGCGCAATCCCGGAAGAATGTGCCCCGAGCGGCCAGAGAGGTTGCAAGTTATCTCGCCGGACCACCTTCGAGCAGCGATACCCGACTTGCATCATCGAACTTTCGTCGCAAAGCCCGCATCGATTCTAGAACTCATCCATACCCCAGCCTACATCCGAAACGTCCAGCAAGCGGGGGCATCTTCGCGCAGATTCCTCGACAACGGAGACACCGCAGCCACAACTGACATCTTCGAACAGGCCCTTCTCTCGGCGAGTGCGGGTTGCGTAGCGATTGACGCAATCAAAGCGGGCGAAACAAACCGAGCTTTCTGCGCAGTCCGCCCCCCAGGTCACCACGCAAACACCATGCGTGCGATGGGGTTTTGCATCTTCAACAACGTAGCAATCGCCGCGAGATATGCCCAGGAATTCCTCGGCGTCAAGAGAGTCCTAATCCTCGATTGGGACAACGACCCAGGCAACGGAACACAGGAAATCTTCTGGGAAGACCCCTCCGTATACACCCTCTCATTCCATCAATCCGACCTTTTTCCCGCAGCCGGCGGAACCGAACATTACGGCGCAGGAGCCGGCGAAGGATTCAACAAGAACGCCCCCTTTGATCCAGGAACGACCGAAGCAAATTACATGATGGGGTTCGAGAAAATTCTGTCGATGGTGTGTGATCGCTTCTCGCCCGAGTTGCTAATCATTGCCGCCGGATTCGACGCCCACAATAACGATCCGCAATCCAAGATGGCCCTGGATGAATCGAGCTTCGCAAAGATGACGACGCTAGCTATTGATATTACGTCGACCGTGACCAGCGGGCGAACGCTTTCGATTCTGGAAGGTGGATACAATCTCGGTGCCCTGCAGGCGAGCGTAACTGCCCACTGTAAAGCAATGATGACCCCCGCGTCGTCGCACCCGACCCTGATCAACCACGAGACCGTCACCCACTAGCTGTGCAGCGCCGCGATGCGATCCTCAACCGACTGAATCCGCGAGACGCGAAGCCCAAAGTTTTCCCCAACCTTGACCGCCTGACCGCTTCCAATGGTCGACGCGCCAATAGTCAACGCTAACTCCGTGTCAGCCGAAATATCAAATTCCAGAATTGTTCCAACCGTGATTTTCAAAATAGCTTCAAGTGGTATCTCTCGCTGCGCGAGCTTCACAGCGACAGGAACAGTCAAAGATAATATTCGCTCGATCTCCCGCGGACGAACCGAAAGCGGGGGCCCAGGACCCCGGCGACTCGGCCGCGGAGGCTGTACCCGAAACAACTCGTCAAGCGTATCCAATGGTGCTGCCATATGATCTCAACTGCCGCGCGTAACATCCGCCCGTTGCAGGTTTATCGACTAAGAGGGATTGACCGCTTAATTGAGCGAATTTCGCACGAGAGCAGGAAGTTATTGCGCCCAACCGCGGATGGAACGCTTCAGACGAGAATCGACCCCATTCTATTCGAAACGCCGAACAATCAGGCAGGCATTGTGCCCGCCAAATCCAAAAGAGTTGCTTAAGGCAACGCGAATCTTGCGGTCCTGGGGCTTGTGTGGGCAGTAGTTTAGGTCACAACCCTCCCCAGGCTCATCAAGGTTGATCGTAGGAGGAACAACCCCGTTTTGAACAGCCCGAACACAAGCGATCAGCTCAAGTCCGCCGCTAGCGCCCAATGAGTGTCCCATCGCGCTTTTCGTACTGCTAACGATTAGTTTCTTAGACACCTCACCAAAAACGCGCTTGATCGCCACCGTCTCAGCAAGATCACCCAAAGGCGTACTCGTTCCGTGGGCATTGATATAGTCAACATCAACCGTCGAAACCTCGGCATCTCCCAGAGCGTCACGCATCGCAACCGCAGCCCCATCCCCGCTTTCAGAGGGTTGCGTGATGTGCTCCGCATCAGAAGACGCCGCAAAACCGATCAGTTCCCCGAAGATCGTTGCCCCACGCTTCTTCGCATGCTCAAGCTCTTCAAGAACAATCGCCCCGGCCCCTTCAGCAAGAACAAACCCGTCTCGATCCTTATCGAAAGGCCGGCTCGCACGCTGAGGTTCATCGTTTCGAGTACTGAGCGCCTTCATCGAGGCAAAAGCAGCAGTCGCAAGTGGCGTCAAAGCAGCCTCAGACCCACCGGTGAAAATAATGTCCGCTTCCCCCCGACGGATAATCTCCAGAGCAACCCCAATCGCATGAGTAGCAGAAGCGCATGCACTACTTACCGCGCTACTGTTCCCCTTCGCGCCGTGAGCAATCGAAATGTTCCCAGCCGCAGCGTTCACCATCAGCTTGGGAATCGTAAAGGCAGATACCTTGCTTGGTCCCTTCGTCATCAAACGAGCCATCTGTTGCTCAAGCTCGATCATGCCCCCGATTCCGGAACCGAAAATCACCGAAACGCGCGCAGGATCAAGCGAAGACACGTCATAACACGCCATCTTCGCAGCCTCATCCGCCGCAACCATCGCCAGCTGCGAATATCGATCCAGTCGTTTTACCAACTTGCGATCGAGATACGCATCCGCCTTGAACCCCGGAATCTCGCCACCGAAATGAGTGTCATATTCGCTATGGTCAAACAGCGAAATCGGGGTAATCCCACTCTTACTTTCGAGCAGAGAATCCCAATAGAGATCAACGCCCACACCAAACGGTGTGACAGCGCCCATCCCCGTTATGACCACACGCTTTCGGCTCATAGCGATGCTCGCCGGATCGGCTTAGGACTTGATGGAGAGGTTCTTCTGAATGTACTCGATGGCATGACCGACCGTCGCAAGCTTCTCAGCTTCCTCGTCCGGAATCGTTAGATCAAACTCGTCTTCGAGTTCCATCACCAGCTCTACAATATCCAGCGAGTCAGCGTTCAAGTCATTGACGAACGAAGTCGCAGGTGTAATTTCACCCTTGTCGACGCTCAGTTGCTCGCTGACAATCTGGATGACCTTGTCTTTAATTTCTTCAGCTGAAGCCACTACCGGAACCTCCAGAGTAACAAAATCTCATCCGATGCCCGTTTACCTCCGGGCCACGACCCGGATACTATCCAAAGACAACCCATTTCGCAAATCTTCCCGATCCAGATATTCCCCGCAAGCACCATACCCCCCCCGCCAACTATGTATTCAGACCCCCGTCGATCACCAGAACCTGCCCTGTGATATAACCAGCGTCGTCGCTCGCCAAAAAGGCTACCGCCTTGGCAACCTCCTCGACATCCCCGAATCTCCCCAGTGGAATCATCTTCTTAGCCCCAGCCTTTAGCTCGTCTGGAAGCCCGGAGGTCATATCCGTCTCAATAAATCCAGGCGCGACCACGTTGCAAGTGATTTTTCGCTTTCCAAACTCCTTAGCGATCGACTTTGTAAATCCGCTCACCGCGGCCTTGCTCGCCGCATAATTCGCCTGACCCGCATTCCCGAACTCGCCAGAAACACTACCAACATTCACCACCCGCCCGTAACGCTGCCGAACCATCAAACGGCTAACAGCACGAGAAAGCCAAAAAACAGACCGAAGATTCGTAGTAAGCACGTCCTCGAACTGATCGTCATCCATGCTCATCATCAGGCCATCGCGAGTAATACCCGCGTTGTTCACAAGAATATCGATGCGGTCGTACTTGCCCGAAACCTCTTCCACAAGCGGCTCGACCGCCTCTCGTACGCTAACGTCAAACACGCGAGGATCAATCGTCCCAGGCAGCTCACGCTTTTTCGCCTCAGCAGCGAGTTCCGCCAGCGGCCCTTCGCTTCTGGCGCAGGCTACAACAGTCGCACCCCGACTCGCAAGCTCTAGGCAAATCCCACGACCAATCCCACGACTCGCACCAGTTACGATAGCAATACGATCCTTCATGTTTGATTCCTCTACGCGGCTCTCAATTCAGCTCGCAGCTGTCGCCGCCCCCGATGAAAGCGACTCCGCCTTACTGATATTTGTAATAGATTGCTTCCGATCGATCTTGCGCATCAAACCAGTCAGCACCCGCCCGGGCCCGATCTCCACGAAATCGCTGACCCCATCGGCCAGCATCGCACCAACGCATTTTTCCCAAAGAACTGGCTGCGTAACCTGCCGGCACAAAGTCGAACGGATACTGTCGGCATCGCCGTGATAGTGAGCATCCACATTCGAGATGACCTGCGCTCTCGGCGTTTCAAACGTCGCACCCGCAAGCACAACCGAAAGACCCTCAGCAGCCGAGTGCATAAAAGGCGAGTGAAACGCCCCAGCCACCGCAAGCGGAATCGCCCGACAACCAACCCCCTCAGCCGCAACAACAGCCCGCTCGCAAGCACTCTTGGATCCGGCGATCACGATCTGACCGGGACAGTTAAAATTCGCTTCCCCAAGAACCTCCCCCTGCGCCGCTTCCTCGCAGACCGTCCGAGCTTTTTCAGCATCCGCACCAACCAGCGAAACCATCCCGCTCGGGCTTGCAACCGCCGCAGCCTGCATTAATTCCCCACGCCGACGCACAACCTCCACAGCCTCGCGAAAGCTAATCGCCCCGGCCGCATAAAGCGCCGTGTATTCACCCAAGCTCAGCCCGCCCATATGCGTAAACCGATTCCGGTCCGCACCAGCGTCAAGAAAAGCTTCCCAGATTGCGACGCTAGTCACAAAAATCGCCGGCTGTTGAATATCAGTCCGCTCAAGCTTCTCTGCAGGCCCCTCAAAGCAGAGCGCCGCAATATCAAACCCAAGCACCTCGCTACCCTGCGCATAAATTTCACGAGCACGCCCACTAGCATCGTAAATGTCCTTGCCCATCCCAACCGACTGAGCACCCTGACCCGGAAATATCACTGCCGTCTTCGTCATAAACCTCTAACCTCTAAGTCCATCTCTGATCAACGCGACAATTCCGATCCCCCTAAAGCTCAAAAACCATCGAGCCCCAAGTAAGACCAGCCCCGATCGCCAGCAGCATTATTTTGTCCCCCGAAGCAAGCTTTCCCGCCCGCCGAGCTTCATCAAACGTAATCGGAACAGACGCCGCAGACGTATTTCCGTACTTCTCAATATTCACGGCGATCTTCTCAGCCGGAAGCCCCAACCGTTCCCGCGCCGCCTCGATAATCCGAAGATTAGACTGATGAGGAATGACCATCTTCAGATCATCCGGCGACAAACCCGTCTTTTCCATCGCCTCGTCGATCAGGCTCGTCATTTTCACCACCGCAAACTTAAAAACATCCCGCCCTTTCATCTGCATATAATGCATCCGCTCAGCCACCGTAGTCTCAGAAGATGGAAGCGCCGCCCCACCTGCAGGAATCCAGATATGCTTAGCCTTGGTCCCGTCACAACCAAGTGTCGCGTGCAGAATCCCCTGCCCCTCGCGTTCAGCTTTCGTCATGACGACAGCCCCAGCGCCATCACCCATCAAGATGCATACCCCGCGCTCTTTGTAATCCAAAAATCGCGAAAGCGTCTCAGCCCCGATCACCAATACATTGGTCGCCATCCCCGCCTGAAGTTGACCAGCAGCAATCCAGCAAGCATGAAGAAACCCAGAACAAGCAGCCCCAACGTCAAACGCAGCAGCATTAACGCAACCAAGATGACTCTGAACAAAAGCTGCCGTTGAAGGAAATGGATGATCCGGCGTCGCCGTCGCCAGGATAATCACGTCGATGTCTTCCGGAGTCAGCCCAGCGTCTTCGATTGCCGCCCGACCCGCGTTCGCCGAAAGAATTGACGTGTTTTCGTCCTTGCTCGCCCGACGCCTCTCGCGAATCCCAGTACGCGTTGCGATCCACTCGTCAGACGTATCAAGAATCTTCTCGAAATAGTCGTTCCCAAGAACTTCTTCAGGAAGATAAGAACCAGTGCCCGCGAAACGAACCGGAATGATGTCGCTCATGACTAATGCGCCCAATTGAGAGTCTACGCCGCGCTGGCAGCTTCCCCTAGTCGTTCGGTGATCGCCTCAATAAATTTCTGCTCAACAAAACGACCGGCCGCCTTCACAGCATTGCTGATCGCAACGTCGTTGCTTCGACCGTGACAAATTATACAGACGCCGTTAATTCCCAGCAAAGGCGCTCCACCGTAACGACTATAATCATGTCGCTCGCGAACGCTATCCAGACCACGAGAAAATCGCTCAATCAGCTCAGGCGCTTCGTCCTCGAACTCACGCTCGATCGTCGCAAAAAGACCCTCAGCAAGCCCCTCAACGAACTTCAGCACAATGTTACCAACAAACCCATCACATACCGCAACATCGCACCGATTCAAGAAAAGCTCACGACCCTCAGCATTCCCGATGAAATTAAGCAGAGGATCAGCCGACAAGAGCGCATGAGCTTCTTTGACCAGTCCTGTCCCTTTCCCGCTTTCCTCACCGATCGAAAGCATCGCGGCACGAGGGTTCCTAATACCCAAAACCCGCTCCGCATAAAGCGACGCCATCACAGCATATTCGTAAAGGTGTCGAGCTTTCGCCTGAATGTTCGCACCAACATCGCACAGCACAAAAGGCCCATGAAACGAAGGAATAGCAACCGCGATACCAGGGCGAGACACACTCGGCAAAGGGCGAAGTCGCAACTGACACGCCGCAGCACAAGCCCCGGTATTCCCAGCACTCAACACCGCATCAACTTCGCCACCAGCGGCAAGATCGACCATCCGCGCAAGCGAAGAGTCGCGCTTGTGTTTGATCGCTTCGACAGGAGCTTCGTCCATCCCCACGACTTGCGTGGTATGAACAATACGGATCCGTTTGATCACGCCATTCGCATCAGCCGACTCGAGTTCGGCAGAGATCTGACCTTCGTCACCGACAAGCGTTATATCAAGTTCATCGGTCTCGCGAAGTGCAAGGACAGCACCGCGCACGGCAGCCCGCGGGGCAAAGTCACCCCCCATAGCATCCACCGCAACCCGAATCCCCATTACGTGTCGTCTCGACCGCCGACCGGAAGCGTCAGCTTAGCACTGACATATCCGCAACCCTGGCAGGCAGCGTGCGGAAGTTTGCTCTTACCGCATTTCGGGCAAGCACAAAGGTTGGTCGACTTAAGGGCATGGTGTGCACGACGAGTACGTGTGCGAGTCTTCGATATTTTCTTTGTGGGAAGCATGCTAGTTTCTCATTAAACATTAAACGCAAACGCAAACCCACCGCGTGGGACTACATGACGCGCCGGCACAATTCCCACAGCGCATATAGCACTTCAGAAACGCACCCGAGTAAATCCTAAACCCAAATCCAAGCCCCAGACAATAAACCCCGCAACCAAACCTGTCAACAATCTAAACTACCTAAACTCACAGACGACAAAACTCCGACGCGTTTACTCAGCAAAAGTGCGGCCCCGGCATCCGGCCGACGAGCGGAGTCCCACAGCCCTCACACACCCGAAAAACCCCCAACATCCCCTCTCACACCCCAAGAACAGACCATTTGACAAAAAATCAGCCGTAACGTATAATTCCAGCGCCCAAGCTCTTGGGGCAATACTAAAGAGCTTGTTTACGATTGGCATTTACAGCTTTGGCGGGTGCCCCGCACGTTTAACCACGTCCCCCCCTCACGATTTTCCTCAACGAAAGAGATATCTCTGTATGAATTTTGAAGACCTGCGACTTGATAAGTCGCTTCTGGAAGCGGTACGCACCGCCGGATATGAAACCCCAACCCCCATCCAGGCAGAGGTCATCCCTCTAGTCATCGATGGAAAAGACGTCCTTGGCTGTGCCCAGACCGGCACCGGCAAGACCGCCGCATTCGCACTACCAATCCTGCAGCGCCTGGGCGACGCCCCACCGCCGCAACACAGAACCAATTACAAAAACGACGGTAAACCACGACCGCGACCTCCAGCAAGAAAAGTCAGATGCTTGGTGCTCGCCCCAACAAGAGAGTTAGCCGTCCAGATCGCCGACAGCTTCGGCACCTACGGAAAATTCGGAAGACTCAAACACACTGCCGTCTTCGGCGGCGTCAATAAGGGCCCACAGTTCCGCACCCTTCGCGCAGGCGTAGATATTCTCGTAGCAACACCCGGTCGCCTTCTAGACCACATGTCAGACGGCGCAGTCTCGCTCGATTCAATCGAAATCTTAGTTCTCGATGAAGCAGACCGAATGTTGGACATGGGTTTCATGCCCGACATCCGCCGAATCCTCAGCAAGATCCCCAAGAAACGCCAGACCCTGCTGCTATCTGCCACAATGCCCCCTCCGATTCGAAAACTTGCCAGAGACATTCTGGACAACCCCGTATCGGTCGAAGTCGCGCGCGTCTCCGCACCAGCCGTAGCCGTTGACCATTGGTCCTATCGAGTTGAAAAAGACGGAAAACCAGCTCTCTTGTCCGCCCTCCTAGACCACACCGCCATCTCGCGGGCTTTGGTCTTCACGCGAACAAAGTACGGAGCAGACAAGGTCGTCCGTCACTTGAGTCGCGCCGGCGTCAAGGCAGACGCCATCCACGGCAACAAGAGTCAAAACGCACGCACCCGAGCCCTCGCCGCATTCAAAGCAGGCAAGACCGCCGTCTTGGTAGCAACAGACATCGCCGCTCGCGGATTAGACATCGACGACATCTCGCATGTCATCAATTACGTCCTGACCAACGAACCAGAGACCTACATCCATCGCATTGGACGTACAGGTCGCGCCGGCGCATCCGGCACCGCCCTCTCGTTCGTCAGTAGCGAAGACCACGGCAGCTTGCGTGACATTGAGCGCCTACTCCGAACGGTGCTGCAACCAGCCATAGACTTCCCAGGCTACAACGCAGCCGAAGCACTAGCCTCACAAGGAAACGGCACAGGAAAATCACGAGGCTCATCAGGCAACCGCAATCGTGGTGGTGGTGGTGGTGGCGGTGCCAGCGACCGCTTCGCCCCCAAGCGAGGAGGCAGCGGCCGCAGCACAAAAAGCCGACCAAGAAGCGGCCGCCCACGCCGAAGCGCCGCCTCCTAATAGAGTTAGCGAGCAAATACGTCCCGCGAATAACTGCGTCCGGATAGAGCGTTAGGAGTCCAAAGACAAACGTCAATAGAAGCCACTGGCGGCAAGACCTCCAGTGGCTTCCAGTCTAATCATCCCCGTTGGGTCCGCTCTGTGGACCGCATCCATCAGAGCAACGACCGTAAGGGAGCTAGAGAACGGCACTCGCGCACGACACGGTCAAGGTGCCAAGGGAGCACCGTCCACCCCATAGAATCAACTTACCGAACGTTAAAATACTTCGCCTGTTTATGGTGTGTAATAATCGCCGTCGTAGTCTGCTCCGGCTCGAGTTGAAAATCCTCGCTCAGCGAAACCCCAATCGAC
>JAJDDZ010000213.1 GCA_029260025.1 Phycisphaerae bacterium | reverse complement strand
CTCGGCGATGACGAAGTCCATCTTCGCGAGCAGGCGATCAATGATCCATCGACTCTGCTCGCTGAGCGATTCGTTGTTGCGCAACCAGTGAAGCCACGGTTTGGTCCACGGACCAGCTGGCGCATTGCCGATCCGTTGGTCGCGAAGCAAGGCGCTGACGCGGAGCTTGGTGTTGCGGCGATCGTTGACGAGACCCTGGCGGTAACGGACCAGTCGTCGCAGTTCACGAACTTCTTGCGGCGCGAGCCACACCTTGGGCAGATAGCCCACGCGTTCGAGGTCAGCCAGCATACGGGCGTCGCTGAAGTCGGTCTTGTCCGGGCTGCCCTTCATGCGGTGAACGTATCCGGGATGAGCCAGGTCAACCGACCAACCAGCTTCGTGAACCAACTCGTCGGCGAGGTTGGCAGCACCACTACATGACTCAATGGCGACGCGACTGACGGTTCCGTGGCCATCGACCGCCTTCACGATGGATTGCCAACTGTTGTTGCAGCGGCGGTTGACGAGTACTTCACCGAGTTTGTTCTCGACACACACCTGTACGGAATCCTTGTGGTAGTCCAATCCGACAAAAACCTTACAATCGTCCATGTCCGTTGCTCCTTTGTGTTAGGTGGGCTAGTCTCACGATGATGCTCGTACACTAACCCGGGAGCAACGGGCTTTCATCCCCATCTACAACCACTCATAGACCGCGTCGTTCGCCTATGTCGCCTGGCCCGAGGGCGAAACTGCGGAAACGCGGAAAGCGACTAACCCGCCCCCATATCCGTCGCAAAGAACCCTGAATCGAGATCAAAAACAACGATCGCATCCCCACCAGTAGTTCGCAGTTTGCTTCCGGCGCGAACGGGACCGATAATACTCTTGGATGAAACATGCGTAGTGGCGCTAGACGATCTCGCGCCGCCCAAGACCTTGTGGAGACCTCTGTATGTGCGGGATCATCGGATATGTGGGAAATCGACCCGCGCTGCCAATCCTTGTCGAAGGATTGCGAAGACTAGAATACAGAGGCTACGACTCCGCAGGTGTCGCACTCATCGACCAAGAAAACCTATGCGTTACAAAATCCGCCGGCAGACTTAGCGCCCTAGAACAAGTCCTCGATCACTCGATGCCTCAAACCACCGGAATAGGACACACGCGCTGGGCGACGCACGGGCCACCGACTGACGTAAACGCACACCCCCATACCGACACCTCAGGAAAAATCGCCGTCATCCACAACGGGATCATTGAAAACGACCGCGCCCTGCGCACCTACCTCCAGCGCCAGGGCGTCACATTCAAGAGCGAAACCGACACCGAGGTCCTCGCACAACTCATCGCCATGTTCTACGAAGGCGACCTCGAAAAAGCTGTACGAAAAGCATTACGCGAAGTCTCGGGAACATACGGAATAGGCGTCTTGTGTGCTGACGAACCGAACGTCATCGTCGCCGCTAGAAAAGGAAGCCCACTCATCATTGGCGTGGGAAAGGGCGAGCACTTGCTCGCGTCAGACGCCGCAGCTATCCTCGCCCACACGACACAAGTCATCTACGTCGGCGATGGCGAAATCGCCCACATCACCCCCGATGAACTTCGCCTGACTACGCTCGATGCAATACCCGTCGCAAAAGACGTCCAACAAATCGAATGGTCACTCGAACAGATCGAGCTCGCCGGATACGACCACTTCATGCTCAAGGAAATCTTCGAGCAACCCGAGGTCCTCGAAAACTGCTTGCGCGGCCGGCTAGATCAAAACGAAAACGCGATCCGACTCGGCGGACTCGTCGATTGCACCAAAAAACTCACCGGCGCAAAAAGAATCATTCTGACAGGATGCGGAACAGCGTGGCACGCCGCCCTCGTAGGTGAGTACCTTTTCGAAGAGCTCGTAAGAATCCCGACGGAGGTCGAATACGCCAGCGAGTTTCGCTATCGAAACCCCGTTATCGATGAAGGAACAGCCCTGATCGCCGTCTCGCAAAGCGGGGAAACCGCCGATACACACGCCGCCCTCATCGAAGCTAAACAACGCGGCGCACTCACGCTCGGCGCCGTGAACGTAGTAGGATCAACGATCGCGAGAGAAACGGACGCCGGAGTCTACCTCCACGTTGGACCAGAAATCGGCGTCGCGAGCACAAAAGCGTTCACAGGACAGGTCGCCGTCCTAGCCATGATCGCATGTTTCTTAGGACGACGGAAACATCTCTCACCCTGCGCCGCGGCCGAGTTCATCGCAGCACTCGCAGCCATACCGAAACAGATTAAGAGAATTCTCGACACCGCCGAAGAAGCAAGAAAGGTCGCGCAAATATACACCGATCGAGAGAATTGGCTATACCTCGGTCGAGGATACAACTACCCAGTCGCACTCGAAGGCGCGCTAAAGCTAAAAGAAATCAGCTATATCCACGCAGAAGGATTGCCCGCGGCCGAGATGAAACATGGGCCCATCGCGCTAATCCAGGAGGGAATGCCCGTCGTCGTTATCGCGACAGCCGGGAGACAATACGACAAAATCATAAACAACATGATGCAGGTCAGAAGTCGAGGCGGAAGCATCATCGCAATCGCAACAGAGGGCGATCGCGAAATCGCAAAGCAAGCAGACCACGTCCTCTACGTCCCCGACACGATCGAACCACTTCAACCACTACTTACCGTAATCCCACTACAGCTCATCGCCTACCACGCCGCCGTCATCCGCGGCTGCAACGTAGACAAACCGCGCAACCTCGCCAAAAGCGTAACCGTAGAGTAAAAATGCAACACCGCACCGCAACTGGAATTTCGCAATACGCGACGACCTCAGCATAGACCAGACAGTAGACCCCCAAGATTATTCACTCTCGAACGAAACACCAACAAGAAACCCGCGGATCCCAACCGTGCAGTGCGTCGCCCACCCAGTTACCCAAGGATCAGGCTCATCTTCCCCGCAGGCTCGAAGCTGAACCATCGTTCGAGGACTGATTTTCTTTTTCGACCAAAACGCACAACCGCCATCCGATGCATTATGCATGTAGACGTTAGATATCCGAGTCGGCTTTCTTGGATCAAGAATCACTTCGAGCGCAGCGCCCTCAGTAAACCGTTTCGCATCCCGCTTTCCAGAATAGGAATCCGAATCGGCATCTACGCACACGCGCGACAGAAATCGAGAGACCGCAGCCTCGTCCCCACTGACAATACCATCACCACTCATCTTAGCACCTTCTTCCTTGCCGTCCCTTCCAACTACACCGCTATCATTGGCTCCCCACCAACGTGATCCACGCAACGGGCGGCGGGGTTGCCGCTGATAGTTCCAAGTCGCATCGACCATAACCACCGAGCAGATCGCGAAAAACTCCGCGCCCCATACCGGTAAGCACTCCTCCACTCAATGCCACAACCTGCTCCAGTCATCGCTTCCACTCGCTGCGGTGACTATGCTCCGGAGCATAGTCGCCCACGACCGTCGCCCCCCCCGCCGCATTCCGCGCAACGGGCGGCAGTGAGGTGATCGTCAGTATTTTTCAATCTAGTTCAAACGAAACGCAACCAAGAATGAACAGTCGCAAGAATTTTTTCTCGTCCTCGCCTACCCCGGACCGTCGCCACGCGACAGGGCAGCCAAGTTCCCACCGACGTTCGTAAACGATCCGGTGACGCTCGTCCCCAGAACGTTAATCGAAACCAACGCGGCCGCGATCACTAGCGCCAGGATCACAGCGTATTCCGAAGCCGTCGCACCCGTAGTACCACGAAAAAGCGATCCAACTCGCTCTCGCAGACCCAAGGGAGCCCAAGATTTCGTCCGTTCTGTTTCCATCACAAGAAATCGCAAATTGGTTCGACGCGTTTCCGCGCTCAACCAAGCATGACCGGTCCCCACTTCACCAAGAACGCCTGCATGAGACTAGACCTTCCGAGCAGCGACAGCGCCCCAACCCACGCGAGATCGCTTTCCGTAGCCAGATTCCCGGCAACCCAAACCCTTTCAGGACCCCAAGCTGCTCCACAAGGCCAGCCCTCAACCACGATCTCTTCGCGCCCGGCAGCTTTCGCGTATGCTTCCGATTCCGTGCCTCGAAACTCAGGAAAAAATCCATTGGCCGAGTCCCAAGTTCCGACATCAGTCATCTGACCTTGGCGTGAGTGAAACCGGTGCGCCCCCTGAATCATCGAAGACAAACGATCAAGTCGACCGCTTGGAGCGTCGGACAATTTGTCTGCTAGGAGATTCGTGCAACCGAGCGCACCCGACGCACCCGCGCTCTGAGCTTCAGGAATAAGCGCACAAGAGTAGCCCATGTCAACGGCGAGGGAGGCGCACGCGAAGTGCGTGACTAGAGTGATGGCGACAAAGACAGCGATAGCGCCTCGTCGGTAGGGATCGTTCTTGATTGACATCACACGGTTCATCGGACGCCCTCTTGGGGAATTGACTTCGTTCCCCACCCCTCCGAACGCACGCAACAAGCGCACTGTTCGGGCGGCGCGACAATCCCGCTCCTGCGGGACTCTACGCTTTGCGTCCCAATCTTGCGATTGGTTTGCCCTATTGGATGTCGATTGAAACGTACGATCCGTCTCCACGACACGCAAAATATGCCGATCACTTTTTTCCCTCTTTTTCAAAGGCCTGATAATCCATTCGCTTCCGACTACAACGCATCTTTAGTTATCGCCGCAGCCGACGAAAACAGAATGACACGATCGCACTACATAAGGCGACAAAACACGAATAAATGCTGCTACACAGCAGATCCCACTCATCGCGATACATGCAGAGTATGAGTGCCATCACTCAACCGTACGATCCGAAAAACTCAGCCCGATTGAACACCAGTCCGCTAACCCCAGACAAAGCACCAAAAACGTTCCCGGCCAAACGAAAACTACCCATGACCTGTTGACTGTATCGTACGGTTGTCCAGACGAACGTGCCGAACGCCGGCACACCGCGCACATCCCTGGCAAGTGCGCCAAAACTGGTGAGGTTACCGAGTCGCGCAGAACCGCGCGATCGAAAACGAATAGGGGCTGACCAAGATGAATGCTGAGAACACCCAGACGCCGAACGAAACAAACCGCCGACGCAGCTACCTCGTCAATCCCGCGTTCCAATGGAAATATGCAGTCATGCTAGGACTCGGCGTCTTCATTGCGACGTCAATGCTAAGCTGCGTCCTATATGGAACTCTGTTCGAAGCAGCGCGACAACGATTCGTCAATCCCGTAGCCGCAAGCTTCGACGCAGGACTCGTGATCCTTCTGTGCGCCTTCGGATTCTCCTTACTAACCGCCGGAACAGTCATCACCCTCAGTGTGATAACATCCCATCGCATTTGCGGTCCGCTACTCGTCCTACAAGGTTACTTCAACCAGATCGTCGCCGGAAGAATCCCGACACCAAGACCGCTCCGCAAGAAAGACGAGTTCAAAGACATCTTCGAGTCGTTCGTACAGGCGACAGAAACGCTAAGAGCCAACGAACGCGCCCAGTTCGACACCTGCGAACAATTGCTCGCCCTTACGCACGACATTAGCAGCAACGACAAGCAAGCAAGCAACAATGCGATACATGCACTCACCAACGAATTGACAAAGTTGCACAGCAACCTAGCCCAAGCACTTGACATCGAACAAATACCAACCCCGGCAGACGCCGAGTCCAACCCAGCCCTCAACGAAACTAGAGAACCAGTCCACGCCAATGCTTAGGTTGCATCTGTAGACAATACGGAAGATCGCCAGGAAAAGCCGGGGCGATAACGCCGAACGCCGTTTCATCGTCGGTTCCGCGACTGAGATAATCCGACACTACGACTCGTCGATCGACGAAAAAGTCACCGCAATGATATGTTCATTCCCTGACTTGATCTTCTCGACCGCCTCTTCCCCAAGAGGCGCATCGAGTTTGATCTGCGCACAAGCAGACTCAACGCCCTCACAGATCACGTTTTCCATCTCCTCAACATTCACCCCAGCCTTGCTTATCTCATTAAGCGTATGCGCCAAAACGCCGGGCCTATTTCGATGTCGAACCACCAGCACACACCTCGCCACTGACTTCTCACAAAGATTCACGCAATTCGCAACCCGACCGGACCGCGCATACTCCTCAACGATTCGAACTGTCTCCTTGGCGATCGCCTCCTGCGACTGATCCGTCGATGCGCCGATATGATGCGTCCCATACACAACCCCTCCGCTATCAATAATCGACGAACGAAAATCAGCCTCACCGCCCCCCGGCTCATCAGGAAAAACGTCCAACCCAACCCGAAGATCGTGATCCTTCACAGCCCTCGCAAGCGCAGCGTAGTCCAAAATATCCGCCCGAGCCGTATTCACCACATAACTACCCCGCTTCAACTTCGAAAGAACCTCAGCCCCAATAAGATTCTTCGTCTCAGCACACGCCGCAAGATGAAGACTCAACACATCGCACTTCGAAGCAACATCAGCAGGACTCTCACACCGCTCGACCCCAAGATCCTCAGCCACGTCATCCGTCAAAGACCGACTCCAGGCAACAACCCGCATTTCAAACGCCTGCGCACGCTTCACAACCGCTCGACCAATCTGACCAAGCCCAACAACCCCAAGCGTCCGACCCTTGATCCCCCGAGCCGTCCCGTATTCCTTCTTCCGCCACTTCCCGGAGCGAAGATCAACGGCATTATCAACGATCCGACGATCCAGCGCAAGAATCAGTCCAAAAGTAAGCTCAGCGACAGCCACCGAATTCTTACCCGGGCAGTTCGCAACCATAATCGCCCGACGAGACGCCGCTTCGACATCAATCGTGTTATAACCCGCCCCCGCACGAACAACCACGCTCAATCGCGAACTCGCCTCAAGGGCAGCCCCAGAAACTTCCGTACTACGAACCACAAGCACCTGCGGATCAAATTTCGCGATCGCGTCACAAAGCCCATCCCCCGACAGATCGGGTTCGTGCGAAACCTCGCAACCAGCCTCAATAAGCCGACCAACCCCGCTCTTCTCAAACTTGTCCGCAATCAAAACTTTCATCGCATCGCCTCCGAAACAGAGCAAACCCAGTCCCAATACCTGCCGTCCATGCAATTATCGTGCCCCCAGGCAATCAATCCGTCAACGAAAAGAGGAGACAAATCCCACATGTGTTCTCAACATACCGGCAAGCCTATACAATCCAAAACGGAATAACGGATTAACCGTACGAATGGAGCACGACCCATCATGTTCAAGGCAAGCATCTCAATCGGTCTCGCACTACTACTCGCGACAACGGCAACGGCCCAAACCAACCCCGACTCCGCCCGACAATGGGCAAAATGGCGCGGCCCAAGCGCCAACGGCCTCGCAACATCTTCAAACCCGCCCACCAAATGGAGCGAGACAGAAAACATCAAATGGAAAGTCGAAATCCCTGGCCAAGGTCTATCCACCCCCATAATCTGGAACGACGTGATTTATCTCCAATCAGCCATCCCTACAGGCCCGGTTGCCCAGAAAAAACGAGCCGGACAGCGACAGGACCGGCAGAAAGAGCGACCAGAGAGCCAAAGCAACAAAAACACCCTTAAAGGCGAACAACAACGCGAAGGCCAGCGACCCCAAGGACCACGGGGCGAGCGCAATCGGGGCGGTCGGCGAGGAGGCGGCAGGGGTCGATCCATCCCGAGCGAAGTACACCAGTTCGCGCTCATAGCCATCGACCGAAACACCGGAAAAACACTCTGGCAAAAAACGCTAAGAGAAGAAATCCCGCACGAAGGAAGCCATAACGATGGTAGCCTAGCGCCAGCCTCACCCATTACCGACGGCGAACATGTCTTCGCATACTTCGGCTCGCGCGGACTATACTGCCTTACCCTCGATGGCAACCTCGTCTGGGAGAAAGACCTAGGCGACATGAAAACCCGCAACGGTTTCGGCGAAGGAAGCTCGCCAGCCCTCCACGGCAACACACTGGTAGTCAACTGGGACCATGAAGGCGACTCCTTCATCGTCGCCTTGGACAAGAACACCGGAAAAGAGAAATGGCGCAACCCACGAAGCGAAGTAACATCCTGGTCAACACCATTGATCTTAGAAGACGGAGGCAAACCACAGGTTGTCGTCAGTGCAACAAACCGCATCCGAAGCTACGACCTTGAAACTGGAAAAACGATCTGGGAATGCGGCGGACTAGGCGTCAACTGCGCACCAACCCCCGTCACCTCGTCTGGGCTACTCTTCGCGATGAGCGGCTACCGTGACCCAAACATGCTCGCCATAAAGTACCAAGGCGCAAAAGGCGACATAACCGGTTCTGACGCCATCGCGTGGTCAACAACAAAGGGCACATCGTATGTGCCGTCTGCACTGGCCTACGACGATAACCTCTATTACCTCAAGAAAAGCTCAAACATGCTCTCATGCGTAGACGCTAAGACAGGAAAAACCCACTACGCACAAGAAAGACTCGAAGATATCAGTGGAGTCTACGCATCGCCGGTCGCAGCAGCCAATCGCGTATACGTCGCAGGCCGAAACGGCGCAACCTACGTCCTCAGGCATGGCCCATCATTTGAAGTACTCGCGATCAACAAACTAGACGATGAGTTCTCCGCCTCCCCCGCTATTGTCGGAAGAGACCTCTACCTCCGCGGAAGAAAAAACCTTTACAGAATCGGTGCGAACTAGGATGACCAATGTTACCCACACCTACGTCCACAAGATTAGCGCGCCCCCCGCCGACGTCTTCCCAATGCTCTGCCCCGTCCGCGAAGAAGAATACGTCTCGGGCTGGACCGCCAAAATAATCCACTCAGACTCAGGAATCGCCGAAAAAGGCTGCGTGTTCCAAACCCCAAACGAAAACGGAGATCCAACCACCTGGATCATTACTCAACACGACCCACAAGCAGGCAAGATCCAGTTCGCCATGGTAGCACCCGACTCCCACGCCAGCACCCTCGAAGTCTCCCTTGAACCCTGCGAAAAAAACACATCCACAGTATCCTTCACCTACACCCACATCGCACTAACCGACCGAGGCCGAGAATTCGTCCAGTCCTTCACCGCCGAATTCTTCAGAATAAAGATGACCGCTTTCGAAAAAGCACTGAATACCCGACTCAAGGCGTAACCACCCAGTAACGAAACCCGAAAACGCACTTTTCATACCTCCTGCGCAGTTGACTTCACACCCGGCCAACGGCTACCCTACTAAAGTACCCCCCGAAGAGGGCCGCTACAAGAAGAGTACGAACGGATTATGGGCCAGCAAAAACCATTCAAAAACAGGTGGACACGCATCGCGATGGCGATGATCGTAACCCCGCAGGTCCTGGCGAGCGGACTCCGCGCCGACGTATTACTAATCCACGACCACCACGGAGAAATCGCTCACGCACACCTCATCGAGCGACAATACCGAGATACTTTCGACCCACACGACGATCACCATCAAGGCGAGCACTACCACAATCATGACGCAGCCTCCGAATCCGACTGTTCCGAAAAAGAGCATGGCTGCAACATCTTCGAAATCACGCTAGCAAGCGGATTTCTGACCCAACGGTCGCGATCCGAAGTCGCCACATCGATCCATTTGTGCCTGATGGGACCCATCGGCCCAAGTATCTCGGTGCAACCAGCCCCACCAAACGACGCATTACGCGACGCACAAGACGCCCCATCACTCCGGGAACATCGACACACAGCCGCACTGATCAATTCCAGCAACGCCATCCTCATCTGATCCCCCACAACCCACAACAAGAACTCTGCGCAAGAAATGGATCGTTAAATCTGCGCGCGTTTTCATCGTAAACAAGGCGAAGAACGCACGCCCATCATGAAACAAGCTCACCGGAGAGAGCAACAGATGAATACAACACGAACAAAGTGGCTGGCGATCCTACTCGCCGCAACCACCGCATGGACAATACCAGCCTGCGACCAAAACGCCCAAGGCGGCGGCGAGCACGATCACGGCGCAGCCGGACAAGCCGGCCGCGATGAAGAAGAGGCGCCCCCTGTTGTCGTGACCCTCTTCACCGAAACCATGCAGCTCTTCATGGAATACCCCCACCTCGCCGTCGGACAATCAGCAAGCTTCCTGGCGCATCTAACCGTCCTGGAAACTGGCGAACCCATTAGAGCAGGCTCCATCCACTTCAAGGTGACCGATCCAAGTGGACAAACTCAGAAAATCATCCTCGACGCCCCTAAACGCGATGGTCTATTCGTCCCCGAATGGACGTTCGATTCCGCAGGAGCCTACACACTCGAAATCCTCTTAGTCAGCGACCAGGCAGACGACCGAATCAACGTCGGCCAACTCGTCGTCCACCCAACCGCTCAAAAAGCGAACGAAACAGCCCACGCATCCGAAAAGCCTGAACCAGCAGGCATCGTAAGGTTCCTCCTCGAACAGCAGTGGAAAATCAATCTGCACTACGCAGTGCTCGATCGAAAAACCCTGGCCCACAGACTCCGCGTCCCGGGAGAGATCGTTGCACCACAAGGAGCATCCGCCGCAATCAGTCCCCCAATCGCCGGCAGACTCCTCCCGCCCGTCGATGGAAGACTCCCAAGAGTCGGCGACCTCGTCAAAGCGGGTCAAGTCCTCGCTCGCATAGAACCAGCCGTCCCCGTCTCACAGGCAATCGAACTACAGTCACTCGAAGCTGAACTCGCACTCCGAGAACTCGATCTCGACACCAACGCCATGGAGGTCGAACGAAACATCATTCAGTCAAACGCAAAACTAAAGTACGCCCAAAGCTCCATGTACAGAGCCCAACAGCTCAAAGAAAAAGGTGTGGGAACAGAGCAACAATACGACAAAGCAACTCAAGAGATTCGCCTCGCCGAAGCTGAAGTAAGCGCAGCCACTACAATGAAACGCTCCTACGAAAGAGCACGCGAGAAACTCGAACAGCTTCGCGCCAAACTATCGCCCCAGTCATCAGCCTTCGCTCACGAGACCGGCACTTTCGCCCTTGACATGCGATCACCCATTACCGGCGAGATCGTCTCCGTCAAACACATCGAGGGCGAATACCTCGATGACACCCACCAGGAAGTCTTTCGAGTCGTCAACCTCGACCATGTCTGGGTAAGAGCAAACATTTCAGAGTTCGACTTAGCAGAGCTCCCCAAGAACCCCAGCGCATCCATAACCCTCGCCTCACACCCCGGAATACGAATAGACCTTCTCGGCGTAGGCGGAAGACTCGTCTACATCGGAAAGGTCATCGACCCCAATAGCAGAACAGTCTCCGTAGTCTACGAGATGCCAAACAAAAACGCCCTCTTCCGCGACGGCATGTTCGCCGACGTCTATCTCGAAACAACCGTCGCAAGCGAAGCAATCGCAATCCCCGATACCGCAATCGTCATGGACAGCGGAAAACCAGTCGCATTCGTACTCCACGACGGGGAACATTTCATCAAAAGAGAACTCGTACTCGGCGTCCGTGACAGGGGTTTCGTAGAAGTAAAATCAGGACTCGCCGAGGGTGAACGCGTCGCAACCAAGGGCTCATACGCCCTCAAACTCGCCTCAGTAGCTCCCGCCGAAATAGGCCACGGACACGCTCACTAACGGAGACGACGTATGCTAAACTCATTAATTAAATGGTCGATCTCCAACCGACTTGTAGTCGTACTGATCTCAGCCGTACTACTCGGAACCGGTGCCTATGTAACAAGCACAGTCCCCGTCGACGTCTTCCCAGACCTCACCGCACCAACCGTCACCGTCATGGTCGAAGGCAGCGGAATGGCCCCGGAAGAAATGGAAACGCTGGTAACGTTCCAGATCGAAACCGCCGTCAACGGAGCAGCCGGAGTCCGACGCGTTCGATCTGCAACCACCGTTGGCTTCGCAGTCATCTGGGTCGAATTTGAATGGGGAACAGACATTTACCGCGCCCGCCAAACAGTCAGCGAAAAACTCGTAACCCTCGCTGGCAAACTCCCGGAACAAGCAAACGAACCAGTCCTCGGCGCAATCTCATCCATCATGGGCGAAGTCCAATTCGCTGCAATAGCGTCAGACAAACACAGCATGCTCGAAGTCCGATCACTCGCCAACACCGACATTCGCCGGCGTTTGCTCGCCGTTCCCGGCGTCGCACAAGTTACCATCCTCGGTGGCGACGAAAAACAATACCAAGTCGTCCTCTCGCCCCAACGCATGCGCGCCTACAACGTCAGCACCCAACAAGTCGCCGAAGCAATTCAGTCCACAAACGAAAACATCTCCGCTGGCTTCTTAGTTCAAGGCGGACAAGAATCCATCATCCAAGGCATAGGACGAATCGAAACACTCGACGACATCAGAACAACAGTCGTCGCACTAAGCGACAACACCCCCATCAAAATCTCAGACCTCGGCGTCGTCCGAATAGGCGCAGCCATCCCCCGCGGCATTGGCGCGGCCTCACACAGAGACGAAAACT
>JAJDDZ010000212.1 GCA_029260025.1 Phycisphaerae bacterium | reverse complement strand
CTCACCCCCAGCCTGTCCCTCTCCATTTCGTAGATCCATAGGCATATTATCGGATCGCAGCCCCCATGACTCCAAGCCTTGTACCATCCCAATTCGACTCGATTTCTTCCAAGACAAATCCACCCCGCCCGTTGTTCACTTGACGCACCCCTCCGTTAATCGCTATGCTGGCATCGTGGTTGGGATTCCCACGTCCAGTTATTTCGCAGGAGAAAGCGATGTCGATGTCCGATTCGGGGCGGATCAGCGTCTATTGTCCATGCGGCGCAAAGCTGAAAATCGCCGAGGAGCACCTGGGTCGAAAGGCAAAATGCCCAAAGTGCGCCGAAGTTTTCACACTCGAAGCTCCCCCACAAAGCGATAGCGGAACCTTCGAACTTTCCCCCCCAGACACAGAGAGCGACTTCCTCTCCGAAATGGCCGCAGCCGCAGAAAAAGCACCACCAGCCCAATCCGCACCAACAACAGGCGGAGTAACCTGCGTAAACTGCAACCAAAAACACCCCGCAGAAGAAAGAATCTGCGTACATTGCGGCTACGACTGCGAAAAGGGAAAAGTCGTCAAAAAAGTAGGCAAACTCAAAGCAACAGACGGATTACTAGTTTCAATATCAAAGAGACTGGGCGTATTCGGTCTAGGATGCGCATTCAGCACCGCCGGCGCGCTAGTCGGCGCCGGTGCCTGGTTCGCAGTTGCCGTAATCTCCCAATACGAAATCGGCTACATCGCATGGGGACTAGGACTTCTAGCCGGTGGCGGGATGGCCTGGGGCTACGGCGACCGAAATGCCAAAGCCGGAGCAACCGCAGCCCTGATCTCAGCCGGAGGAATCGTCGCAGCAAAACTCGCCATCTTCATCTACTTCAACGCCGCAGGCATTAGCGCACTACGCGCCGACATCGCCCAAATCGGAACCGATACCCAACAAAAATTAGAAGACGGTAGCTTCGAACTTGTAGATCATCGCGTCGAACAGGAGGGGTTACGAAACCAATGGTACTGGGACGACCCGCGCCGTGAGAACGCCTACAACATCCACGGCGAAGCTGTCGACCAACTGAGTGAACAAGAAATCGCCGCTGATCTCGCAAGTGCCAAAGCGTGGAATGATGGCGAAAGATGGGACGATCAAGACTACCAGACAAACTTCATGATCATGCACTACGCCAACAAGGCTTGGGAAGAAAAGCAAGAAAAAAACGGAAACAATGACCAAGAAGGCTACCCCTCGCCCGGAAAAAGAGAATGGAGACGTCTCGTTGACGACGCAAGAACAAAAGTCGAATCTATGGAGCCCAGTGAGTTAGCCAACCTGGCAAAAGACACAAACTCGAAACGAGAACACGAAACGAAGCTCGCCCAGCTTACCGATCAGAACGTCGCGATCCAACTTGTGAGAGCTGGCATTTCCCCAGAAGACGGAGAACAATATGAAAAAGTAATGGCAGCGGACAAGGACGCGAATAAGTCCATGACCCTCGAAGAAATCACGACCGCAATCGAAGAAAACCAGAGGTGGGAAAAATCCGGAAAATGGGACGACCCTGATTTCCTCCGGCAAGATCTCATCTACATGAAAACCAACCAAGTAGTCCAAGATGAGTCGGCAGAACACTTCGAGAAAGACGACTACGACTGGAGGGTCTCGAACGAAAAGTGGGCCACGTATTACGCGCAAGCGACCGAGGAAGTGACCCCTCTATCCGACACGGAAGTCGTAGAAGCTACAAAGCAGATTGAAGTCGAAGAAATCGCCCGACGACAGGCCTTTATTGATCGAATCCAACAACAAGTGACAAACAGAACTGCAAAAGAAGCCATGTCCTATTTCTTCGCGGATTACTTCGGCGGTATGGACCTCATCTTCGGTGCGTTTGCAATCTTCACGGCATGGGGTATCGCATCAGGCTCAAAAGAGGCTTAACTACCGAGCAATATGAGCAGCCTCACCAAGCATCTCCGAAAGAGTAGGATGAGGATGAATCATAGTCGCAATGTCGTAACCAACCGCCCCCATCTCAACCGCCAGAACAGCCTCAGAAATCATCTCACCAACATGCGTCCCGGCAAGACCAACGCCCAACACCCGATCGGTACCGTTTTCGATAATCAGTTTTGACACGCCATCAGTCCGACCAATCGCAACCGCACGCCCACTAGCGCTCCATGGCATCTTCTTTATCTTAAAATCAAGACCCCGCGTCTTCGCTTCCTCTTCCGTAACACCAGCCCACGCAATCCCCGGATCAGTAAAAACGACCGCCGGAATCGCCCGAGGTTCAAAAACGACATCCTTACCAGCAAGCTGATCAGCAAGAACCATCCCCTCACGCTGCGCCTTATGCGCCAGCATAGGATCCCCAATCACGTCCCCAATGGCAAAAATCTTCGCATTACTCGTCTGAAAATTATCGTTGACCGTAATAAATCCTCGATCATCAACAGAGACCCCCGCCTTATCAAGACCAACATCCGCCGTATTGGGTCGACGACCAACAGCCACCAGAACCTTATCAAACGTTGTAACCTTGGGCGCGTTTTTCCCATCGAACGAAACATCAATCCCGCTCTTAACTTCCTTCATTCCCGTCACACGAGTCTCAAGACAAATCTCTTTGAAATCATCCCCCAACCGTTTCGCAAGCGGCCGAACAAGATCCCGATCGCACCCCGGCAAGAGACCAGCCGTCATCTCAACAACAGTGACCTTAGACCCAAACCCAGCATAAACTTGCCCAAGCTCAAGACCAATATACCCCCCACCAATCACCAAGAGCGTCTTAGGAATACTGGACAAATCAAGCGCCGTCCGCGAGCTAAGAACGTTCTCCGACTCAATCTGAATCCCACGAAGCTCAATTGTCCGCGACCCAGTTGCAACCACCGCCTTCTTAAACTTAACGCGCGGAACATCCCCGCCCTCAATCGAAACGTACTTCCCATCTTCAAAACGAGCAGTTCCGGTCAGTCGCTCAATCTTGTGCTTCTTGCAAAGCATATCGAGACCACCAGAAAGCTTATCGATTACAGATTCCTTCCACCCACGCATCGCATCAACATCAAGCTTGGGCTTCGCGAAGCTAACCCCCATATGCTTCGCGCTCGCCGCCGCGTGCATCGTCTCAGCCATCGCAAGATAAGTCTTAGAGGGAATGCACCCACGATGCAGACAGACCCCGCCAAGTTTAGGCGAGCTATCGACAATCGTAACTTTCAACCCATTTTCCGCCGCACGAAACGCAGCGTGATAACCCCCCGGACCTCCGCCAATAACGAGAAGATCCGCATCTTGAGTAAACTCACCTACAACCATGGGTGGCTGTCCTTCCTAAGTGATATGAAATGAAAAGAATCAAAACGAATCCGCCGCCCCCGCGCAGAGGCGACCGCACCCGAGTGACTCAAAGTTCTAGTCGAGTAGCAACTTCGCAGGAACCTCAAGATAGCTCTTGATCTCACCACAGAACCGAGCAGCATTTGCTCCGTCAGTCGCACAATGATCAAACGAAAGATTCAGCGGCATCAATAGCCCCTTAACAATTTCGTCGTCCCGAATAACCGGCTTCCAGATTGACCGACCGAGTCCAAGAATCGCAATCTCGGGATAGTTGATAATCGGCGTGCTAAACGTACCGCCGAGTGCGCCGACGTTGGTAATCGTAAACGTCCCGCCCCGAAGATCCTCGATAGAGAACTGGTTCGCTCGAATCCGATCCGCAATCCCGCGAAGCGACGTTGCGATCCCACGAAGCGATAGCTGATCCGCGTTCCGAATCACAGGAACAATCAAGCCCCGCTCTGAGTCAACCGCCACACCGATATTGATATACTCTTTGTAAATAGTCTCGCCAGTCTCCTGATTGAAACTAGCGTTGAAGATCGGATACTTGCGAATCGCCAGACAAACCGCACGAATCAGAAACGACATAACCGTCATCTTCGGATCGTTACCTGTCGCCTCGTTCAGCTCCTTACGCATCGCATCAAGCTTCGTAATATCCGCATCGTCACCATGCGTTACATGCACCGCCGTATAGGCAGAACGAGCCATCTGACGAGCAATCGTCTTACGAATCTGCGTCACGGGCTCACGATAGATCCGACCCCACTTATCGCTATCAGCCACACCCGGCAACGGAGCAATCGCAGCCACAGCAACCCGGGCAGCTGGCACAACTGAAGCACCAACAGGCGCAACCGGTGCATCAAAACCACCAGCCGGTGATTGAACAACACCCCCACCAGAACCCGCCCTCTGAACATCTTCTTTAAGAATCCGACCACCAGGACCGCTTCCCTGAATCGAATCAATATCAACCTTCATCTCACGAGCAAGCTTCCGCACAACAGGAGCAGCCGAAGCAGTAGTCTTCCGAGCACCACCCGGAGAAGCTGCACCAGATGCTGATGACCCGCCAGACACCGGAGCACTAGGCGGAGCAAGCGTAGCCGTAGAAGAACCACCCCCGCCAGAACCCGCCGCACTCTTCGATGCAGATCCCGAGGCACTCCCCGACGAAATCGCAGCCCCGGAGTCGTCAAAAGTGACAATCACCGTACCAACATTGACCGTATCACCTTCTTTGACGTGAACATCCGTCGCGACCCCGGCATAAGGCGAAGGAATCTCCACAGCCGCCTTATCCGTCTCGACCTCCATCAGATACTGATCTTCAGCGATCGTCTCGCCCTTTTTGATCAAGACCCGAATGATCTGAGCCTCGGTAATCCCCTCTCCGAGGTCCGGCAACAAAAATTCCCTGGGCAT
>JAJDDZ010000211.1 GCA_029260025.1 Phycisphaerae bacterium | reverse complement strand
TCGCCCCGACTTACCTCGCGATTTCAATCGCCAGAACAGCTTAAATCCTTTTTTATGCCAGCGGACGACATTGTCGGGTTGGACGATCACAAGCACAGCTCTCCAGTTCGACCAGATCCGCTTAAGACAAACCCAGAAGATACGATCACGTTTCCGCAATCACGGGCGCTTGGATTCACGTTCCATGATCGCAAGTTGCTGCCGTAGTGCTAAGTTTTCGAGTGCGAGTTCCGAGCGAGTACGGACGAACGCGCTGAACAAAGACACAACGATGCGGAATAAGCTCATTTCACCCTCCAGCAAGTCTCAATACTGGTAGGATCGCCGTTTGGGGCTACGAGGTCTTTGCGTACATAAGTCCTTTGTTTACAAGGCGTACGGAATAAACACTAGGGACAGCCCTTGACCGCACATCGACATACGCCGGGACGAAGCAAGGTCCACGGCCAGTTACACCAGCCGGTCCCTTCGGTAGAAACATTCGCGAGCTGGTGCTCGAAGCTACCTGGGCAATCCATGGTAGACGGCGCCGAATGCGCGCGGATTCAGTTCCCGCATTGTTTCGATCTAGACCTGCTTCGCAAGAAATCAGATAATATGTGCAGCATCCGAGTGCCATGACAACCATGGCTGCCTTGACCATTAAGCGCGTCGATGGAATTCGGCGCAGGTACTGGACTTGGATTGCGTTATTCCGAATTGAGGGACCGAAGTGATACGAATTGGAAGGCTTCTCGGTAAGTACCGAATTGTGAAGCGTCTTGCTGAAGGCGGCTTCGCGAGGGTGTATCGTGCGTACGATACCGTGGCCGCCGTCCCCGTCGCCATCAAAGTTCCGGACGCCGCGCTGCTGACCAAGGAAGCGCTGGACGACTTTCGACGTGAAGTACGGATCAGCGCAAAGCTTGACCATCCGAATATCTTGCCCGTCAAGGATGCTGGGGTCATCGACGGGACGTTCGTCGTGATTTATCCGCTTGGTGAAGAATCGCTTGGCGATCGGATGAGCCGTCGGATGTCGGTGGAAAACATTGTGTCGCTGGCTGAGCAGATGATCGAGGCCGTTGCGTTTGCTCACCGGCATCGCGTAATGCATTGCGACATCAAGCCGGAGAACTTCATTATGTTTTCCGGGAATCGTATTCGCCTCGCTGATTTTGGGATTGCCAAAGTAGCCGTCAGGACTCTAGCGGCGTCTGGAAGCGGGACCATCGGATACATCGCCCCGGAACAGGCCATGGGCAAGCCGTCGCTCAGGTCCGACGTCTTTTCTTTGGGCTTGATTCTGTATCGGATGCTCTCGGGCGCACTGCCAGAATGGCCGTTCGAATGGCCGCCGCCGGGGTACGAGCGTGTCAGGAAGTCAGTCCACCGTGACGTTGTATCGTTCCTCCAACGGGCCATGCATATCGATAGCCGTAAACGGTATGCCGATGCATCGCGTATGCTGACGGCATTCAAGCGAATCAAGGCCAAGGCGCTCAGATCGCGGCCAGCGAGACGTCCGCGCCAAAATGGACGCGGCTCAAGCACGGCAGATTGGCGGACGATCCGGCAGCGCCAGTTCCTGAGGCGTTTTCGACGGCAGTTGGAGACCCGGTACGCATGCCATCGATGCAAAGCACCCATTGCCGAGGCTATGCAATCGTGTCCGTGGTGCAGCACGAAGATTGTCAAGTGGCGTGCCGACTCTCGTTTGCCGAACCGGTGCCCTCGTTGTAAGCGCGGCGTCAAATCGGATTGGCGTTTCTGCCCCTGGTGTTATGGCGGAGCGATCAGCGATGCCACCGAATTGCGCTACGATGGCAATCGCTATGAGAGAAGGTGTAAGAACAAGGCGTGCGCTGGTGGATGGCTGATGCCGTTCATGCGCTATTGCCCTTCGTGCCGGCGAAAAACTGACCGCCCATGGAGCTTCGAAGGCGGGACCGCCAAGTGCCCGAGGTGCAGATGGACAGTACTTCCTGATTTCTGGGACAATTGTCCCTGGTGTGCCAGAAACTTACGGCGGACTTAGACAATGCCCAGGCCAATCCTCACAGAGTCATTCGTGGTACTTGACGGACAGGATGTTGAACCAGCCTACTACGAGCTTGGTTGCGGCAGCATCGCAATAATGTCTCGTTCATTCCATGTCAGAGATAGTTCAAACGAGGATGCTCTGGCAGTCATTCCGTGCGCCGAGCAACGCGCCGTACTCGCAGTTGCCGATGGCTTCGGTGGCCAGCCAGCGGGTGACCAGGCAGCCCGACTAGCCATTGAGGCGTTGGTCGCGAGTGTGGCCGACTGCATGGCAACGCAGAAAGAGCTAAGAGACGGGATTCTCAACGGATTTGAAGAAGCAAACCGAAGCGTAATGAAGCTGGGCGTCGGTGCGGCCACGACGCTTGCGGTGGCCGAGGTCGACAGCGGAATCGTTCGCTCGTATCACGCAGGTGACTCCGAGATCCTGATTGTCGGGCAGAGGGGAAAGATCAAACTCCAGACGGTATCGCATTCACCGGTTGGTTTCGGAGTTGAGGCGGGGCTTATCCATCGCGATGATGCCATACACCATGATGAGCGGAACATCGTGTCGAATATGGTCGGAACGCCGGAGATGCGAATTGAGATTGGCCCGCATATTCGTCTGCGCCCTCGCGACAGGCTTCTTCTTGGCACGGACGGCGTCTTCGACAACATGTCGGAGCCAGAAGTCGTAGACATAATCAGAAGCGGGTCGATCGACGTTCGCTGCAGGGAACTCGTGGATGCCTGTACCGCGCGAATGAATGATCCGGAATCTGGATTGCCGAGCAAGCCCGACGACATTGCGGTAATACTCTTCTCGCCAAGCTAGCGTCGAGACACCGCAATGACGACGCTTCCGTCGCGCCGGGAATCGGCAGCTCCGCACCAGGTGCCGCGTTCGAACGCCACAGCGTGAACGCCTCCGAAATATGGATCACCTCCCGGCCCCGATAAAGGCGAGTTCCGCTTCGCAATCGCAAAGCCTCGCTGCGCCAGAGGTTCTACCTCTTCCGCGATCGTGCCGTCTTCGATCCAAAGACGATCGGGTAGCTCCACATGGAGCCTGGGAGCTGATACCGCTCTAGCAATATCCATGCGGTCGTCAATCCATCGGCTCACGACCTGAACGACAGTTGAGATGATGCGCTTACTTCCTGGGCTACCGAGCACAAGATTTGGTTTCCCGTGTTTGGACAGAATCGTCGCACTCATCGACGAAAATGGTATGCCATCGGGCTTCAGCGCAAAAGGATGTTCTGGCTGCCCAATGACAAACTCGCGCATGTAATCGTTGTAGAGGAAGCCCCAACGAGGGTGAATGACCTTCGCGCCGAAATACCCATTGATGCTTGCGGAGACTGAGACGGCCATCCCATTCTTATCGACGATGGAGAAGTGCGTGGTTTCCCCAGATCCCGCGTGACCCATCTTGTTCAGTGACTCATTGATGCCCTTGCGCGAGAGAATAGCTTTAACATCCCCATGGTAGTCGTCCAGACTACTTATAGGCGCGGTCTCGCGAAGCGCATGGGCTTGTCTCAGGACCTCAGCAATCCAGATCGCCCTGGATTCACCATTGGCGGATGAAGCAGGACTCTTCGTATCGAGAACTGAAAGAGCGTGAAGCAAGGCCCAACCTCCGTACGGAGGCGGAAGAGTCCAGACGTCCCAGCCGCGGTAGGTTCCCTTTAGCGCAGGTACGACAGATGGTTCCGGGAGAACCGCGAGATCCCTGTTGGATACCAACCCATCGCGGTTGCTCATGTCAGAGACGATATCAGCGGCGATTTCACCTCGATAAAAGTCTTCTGCTCCCGCCTCCGCCAACCTTGCAAGAAGCGCACCGAGCTTCGGCTGTGTCCAGCGGTCACCTTCAACAGGCACGGATCCGTCGGCCTTGAGAAACACGGAAGCGAGCCCCTCGTCCTGTCGCAGTTTTTCAGCATTTAACTCCAGCACACGGCCGTGGTAACTGCCAATGGTGTAGCCGTCGACGGCGCATCGTCGGGCTGGCTCGAGGACTTGAGACCAATTGATTCGACCACTTCCAAATTGTTTCCAGGCAAAAGCCAAGGCCCTGACCGAGGACGGAACTGTTGAAGATCGGTGGTCCCGGAGTTGGCCGAGCGAGTTGAAGTTTGGAATGTAGCCCGGCGCGCGCGATGTGCCGTTGATCACAAACGGTTTACGATCTGTCGGATGAACCAGAAGTACGACTTGGCCGCCAACTCCAGAACCGAACGGCTCGGTCACGCCTAGTGCGAACGCAACGGCAACCGCCGCGTCAATCGCATTGCCGCCGGCAGAGAGGATTTCCGCGCCTGCGTGCGTGGCTTCCGGTGTAGCGGCGGAGACAAGACCCGCAAAATCGCCGCCTCTCCGGGCTGCGCAGCCCGCGAGGAGCCAGCAACTCAGAATAACTACAGTAATCCGCCCTGGACTCAACGACCTCAATGCTAAACTCCACCCTGCGCGGCACACCACTCGTGAAGCGCGCTAAGCACGCAAGAACGCTTTTCGGAGTTCGTCATGAACGGTGCACGCGACAGCTCCAATTGAATCCAAGGGCACTCATTTTGATGGGCACGAATGATATGTCCACCCTTGAACGGGTCGTTGACGGCAACGGACGGTCCGAAAAAGTGCGAGAACGCCGCGGCGAAAGAGTTGGTCATCTCAGATGGGCACGTTCCGCCCGCATCACTGATGCAAACGTGAGGGCGCTCGCGCTCGGGGTCTGGTCCGATTGGTGGTCCGTGCGATGCCATCGTGTGGCAGTCAATCGCGAGGACAATGTCATCTGTGGCGAGTTCGCGCAGTTGAGCGTGATACAGGCGATGGTAAGACGCCAGCATCGTCTCGATCACATGGTCGGGCGGAGAACCTTCGTAAACAGGAACGTTCCAACATGTATGCGTCTTCACAACACCGTCGGCACGACGATCGTTTTCAGCCCGGTTCATATCGACGATTGCGCGAGCGATGTCAGTCGTCACATAGGCGACAACTTCGGATTCTAGATCGTAAATCTCCGCTGCCCCTTCGTCGCCATCAGCAATGACCTGCTCTGTTGTCAGTACGCATCGTGCGTCCACTTCCGGAGGTATGCACAGCCCGGCATGAGGAACAGAAAGAAGAATGGGAAGTTTCATCGCTAGTGACCACCGGCCGAGCCGTCTCGCCTCGGATCAGCAACGCCGATCAACTCTTCACCTTCGCGCAACACCATCTGGACGCAACCGAGATAAAACGAATATGGATCCCGCTCATATAATTCGAACCCGCAACGTTCTAGCATCGGAGGAATGTCGTTGCGCATTCGTGTCGATTCCAGAGACACGACTCCCTTAAGCGAGCAATGAAGTCGCGGCGCATCTACGGCCGCCCAGGGGCTCGCGCTCAGTAACCGGATGATGACTTGAAAGATCGACGAGGTGATACGTTCACTGCCAGGGGACCCAATCGCGAGCCACGGCTTGCGACCGCGCATCACGATCGTGGGTGCGACGCTTGCCCAGGGAACCGCGTTGGGACGCAGGTAGTGCGGATGCGAAATGTCTTCGAATTCGAATGCGCTCATATAGTTATTGTAAAGAAATCCCAGTTCCGGCGCGACGGCACAGGAACCATACACTCGCTCGATGGACTGGGTCAAGGAGACGACGTTTCCTTCTTGGTCCATGGCGGACAGGTGCGTTGTCTCACCCTTGCTGCGGACTCGCTTGGATATTTGCCGCGCCAAGAGCTTGGTGTAATCGTCATCCAACATTCGCTCGGCCGGGACCTGTGCGAAAAAGTTAGGGTCAAAGGGCCGGTCTTGGCGATCGAGGAACGCTCGGCGGATGGTCTCGGCCAGTGCCGTCGCCCCGAGTGGCGTATCGATTTGACGGTATCGCTCAGGCAACTTGTCGTAGATGTTTAACATCTCGATGAGCGTTCGTCCGGCACCGGGTGGGGGCATGGTGAATAGCCGCAGACCCTCGAAACGACAGGTCACGGGCCGGCGCTCAATCGGTCTTGGAATCTGTGCCAAGTCGTCCTTATGCAGGAGTCCGTCGTTGCGCTCCATATCATCATGAATCTGACGTGCGATTTGCCCGACGTAGAAGTCGTCGATACCCTTCTTCGCAAGACGATGAAGGGTCTCACCCAATACCGGTTGTTGAAACTTGGAACCGACAGGATACAGCTTCGAACCGTCACGCAAGAAAAACGCCCCGGCCGACCCGGCCATAAGGTGCTTTCGCTCGCGCCGCGTGAGCGCGTATTGCAACATGCTGACTTCGTAGCCTTCCTCGGCTAGACGGATCGCAGGTTGCAGGACCTCGCGCAGATTCAACTTCCCATAACGTGCGAGCGTGTAGTCGAGCACGGCGGGCGTACTGGGGACGGTCGTCGCTTGATGGCCGCGCAGCCTTTCGAGTTTGGACAGCAACTGTGGCGTCGCACGATTGGGCGCCCGCGACGACCCATCCAACGCCAACGTCTGGCCGGACGCCGCGTCGCGAAACAGTATCATCGTTTGCCCGCCAAGACCTGAGGCCGCAGGCTCACAAACGCCAAGCGCGAAAGCGGCCGCGACCGCCGCGTCGAATGCGTTTCCGCCGCGCTCGAAGATCTCCTTACCAGCCTCTGTGGCGCGGTAATGCTGCGTGGCGATCATACCCCCCTTGGACACCGCGATGCGCTGGGCCTGATGCACGCGGCGATCGCCCAGGTCAAGCACGTCGGTATCAACTTGTGGTGGTCGCTCGAATCTTGCCATAGTCGTTAGTTCTCCAGGTCCTTGACGAGAAACTCGGCAAGCAGCAGCGTCCGCTGGATTAAGCTGATTCTTTGCACGGCCTCATTGGGGGTACCGAGTTCACGCGCGATCGGCCCGATTCCACATAGGCACGCTGTCTTCGCCGGGACAAGTCCAGCAACGGACGGCCAAACGGACGATTCGCGACGCAAGGGCAACTCCCAGTGCTTGGCAATTCCCCCGAAGACACTAGCCAACCGCAGATTCCCTCGACGGTCCTTCATCGGAGGTCGATCTGCCACTTGCGTCAGATCCCATTTCAGTTGTGACTTCCCAAGGATGTCTCTCATCTTCCGGTCAATCTCACCTGCCGTCGCACCGTCGGCGTACGTCGCCAAGATTGTTGCTTGCACGCGATGCGGCAAAAGCATCGGGAGCATTTCGGTCTTGATGTCCAACGTGGATACCGAATAACGCTCCTTCTGCGATCGGATCTTCGCAAACTCCTCGAGCTTGCTGCACATCCAGCGAAGCGCCTCCGGACGCTTCGTGGCCTTGCCAGGCTGAAGCGAATGGCCCTCAACGACCAAGCGATATTTTCGTTGACCTCGGCGGTTCACCACGACGGAGTCACCCATGATACCTGGTCTCAGCACTAGGACTTTCTTCGCCTCACTTGCTGCCTGTCTGATCAGTTCCTGGCTATATCGTGCGTCACGACTCTCGTCGGTGTAAAACAGCACGCCGATCGGGAGTTTTTTCAATGCTTTCAAACTTCGTAGCGCGCGTAGGGCGAATTCCATCATCACGAGCGGCGCGCGTGAAGTTCCGATACCGTCGCCGTGAAGCCACTCCGGTTCGCGCCGAAAGCTTTGGGCCGGTGTTCCTGCCTCCGCGGGCACATCGAGATGCCCGATCATCAATGTGCCGCCACGGAAGCCCGCCCCGGTCTCCCACAACCAGGTCGAACGTTCGTCCGTAAACTCCTGCACTGAATTCATGCGCAGCGAGCGGAGGCTTTCATCCATTCGCTTGACGGCTTCACCGATGCCGACCGGATCATTGGTCCGGCTTGACACATTCGTCCAATCACGAAGTCGTTTTTCAATACTGTCACGTCGCTGCGTGATGAAGTTGAAAACGCTCGTGCCGACCTCGCCATGCAATGACTCGGTACTCGGTGGTTCCGGCGTTCCGAAATACCTAGAGCTTGCAGATTCGACGAGGCGGTTAATCACATCAGCGAAGTCGAGACCCACATTCGCCGCGCCAACCAGATAGGAACCGTGCTCCCCGAGGCTCGGGAGGCTGTTTATTTCAAGGATGTAAAAGTTGCCATCGTCGTCCAATCGCGTATCAACGCGCGCACAGTCGTAACACCCCAATGCTTGAAACGCGCTAATTGCCAGCTCTTTCGCCTTCTCGATCAGCTCTTTGCCGATCGGTGCCGGACAAACGCCCTTGATTTCCCGTCCGCTAGCGCGAGTCTTATCTTCGTAGGTGTAAATCTGCGGGCCATCAGGACCGAAATCCAGAAGGACGGGCGGCAACGCCTCCGGGGGTGAGTTTCCAAGAAGGCCAATGTTCACTTCACGACCGGCGATAAACTGCTCAACGAGGATCGGTTGTTGGTATTCGTCGTAAATGACCCGCGCTCCCTCACGGAGCTCGTCCTCGTCATTGACGATTCTCAGTCCGAACGAAACCGCTTCATTCTTTGGCTTAACGATTAATGGAAACCGTAGCTCTGGCAGGTCGTCGTCCGGCGTGTTGAGCACGGCGAAGTCCGGCGTAGGAAGTCCGTGCTGCCGAAGAATCATCTTTGTGACTACTTTGTCGAGAGCAAGGGAATGCGCTAGCGGCCCGGATGCGACATACGGGACACCGACCATCTCCAGAATGCTGGGAATGTGCGTGTAGCGAGCTTGGCCTTGGATCCCGTAAGACACATTGAAGACCATGCCCGGACGTTCGTGCTTTATGACGCGAGGCATGAAGTCTTCTAGCCGGTCTACGAGATCTTTGTCTCCCTCGATGGCCGTGACTTGATGCCCGCCTTTCTTGAGCGCATCGGTGATCCGTTTGATTGTCTTCAAGCCGATCGTCTCTCGATTCGGCGTACCAAAAAGATTGATGACATTGCGACTCTCTCGGTTATATACAACGGCGACCTTCATGGAACATACACTCGCAAAGACTACGCAGGGATGTTTCTGATCCGACACTCCCCGTGGCGAAGTGGATCATAGCGGTGTCGGCGAGATTGACAACACGATCCTGGGCTCTCATCAGCCTCAGCCGCCGGCGAAACACTTCGTGCGCGGACACTATGAACTCGTCCTGCGTTACCGGATCAACTCGTCAACTCCTTTCACAGGTTCGTCGGTAGTTCAACCTCGAATGCGAGAACGATTCAAAGATTGAGGCGCCGTAGTCCGGGAGTTACTTGTCTGTTGGCGGAGGCGCATTCTTCCGATACGTTTATGTGTTGGGCCTGCGATCCGACTAGGTCAATGATCTGCAATCCCTGCGATTGGCCGTTCGTCGAAGTTCCGATCTTCGAATTGAGATCTCCTCGTCGGAGTACGTTGACAAGGCAGCGAGCTGCTCCACCTAACCGGTAGATACCTGTCACGTCGAGTGTACGAACCTCAAATCCGAGGCTCATATAAGTGGCCTCGGCAACCCGATCTAATGCCGCGATTCCGTACGTGGGCACCCACTGAGCTTGACGCGATCTCGTGTAAGTAAACAAGAACAGAAGTTGCCCACGAAGTTGCGACGCTCAACGATCGCCTGACGCACCCTTCTCACTATGTTCGGTTATGGAAAAACTGGTCGAAAGGTCATCTCGAAGGCGTTCATGAAGGTTAGACGTACCCGTACGTTCCCTGGCTCGTCTGACGTTATCGAGGTCTTTTCTTGCGACGGCAACATGGCACACGGGATCGCCGGGTGTGACGACAGGAAGCGTCGTCATGCCGATCACGATTCCTCCGACTGGTGAGCAGATGACTCTCTGCTCCTTACCGCGAAGATCGGAGTTGGTGGCAACTTCTTGTCCTGCTTCCACGATGTCGCCGGGGGAGACATGAAATTGGAGGATGCCACCGAAATCCGCTCTGATCCACTTCGTCGTGTCGATGGCGAGTTGATAATCGGGTTGTTTGCTGATGCCGTCGATCATGTGGAGTTCAATGAGTACGTTGCTAATGCCCCGCACGCCGAACTCAACAACGGTGGGCTCGATTTTCCATACTTCGCCAGCCTCGAGAATCACTGTCGGACAGCCTGCGGCGCAGGCCGCTCGCCGGAAAGAACCTTTGGGCCCTTTTCCTTTGACAACAATCTCGCTTCGAAAAGCCAGCGCCAAGCGTTTGACCTCCGGGTCACTCAGGTCGGCGCGAATGTTCGGATAATTGGTGCGACGAATGGCCGCGGTGTGCAGGTCGATCCCATAGTCGCTTTGTTTGACAATGCCCTCAAAGAAAGCGTGAGCAAATCGCCGGGCGAGGCTCCCGCTAATGTCACCTGGAAAGGAACGGTTTAGATCCCGTCGGTCGGGTAGGTATCGTTGGTGCCTTTCGAGTCCGAGCATGTTCACGACAGGAACAAGAATCAGGGAACCCTTCGCTAAGTCAAAAGGAGGATTAAGCAGCAGCTCGCGAACGATGCCGGTGCCATTCAATTCATCGCCGTGCACGGCAGCGGTAACGAATACAGTCGGACCTGGCTCCAGGGCACGCCATACCGTGATGGGGATCAGGACCGGGTGGCTGCTGTAACTCTCGGATACGAGGAGATCGACATCGCGCCGTTGGCCGAGTGGCACTTCGATGTCGCCAAATCTCAGAGGATTCGTGTTCATAGTGGATTATGCATTCTCTAGCGGCTGCTCACTCAAAGCATCCTGTATAACACGGTTCGCGAGCTTCCGTACTCTTCGGCGTTTCCGTTTCGGGATAAAGGCCTTAATTGTCTCAAGTTTTCCGAAGCAGAGAAGTCGATCACCTACGCGAAGTTTGCGAGTGCTGATTGGATTTGAGATAACTTTGTCTCCGCGTGCCAACGTCAGTACCGTGATGTCCTGATCCCGCAAGCCGGAATCCTCGAGAGTCTTGCCGAGCAATTCCGAAGGTCGGCCAATCAGTATCTCCGCAGCCCCGTATCCTTTGCTGACGGTCAATCGTTGACGCAGATCCATCTCCGGAAACGCGGCGTGTTCCGCGACATAGTCAATAATCGCGCCCGCCACGTCTATCTTCGTCGCGCCTTCAATCCCCTCAAGGCCAGGTGACGAATTTACCTCCATGATTTGCGGACCGTCCTTCCCCTCAAGCATGTCTACCCCAGCGACTTTCAGCCCCATGATCTGCATGGCACGAACAGCCGCTTCTTCGTAAGCAGGTTCGAGCGTTATAGCTTCGGTGCTTCCGCCTCGATGCACATTGCTGCGAAATTCCTGGCCTTGAGCAGTGCGTCGCATGGCGGCGACGACACGATCACCGATGACAATGGCGCGAACGTCCTTACCCTTGCTCTCCGCGACGAACTTCTGGATTAGAACGTTCTGCTTCGCACTTTGCAGCGTTTCGATGATCGCTTCGGCGATCTTGCGATTATCTGCCAGGATGACGCCAACGCCCTGTGTTCCTTCAAGAAGCTTTATGATGACCGGTGCGCCGCCGACCCGGTCGATCGCACGTAGCACGTCCTCCTTGTCGCGCACGAACTCCGTGCTTGGAATGTCGACGTCATGGCGACTCAACATCTGAAAGCAGCGCAGCTTGTCACGCGAGTGCGATATCCCAAGTGCGGAATTAGCGGAGAATATACCCATCTGCTCGAACTGCCGAATGACAGCCGTACCGTAGTAAGTGATCGACGCCCCAATTCTCGGGATGACTGCATCGTAATGGCTGATCGGCTTGCCCTTGTAATGCAAATCAGGGCACCTCGGTTCCAGCGAAATCGCGAACTTCATCGTATCGAGAACTTTGATCTTATGCCCTCGATCGACGGCGGCTCGTTTTAGACGCGCTACGCTGTATGACTTTGGGCTTCTCGATAAGATCGCGATCTTCATTCGGATACCTCTTTTTTTTGAGTTCTGTTCTTCGGCGCGCCACACAAGTACCTGCTGTCCGGATCGATCACGAACCCGTGAAGAGCCGTCCTTCCCAGCAACATTCGACAAAGCATCTTGTCCCGTCCCACCAAGCTAAGCTCGACACGCCGACGAATGGAGCCAATCCGGATTGTGGTGGCAACCACGTATCGCTCCTGAACGATTCCCGAACTGGGTCGCACCCGGCTTAATCGTACAAGGTCTGCGGTGATTGGAACATGCTTAAAAGGTTTGTGGTGACTCACGACGAGATGGAATCGCACACGTCCGCCACTAAGTTTGACCACGTCTTCCACATGGATGGCACTGGTACGGGCGCCGGTGTCAATTTTCGCCTCGATACCATCAACACCCCACTCGGGGAATGCGACCATCTCACGCCATCCGACGAGATGCGGTTTCTTTTTTTTTGGGGTGGCCATGTTACTCTCTATTCTCGACCCAACTCCAAACGAATGCGCGACGTGACGGCACAAGCCTTGGCACGCACGTTCTGTCACGAGCTGCAAGATCGACGGCGTAGGATTGGTTTTCGAACCTGTTCCAAATAACGATTACGGGTGTCATTTAGTATTCCGCGCGGATAAGACTTATTCTCCTTGCCCTGGCGCATCCTTATCCGATTTAGCTGCGCGCTCGATGACGGGCAAGGCATCTCTAATCGATCGAACGTGAATATCACGTTGCGGGAAGGCAATCTCGATCCCCGCTTTCTTGAAGGCGTCATCGATCGCGTCGTGCAGGCAGTCTCGCGCGCCCATAAAATCGTCAATGTCTTTGACGAAAGCGCGAAGTTCGAGATTGAGCGAACTATCGCCAAATTCGAGGAAAAATGCCTTCGGTCTCGGCTTATCTATAACCTGGCGGTCATCGGCGGCCACCTGCAGGAGGATTTCCTTGGCGCGACGAGTATCTGAGCCGTAAGCGACCCCCACCCGAACCACAACGCGGATGATCTGATCCGATAGCGACCAATTTATGATTCGGCCAGTGACGAACTCCTTGTTAGGGATCACGATTTCCTTCCGGTTCCAGTCGGTTACGGTCGTCGCGCGAATCTGAATTCGGGAAACTGTGCCTTCGACATCGCCTACCGTCACAGTATCACCCAGACGAATCGGGCGCTCAAATAGAAGGATCAACCCAGAGACGAAATTTGCGAAAATCTCCTGAAGACCGAATCCAAGCCCGACTGTGATCGCGGCGGCAAGCCACTGGATGCTTGACCAACTTACGCCGATCGCCTGAAAGGCGAGTACCAATCCCACAATAGTGACCACGTATCGGATCACTGTCGTGATGGCGTACCGCTCACCCGGGTTAAGCGGAAGCCGAAGCAACAACATTATCTCGAGCAGGCCTGGTAGATTCTTGGTCGCGATGTACGTCACCATGAGAACGACCAGCATCGTGCCAACATCTGCGAGTGATATTGCTTTCAGGATCTCGCGTGCCTGTACCGTCATAGTCCCGTCGGCTGCGGTGAGCGTCTCGGATAAACTTACGGTCGTCGTCCAGAGCGGGACGCGTTGTAGAATGCCCAGAGCGGGGACAACATCGATCCATACCAGCCACAGTCCAACGAACACTATGATGGTCGCCGCGGCACGGAGCAGTCGCCTCGATTGTATGTCGATCGTGGATAGCTCGATGCGCTCGTCCACCAGCGATGCACTCTTGATGCCGGCGTCCTCGGCATCCTTGACTGACTCTGATTCACGATGACGCTCACGCGCGCGCTCAATGGCCACGCGACGGCGTGACAGAAGAAGCCAGCGCTGTACGAATGCGTAGAGCATGAACACTAGGACAACGAGATATAACGAGAAGCCCAAGCGGCTGGTGAGACGAATTGCCGTGTAGAAGTAACCCGCGATGGACAAGCTTGCTAGCACCAAAGGTGACAGCACCGCCGCCGCCAAACAAACGGGCTGGAGGCGCGCCAACCACCCGCCTTGATTGCGTGAAAGAAGCTCCCGGAACACACCGCGACGCGGATGCAACACACGATATGAAATGAACGCGAGTACGAGTTGACTTAGGACGAACGCCAGTCGCCCTAGAGAGCTTTCCCAGGCCTCATCGCCAACGGATTCGAGGGCGGTGACGACGAACAGCGGCGGCACGCAGAAGACGATCAGCGAGAGAAGGTGTCGGCGAAGCCTTGGCGGACCGTTTCCTGTCCATCCCAAATGCGCATCGGCCATGCCACCCGGCCTGCATAGCTGGCGAATCAGCTCCAAAACAAAAAACGCCAAACCGACCGCTTGGAATCCCGCCCCCACGCTCTGCGAGAAATGGGCCTCCTGAAGCGGCGTAGAAAGCCTTCTACCGATATACCACGTCAGCATCGGCCAAGGAACCGCGATGAGAACGGTCAGCACAGCGACAACGATTGTCGGGGTCACATCAATGCATGTGCTGCGCGCTGCCGATGTACCCAGCAAGGCGATTCGTCGGATGAACCGCCGCCTTAACACGACCAACGTGCCAAATGCTACCAGAACGATCGCACTTGCGAGCGAATACCGAACGGCGCCATTTACCAATACACGGGACGCGCTCCTCCAGTTGGTCGGTGAAACAAGCCACCTAACAGCCTCCACCGAACTGACTGCGTCCGTGGCAACCGGCAACGCGGCACTGCGCATCCATAATACGTGTTCGTCGATGTACTCCGTGAAATGATCGATGCGTGTGACCAGACGCCGCTCATCGTTGTCAAGATCGACAAGTTTGCGAAAGTATGAGTCATAGTCATTCACAAGGGCGTCGACGAGGGTCCGTCTGGCTTCCAGTAGCTCTCGGATGGCCCCTTCGATGTCACGCCTTTGTTGATCGTCTGTTGTATTCTCAACGACGGCAACCGACGCTTTCACGAGCGTCTCAAGGTCGGCGAGTTCGCGGCGGGAATCGTCAAGCTCGATCAGCTTGACTTGAACGTCCGAGATCTCTGCCTGTCGTAGGGAAATCGCTCGCTCGTGCCGCCTCGCGTCGGGGCACGCATCCCGGTGCCGCCGAAGAAGCAACCCCATCGCGTTTGTCAGTCCGGCTACGCGAACTTTGGCCGTGACGCTGTCGTAATCGGATGCCAATCTATCCAAGAGCCGGGCCACTTCTTCAGAATCACGATTTGTCTTCTCGATCCGGTCCGCAATACGATCATCACTTCGTCGCGTCGCCCATCGGGC
>JAJDDZ010000022.1 GCA_029260025.1 Phycisphaerae bacterium | reverse complement strand
ATCGGGGGTTCGCGAAATCTGGGGAGGTCGGGAGTCGATTGGGGGAATGAGAGAGAGGCCAAAAGGGGTTTGGCCGGGGTGGTTGCGAAGAGGTCGGGGTTAGGTCGGGGGTTGGAACCGAACAATGGGGGGGACGGAGCGGATGTGTTCTCCTGTCCCATTGAACACAGCTTCCTCTGCGGGCAACCCGCCGAGCTCGCGCTGTTAGCGACGTGTCTGGGGAGATGCGTGTCGCAATGACAGTGCGGTATCGGCGGGAAGCCATTTTTTGCCGAAGACTCCGCTCCGTGCCCGTTTTGGCATCACTGCAAAGCGCTTATCAGCCACGGCAACGCACTTATTGTCACTAAGCAATCGCAAGGGATAAGAACTCGGCGGCTTGCCGGGACTGTTTCTAGTCATCCACTTCTCTGATTCTGTCAATTCGTTCACGGATTTCCGGTGGGACGAACGTTTCGTCGATCTGCGGGAGTTGCGCGACGGCGGATGCGCAGCAGTCGAGTCGGGTTGCGACATCCGCGTCTAGGTCGATGAACATGATCCGGTTGCCCCTTAATGAACAAAGATTGCAACCGTCTCCACCGAAATGTTCGAGGCGAACCTCGACTCCGAGTCGTTCAAACAAGTCGAGAAATACGCCGAGTTGCTGCGCAGAATCCACGCGGTATCCCTTCAAGCGCGAAGTACGACAGTGCCGATACGTCAGACACTGTGCCACTGATTCTTGAAGATACCACGACCAAGCTCATTCGTACAATGACACGAGATCGCTCAAGCACGCCTATTTCCCAAGACGCTCCGCCTCGATCTCCTGTCCCAGTTGACACGGATTCGCTCGAGGCGAAGCTTACGGAGCTATCCGGTCAGTTTGAGCTTCTTAAGTCTCAAGTTCGCCAAGCGCAACAGCTGGCGGGACTGGGAACGGCCACCGCGACCATAGCGCACGAGGTGAACAACCTTCTGACACCGATCCTCTCGTACGCAGAGTACGCCGAAACGTCAGACGACGTGGCGCTCATGAAGAAGGCGATTTCCGTCACGGCGAAGAACACCCGGATACTGGTTCGCATGTCGGAACGTATCTTGGAGTTAAGTTCGGCGACCCCTCCAACACACGAGGCGGTCTGTCTTCGGACTGTGGTTGATGATGCGCTTGACTCACTTTGTCGCGATTTTTCCAAGGACGGGGTTGAGGCTACGATCGACGTGGACGCGTCGATTATGGTTTGGGGCGACCACCTGCAGTTTCAGCAGGTATTGTTCAATTTGTTTCTCAATGCTCGTGAGGCGATGGTTGCTCAGCACGGCGGGCGACTCGTGGTTTCGGCTGGGCAAGAAGCAGACGCGGTTTTGCTGACGATCAACAATACGGGCCCATCTATTCCGGCGGACGTGCTTCCGACTATTTTTGACATGCTTCGCACGACCAAGCCAACCGAGCGGGACGGTCGAAAGCGCTGCGGCGGACTTGGGTTGGCGCTTTGCAAAGACCTTGTGACGGAAAACGGCGGTACGATTTCCGCCACGAGCGACCAGGAGCACGGTACAACGTTTACCCTCCGCCTGCGAAGTCCGAAAGAATAACCCTGCCTTACGGCCCGCCTTGCTTTGCGGTCCAGCAACTTTCCTTTTCGTCGGGTACAAGCATCCATCCGCGACGGAGCGAAATGGACCAGCCGTCTCCTTCAGTTGTCGGCATTGCCAGCTTCGCGCTGATTGGAATAGTGACGCTGGTCATCCCCTCGCCGATGACAAATCCGCCCGACGCTTCGAGCGTTCCCCACCTGTCGCTGATTTTCGCATCGGGGTAGAAAAGGTCGGCGCCAGTGAGTGGGATGATGGACCCGGGATCAAAACTAAATCGCATTTGTTTGAGCGGGAGCGTCAAGACCGGACCTTCAAGAAACTTCGTCTTTAAGGCCTCTAGTTTCGCGGCACGATCCTTGGTTCGTTGGGTTTCCGCAGCGCGCACCTCGCTGGCGCCGTAACGCGGGCCAGCTTTCTTGTACGCCTCGCCGAGCGGTTCTGTAAAACGAATCTTCATCGCTCGTGCAGCGAGCCCAGCGAGATCAACGCCTGGTCTTAGTTTGCTGCGCCAGTCTGGATCCGCCTGATCGAGTAGCAAACACCATGCGGGACCACTCGCATAAGCGAACGAACGGACGAAAGACTCCGTCTTCGGCGCGTCGTCTAATTTTTTGATCGCTTGCCTGATGCACTCGTCGCCCTTGCATCCGGAAAGGCGGATACCTGTATATTCTGCGAGTCCTTCGTTGAGCTCGAGCGCGTTTTCATTGGGGGCGGAATCGCCGATAAGCGTCCGCCTTGCCGCTCGAAATACGAGGGCGTCCTTGGTCGCGTCGACCTGCTCGACCCCAGCCGTGTCCAGTGCGGCGGCTAACGCACGCCATTCGAGTTGCATATAGGCCCGTCCGTCAAAGGTATCGAGATGCGAATTTGGCGGGTCGTTCATCGGCATGCCGATGTCGCCCTGAACACGATGCCACAGTTCGTGCATCATCAAGCGCGCCCTATCCAGTTTGTTCGTCGGGAGTGGCCACATGACCATGGTCCAGTGGACGTCCGCCCAGTCGGTCGCGGTATTAGCGATCATGATGTCTCTGGGAAGTACGCCCGAGAAGACGCCTGAGTCTGTCGTGAGATGACCATTGGGATCGGCTTGATTTGCCACGGCTGCTCGCGACTCAGGGTCGACGAAAATCATGGGTCCACAGAGCGAAACACCCCAGAGCTTTCCATCGTCCGCGGCGCAAAGGGCGGCTGCTTCAGCGAAGTATTGTTTCGCGGCACCCAGGTCGATCGGCTCGGCGGCTGCGAATTGGGTACCGAATAGAAATGCGAAAGCGAACCCAAGTGCTCGAATATTTTCCAGCCAAGTCATGAGGAAAGCTCCGTCAATTATCCGAATTGATCATACTGATCGAAGAGGTTGCTGGTTACCCACCCCTTCTGATGAAGCTTACCCGATCTATTGACGAACGCGCAGTACGCACACGGTCAAGAAAGAATCGCTATCCTCTCGTAGACAGCGAAATTGCTGGCTAGGTCTTGTGCGAATACGAGTCGTTATCGCTGGGGCAGCTTCTTTCCATTCCCCTTAAATCGCACCGCCAATAAAGATCAGCAGGAACGCGATAAGGATAGTGTTGAAGAAAGTTGCACCGAAAAACGTTTCCAAAGTCGACATAACGTAATCTCCGAGTCGTCACTATAAGTTTGGTTTCGAGGGGGCTACGATCGCCCCCACTTTTGGCTTCTTCGCTCGTCCACAGTCCTATTGGTATCGGGAAAACCGGGGGTTCGTCAAGACGCGTTGGTCGGCTGCTCTGTTGGGACGAGTCCGCTGCGGGTTGTGTTCTCAGTAATGCACCTGGCATCCATGAAATGGTGCAAGTAGTCCGGCGAGCCGGCCTTCACGCCTGTACCGCTTAGTTTGAACCCGCCGAATGGCTGAGCGTCCACCTGCGAGCCTGTGATTCTGCGATTGATATAGAGATTGCCCACGGCGAACTCATGGCGGGCACGTTCGATGTTCATCGGACTCCGTGAGAATAGACCGCCGGTGAGAGCGTATCGCGTGTTGTTGGCAATTTCGAGGGCCTGGTCGAAATCTTTCGCCCGCGACAAGACCACAACCGGTCCAAAGATCTCCTCTTGGGCGAGTCGCGAGGTATTGGGGATGTCAGTCAGAATCGTGGGAGCGACGAAATATCCGCTGTCATCGCTATCGGTCAGCGACCCTTCGACCAGAACCCGTCCTTCTTTCTTGCCGAGGTCGATGTATTCGCCGATTCGTCGTCGCGCTTCATCGTCAATGACCGGACCCACGTTGGACGACGGGACGTCCGCCGGTCCGATCGTCAGACTTCCAACGGCCTCCGCCAAGCGCGACGCGAGCGAATCATACACCGCATCGAGAACGATTACGCGGCTGCAACTGCTGCATTTTTGCCCCGCGTACGAAAACGCCGACTCGATAATCGCCTGGATCGCGCCGTCGATGTCCGCGTCGTCGTCAACGATGATGGCATTCTTCC
>JAJDDZ010000210.1 GCA_029260025.1 Phycisphaerae bacterium | reverse complement strand
TCGCCCCGACTTACCTCGCGATTTCAATCGCCAGAACAGCTTAAATCCTTTTTTATGCCAGCGGACGACATTGTCGGGTTGGACGATCACAAGCACAGCTCTCCAGTTCGACCAGATCCGCTTAAGACAAACCCAGAAGATCCGATCACGCTTTCGCAACCGTGGACGTTTGGACTTGTACTGCAGAGCCGCAAGTTGCTGCCGAAGCGCCAGATTCTCAATCGCAAGTTCTGTTCTGTCGTCGGTGAACGTGACGATGATTGTCCAAATGTTTCTTACGATGCCCATATCATCCTCCGACTAACACGAAATACGGTAGGTTGAGGGAAACCGCATGCGGAAGCCAGCAAGTCCGTAAGTCCTTTGCTGGCAAGGAGTACGGAATAAACGCTAGGGACAGTGGACAATAGAAACCAACATAACGGCTGGATTATACTGCGAGAGGTCAGTTTCAATTCACAAGCTTACTGACAAGCACTCCCAGTGGCGTCTCCAAACGCAATCCTACAATCGCACCGTCTTCACGTAAGAAAACGCTACCTCGCACCGTTCCCTGAGCCGTCACAAGGACGACCTTGTAGGCCTGCACAATTGACATTCCCTCGGGTGATCTAATTGGCCTGTCATCGGAACGAACAAGTGAAATCGTAGCAGGTTGGGCATCCAATAATGGGTATCCTATCGTCCAGAACGGAATCTTCTTCGCATCGCCAACTTTGAGTTTGGCTCCTCGTACCAACATACCTATTGCCCATTGCTCGGGACCTATGATTAGCCCACCAGCTTGGGAGTCCGAATGCTTAAAACCCAACTCAGGATCGGTGCTCTCGATCTTTGAGAAGCCATTCTTGTCAAAACGGTATTGCACACTTCTTGGCACCAGCGACTGCGTTCGCCAAGCAATGGAGCGCACATGGTGCTCGAGCGTTAAGTCGTAGGTTGTTTCCCAATTCGGAAGGATATGTATCTGTGGTACGGATCGGACTGAAACCAGATAACCTGAATCGCGACGTGTAATTGTACAAGTCTCGAAAACGGCCATTTCATCATCAAGTCGGGTTTCGTACCTATGTACTATTTGATCGTGTCCAAATCGGGGATCTCTACTGTCAACCGGCTTGGCGAGGACGACTGCTTGTTCTCGATTGACGTCACTCACGAGCCGTCCCAAGCGATCGGCTCCCAAGTACTTCCCACGTAACACTACCCCACGAATGTCTCCAATATTTCGGACGTCTTTCAACGGATTACTTCCGAGCAAGACCAATGAAGCTACCGCGCCTTCCGTTACAGTTCCGTAAATGGGATATCGCCCGCATAGCTTGGCGGCGTTTACAGTGGATGCACGGAGAACTTCCTCGGGACTAAGACCTGCGGACTGTAATATTAGCATCTCTCGGTGCAGCGACGCACCAGGATCAACGAAGGGAACACCCAAGTCTGTACCGCATACAAGCGGTATTCCACCGCGCCACAACGCGTGAACGGTTTCTTGAGCCGCTTTGCTTGGAACAAAACCGGAACTCATCGTTACGTCGGCTAATTTCCAAAGCCTAGCGATCTGCGGCGAGACAATGCCACTCCAATCCTTCTGCCGCAATTCTGTCAAGTTCTCGCCTATTTCCGACAGGTGTGCGGTTGGACATATCACAACGTTGCGTTCACGTAGCTGTTGGAGCAGGTTTCCAGAGCGCCGGACGTTTCGATAGCTGTCTCTGACTGGAGTTCGTGCTGAATCTTGGTGACTTAGAATTGGCGAAATTCGATCGAGGTGTTCGATAGACGCTAATCCCGCACTTATTGCTTCGTCAATTGAAATACCATCAGGTATATGCCCAACGACGGGGAGGCCACGGCCCGAGGCTTCGTCTACTATGGCGTTTAACTCTTTAAGACCAAGTCTTTCGTAGACCTTCAAGTGATCGATGCCCTCGGAATCGAGGATCCTTACAGCTTCACGAGCATCCAGTTCGCCGACACAGCTAATTGAGAATGGCCAGATTGGGTCGGAGCCGTCCAGCATGGGTCCGGCGATCGTGAGCTCTGGACCTATGATTCTCTCCTGTCGTATGGCCTTGCGAATGTTGAATACCAGGTCAAGCGGCCCTCCCATGTCCCGCGCTAATGTCACACCGTGGCGTACGAGTCCTGCAGCGAACATCGCCGGATCAACGCTCATATGAACATGGGCATCGACCAAGCCTGGAATCACATAGTGGCCGAGCAAATCGACAACAACAACCGACGGATCAACGGGGATACGGTCTTTTGAAATACGGACTATGCGCCCGTCACCAATCAGTATTTCCGATGGTTCGCTGAGGGTTCCCGATTCAACATCCACGACAATCGCGGAACGTAATAATAGTGCCTTTTCGCGGAAATCACTTTCAGCGCGAACACTGCAATCAGTCACGAATTGAACGCAGCCCAGCACAAACGCGAAGTACTTTCCTATGTCTCCTTGACGATTCAACAGTTCTCCCTGCTGTTTCCTTACTGCTTAGTCAGGCTCAGATTCCCTGCGTTGAGAACCGAGCTGCACTGCTCGGTCACCGTTTAGTCGGACCGTCGTTCTCCTGCACGCGGATTTGGGCGCTTCCCAATGGATATATTTTGTACCGTCACATCAGTTGGCGCGACGAGCCCGACCCCGAAGCGGGCAATCGCTTCACCCTCGCGCGTTTGCATCTCAACGCGCATCCGTACGTCATCGCGTATTGCTCTTGCAGTTATGACCGCGACGAGTGCCCACGATTCGTCGGCGATATGCTCTGACAACGTGGACCCGCCGACGTCCCGATATACGTCATTACCATCTCGCCATTCTCGTCGGGCCAGAATATCAAACTCTCCGGGCTCAACATCGACCACGTCGAAGTCGCTTAGTGGTATCCGCACGTCTACATACGCCGAGGTTAAACCCCTGGATGTCACAGCCGTGTCTCGAATCCAGATCTCTACGAAAACGGTGTCGCCTCGATCGAAGATCTGTGACCCTTGCGGCCTCGGTACTCTTACCTCTCGAGCACCAGTCTGACGGGTACGAACCACGGAAACGATGTTGACAGTTGGTTCGCTCTGAACATTTGCCACTGAGCCACCCGGGCTCGGGCTGATGCAACCGACTGCCCCGGTGCAGGACTTGCACGCAGGGAAGTTGGCCGAAGAAAGCTTAGGGCATTCCTTATCCCATGCCCCAGCAAACCAACCCAAGTCACCACCGTGAACTCGACCGTTGCAATCAAAGTCGATCGACTCACAGAGATTTTGGCCCCAACAAACGGTATCGTCCGAGCAATCCCAACATGGAGCAAGCAAAGCTAGATCACCCGCACTCACATTGCAATTCGAATCGAGGTCAAATGGGCAGCCGCAGGTCGCCACAACAACTGTTTCTAGCGTGATCGAACCATCTCCGGGATTTGAGTCTGAATCTGCCAGACGGTCACCCGACTGGTCAGCGATCTCGTTCGAGCCAAGTCTGAGAACGTAGTCGCCGGGGTCATCCATTCGCCGGGCATCGTCCTCAGGGTAAAACAACAGAGTTGCACGCTTGGTAAAAGGACTCCAGTTGAAGGAAACGAGTGTCGGATCCGTGAGGTCGATATCGTTTCTCGCACCCCCGAACTCACGGGTTAGGGTAAGGGCAGACGCATCAAGCAACATATTCTCGTTAAACTCAATGTCGAGCGTCTTGAAGCCCGACGTATCAGCGACACCTCGATCCGCCTTGTAGGCGACTATTGCCGGTGGTACAGCCGCTGGGTCCAACACCTGTGCGTGAAGAGTACCAGCATTGTTCAATTCGTTCGATTCCTGTATCGGACCTAAGACCACTGCGGTAACTAGTATCTCCTGATCTCCCTCGAATGACGAGGTGACCCAGGGCACCACAAGAGTTTCAGTTGCCCCAGCCCCGATATAGGGAAAACGTCGACGATACGTCCTGCGGCCTACTGTAGCGGATACCTCAACATCACACGCCGGCCAGTCACCGATGTTGCTGATCACGGCGCGGACGCCGACAATCTGGCCCTTTACGGGGTTGGTCACCGACAAGCTTAGGTCCTTGTTGCGAACAAGCAAGTCAGGTACGCCAGCGATGGTGTGCACCACAATCGCTTCGTTGTCGGTTTCATCATGTTCTAAGATGGAACCATTCGAATCGATAGCAAGCCGGTAAGTGCTCGCTCCAGCCGGCTGTGAAAAATTGAATGTATGTGTCGAGACTTCGCCGGGTTGCAGCGAAAGAACGCCCGCGGTCGCTACGAGTGTTTCTGCCTGGCTTTCGGAGGACGCGAACAACTGAACCAACGTAGCCCCACTGCTCGACAAGCCGTTCGACGCCATGTTTCCGACTACCGCTTCTATTGTCACCAACGCTTCAGTCTCGGTACTGTCGACAGAGCTCGAAGCGTTTATTGATTCGACCAACAGGTTTGGAAGCACTCGAGCCTGAACAAGAGCCCGACCATCCCCCTCCACGAAAGAAGTGCCACCCGATATCGATTCAGCCTCGACGAACAATCTGTGTACACCAGCAAGTGCTGTCCATGTCTGCGACACAAAGACCTCATCGTTACCTGAAAGTGTCGTCACCAGTTGGTCAACTCCTAACTGAACGGTCGCAAGGTCATCAGGATCTCCATTATAGAACCGAACACGCAGGTCTCCAGGGTTTTCGCCGGTGATCTCAGCGATCCGCGCCGTAACCACAACCGCCTCACCCTCTCGGTAGCTTTCAGGCAAGTCCATCGAAAGAGACACCATTGAAGTCGCATTCACGATCAATGTCCGCTCGTCGTTACCCGGCTCATCATCTGACTCAACTCTGACTGTTATATCCGAAATGCCGTGGAACGGCGTAAACGGCAAGTTCACTTCGATCGTCTCGCCTACCCGAATGTTCGGCAGGACGACGTTCTCAACCAACGACTCGACTCCCGAGGCTTGGCTTCGCGCTAACATCGAAACCCTCGTGGGCGTTCCGTCGCCTAAGCCGACATTCTGGATTACGACTGTGATCTCTGTGGCCTCAAACGAATTTGGTGTCTCGTCAACCGCATACGCATTAACCACGGCGAAGTCAGCAGCGAGAACGAACGATGCGATTCCGACACTAGACGGAGCCGCGGCCGCTATTGTTCCAGGAGCGCCTTCGCCACTGCAACATAGGCTCTCCGTGCACAGCGGCTCGCCAAAAAACTCTCGCAAGAAGCAGAGATAGTCATCCTGCAGCATCATTTCACTGACAAATGTTATCGAAGGCGGTGCAGTTCCAGCAACGAGCATTGCTGCTGGGTCATATGCAACACCTGGCGCACGAATCGTCATGGTCTCGTCAGTGTTCGCATTCCTGATCGCAGAAAACATCAGCTCGTCAGAGTTCTCGTCGTGGGAAATGGTTTGAAGAAAAGCAGTAGTACGATTGGTATTGCCCTCCCAAACCAAGATCACTTCCGATGGTTGAGTACACTCGAATGAAAGTCGGCTATGAGCAGTGCCATCACCAATACGAGTGGGGGAACGAACGAAACTTTTCGTATCCAAGTCGAATAATCCTAGGCTTAGATAACTGGCGGGCGTCGCCGAATCACCACTGTCGACCGCCATGGCTATTACCGCCCTGCCGGCGCTGATGTACTCAACGGCAAGATCGCCAGGCGCATCCCCCGGCGGCAAGGTCCAGGCCGTCTTGGGCGTATCGATATCGCCCCAAGGTGACAAGGTCGCAATGCGCAACTCCCACAGATCTTGCGGAACTTCCTCAATTCGCGTGAACCACGTTACGAGCCCTGCCTCCCCTTGCGCAACCGACTGAGGAAAGACGACCGCCGGAAATCGGTCAGCTCGGGTATCTTGCGTGATGAGCCTTGGGGTGAAATCTTGAGCCCGGTGACGAAGGACGCTCCCATCTGTAGCAACGGCTAAGCTATCACCAGCGGCGTTGGTCCAGATTCCACGTACATCCCCGGGCGACACACCACCCATATGGTGGGAGGATCCGGCTGTTACATGGACAATCGTGCCAGACGCGCCCACGAGATACATCGTCGCCCCATCTCCGCTCCCGGAAACATCAAATAGATCGGCTGTTGTTCCGGAAGAGAGAGCAGTGACCTTATCCCCATTTACCTCCACGAAACTGCCGCCATCCCCGACGACTCGATAGCTGCCATCACCAAGCGCCCAGATCCCGCGGAACGCAACCGACGTTCCACTTGTAATCGATGTCCAGCCATTTCCGTCCCATTTTCGGATTACGCCGTTCTCGCCTATCGCGATCGTAAGCGAGATCGACGTAGTAGCTACATCAAGCAGGTTCACAGGAGCGCCAATGTTCGACTCACTCCATTCTTTCCCATCAAAGGTGACGACCAAACCTCCAGTGCCGACAGCGACTGCGTGATTAACGTTCGCCCCGTCGATCCCGTTCAATGACACTCCGCCGGCAGTTACGTAGTCAAGGACCCAGGTCTTGCCATCGAAATGCCAAATCTCGCCGTTCGAGTTAACCGCCAAAACATTGGCTCTATCAGTGCCCCATACTGACCGAAAGCTTCCCGGGGCTCCGCCCGCTACTGTCACAACCTCAGCCATTCCCTTTTCGATTCGTACTACCATTCCCTCGTTGCCGACGGCGAAAATGACTGTGTCAGGTGATTCCCAAACTGCATTTAGAGCCCCCCCCGTCGCCGGCACTCCGCCGAACGTGCGGAAGGGAACCCAATGATTTGGCTTTCGGATACTCGCCAGGACAACCTCGGTGGTGTTGGAATACGGGTCCGCCGCTCCAAGTGTGAAGTCAACTGACGCGATCTGTTCTGTCACCTTAGTCCAAACGGCTGCGCCCCAACCATTATTAGAAAGCCCTAGTTCGGGTGGGGAATCCGAAAGTTGATCACTGGTAAGGCGTTGGACCGGTCCCCAACTGGTTCCATCGAGGAAAGCATATGCAACTTCCGTTGAGCTAAGGACGTTGACATTCGTGGGGGTCTCTAGGGGATCCAGCGCACTACCTAGGAACGTCGCAACGGCGCCACCCAGACCGTCACATTTCAGACTCGGGTGTGACAATCCAGTGTTCCATCCTGTAAGCGGAACCTCCGGACCGAATACAGCAGAACCTGCGGGCCGAACGCGAGCGCACATTTCGCGCAACGCAGTTCCCACATTCGGATCGCTATCCCGAGATGATAGCAGTAGGCCTAAACCCGAGGGGGCAATATCAATGACAGGATCAGGCTCCACAAGCGGAATAGAACGAGCGGGACCGAACTCATCTAGACCCCCAGCAACGTTCCCTCCAGTTAGATTCCAGCGCTTCGAGAAATCGAACACATTCCAACACCCAAAGACGTAAGTATTGATGCAGGCACGGATCCCGAGTCTTGCGGATGCACCGACCCCCCAGTCCCACTCAACATCGTGCTCTTCGTCGATGCAGGGGATCCCGATCACCGTGCCCCGATGGTTAGCAATTACGTCAATACCGATGCGAAAATAACCGTCAATCTTAACCAGTGGAAACCCAAAAATACTGCCTGTACCGCGTATGGCGTTATCGACGCCTGGACCAAAGCGAATCTGGCTTGGGTCGACAATGCTTATGACCTCGCTACTGAGCGTGGGAACTAAACGAATGTTGGTCTCGGTCGCTGCATCTATATCGACCGAGAGTATATAGTCGACCGACGCACACAACGGCGGGTAGCAGGCCATGAACAATCGGATCTTAAAGATTTCAGCAATATGAAGTGGCGGGCTCAGTTCAGTCCGAACGCCGATATCGTAATCGCCATCTAGTGAATCCCAGTCGAGACACGCATTCTGTAAGTCGATGCGGAACAACCCAAATTCCCAAGGAATCCACCCGGGGTCATTCAGTAATTCCCGACAATCGGAAGTCTCCCATCCAAAGAGGCTCCTTTCGCTACAGAGCTCTAGTTCACAACTAAGATCACTGACTTCGTTTATAGGAACCTCAGTTCGAAACTCTAGAGCAACACTTCTGCTCAACGGCTTCCCGCCGAGAGGAATGTCGTTCCAACCCGTGAGCTCTTTGAGGTTTGTGTCGAGTCGAACCGCGTCGAACTTGAATCGCAACTTGAACAGATTCCGGAGAACATCGAAGCTCAACTCAAATTCCATGTTCTGAGCGAACTCCGGTTGCGTGCCTGCCACTTCACCGCCGATCAAATCCCCCACACACAAGATCTCCTCCTCCAACCAACCAGGGAGCTCGACTGTATGAACCGAGACTGGTCTCGTTGACTTAAAGCCTGCATTATCTTCTACTGTGAATTCAAGGGTATCGACAGGATCTCCCCCTCCCATAGGCACTGTCAACGTATTGATGCCTGTGTCGGCCAGACTCGAGGCCACCAACTCCGGGCCAACTCGCTTTTGCCAAACACCTCCGATGACCTCAGGTTGCAGGTCGTCAAGATCAGAAAGCAGCATCGTTGTAGGATTCTGAATGACCTGGCCGAAAGCGATGAATCGCCCTACCATCAATGATCCATTCGCAATGTCGTCATGTTCGAATGAAACAGTATCGATCCTCGGGTAGTGGAACGGCAATTGCAGCTCATAGGAGTTGTTCGTTAGATCAAGTTCGGAATCGTCATTGCTGTCAACCAATAGAGCGACGAAATTGTTCGGCGCTTTCGCCTTGAAACGAATTGGCTCCAAGCGGTTCGAGCAAACTAGGGGTGGTTCCGGCTCCCAATTACCGAAGCAAACGATACCGCTCTCCTTCGCCTCTGTTTCGTCAATGATTCCGTCGGCATTCCGATCCGTACGCGGCAGCTTGAATCCACGAAACGGAAAAACACGGGATTCATCTGCAGGTGTTTCAACACGGCTAATCTCCCCCGTCTGTGCATCGAGTTCCTGAATATCAATCGAGATGTTAAACACAGCGCCGAGACTTGTATTCTGGAGCCCGAAGTGTGCTAGGATTTGCCCCTCGGATTTTGTCGGACTTGGATCTCCCGTGACAAACGGACGGGGTGCGTCGAGTAGTGCAATATCGAAAGCAACGGGATCAACTTCGACTCGGCCTCCTAGTTGAATGCTCCCTTCGTTTTCACACGCGGCGCATGTAAACGGCCTCCCTGGATCGTTTACACCAGGATCGCACGCATCAGGAATGCCAGGCAGGCATTGTGGAGCGTTGGGACGCATTTCAACGCAATCCACAGCCCATTCTGGGCCGACTCGGACAGTATATCGCGCTTGCGGTTCCGGGCTCTCAACGGTCGCAGTAAAACCTGGGCAGAATCCGTTCCAGAAGTTACTCAACTCGCCATCACACTCTGTCCTCGGGTCTAGTGCGGTTCCAGTGTCAAAGTTCTGGATGTGCAGCTGCCATAATCCAGACTCATCGAAACTGCCAACATTCCATGCAACCGGGTCGCCGTTCTCATTGAGAATCACGACTTCCACGTACCGGCAGGCTGGACAGTCAATAAGCGTCGGATCCAAGGCGCTGCAAGCTGGCGTACCTAGGTCCAAGACCTGTGATTGAACACGCAGCGACCCAATCGCAGTCGGTGGGATCTCCAACTCATAATATCGAATGTCGCCGCGCACCTGCTCTACGGGAGGTCCGCCAATGTCGAGGGCACCATCGTATCGGTTAAGCTGGAACGCGCTTGTGTCTGCTGCGATATCTGGACCGTCAATCATCCGTTCTCCGGTCGCTGGCACATGAAGTGACGATACCCGGATTCCAGGATAGTCGGCATGGGTTCCCAAGTTTGCTCGCGCGACATCAGAGCCAAACTCTTCGACTCCAAACATCACCCAAAGATCATAAGTATGGCCCGCCTCAACATCGAAACAGGTTTCACAAGGCAAAGGGGCCGCCATACAAACGCCCGGATAAGGAGCGCAAGTACTGTAAGGCGGCAATCCACAAGACGGGCTGGCGTCGTTGCAGGCTCGGTCATACAAAAGAATCGTGGGTGAGCTAAACCATTCCCACTCTGAACCCGGCCCCCCTGTGTTGTACGGTTCCGGCCACGATACGGCATCGCTTTGACCAGCACCAAGAGCCGCCAAGTTGATACAAACCTGACCTGTTTCATCGAAGCGCAGGTCGGTCAAGACATCGTTGAATGCCGAGTCGTGCTTTCCGAAAGAATAGTCTAAGACTTCGTCTCCAGATGGGAGGCGACCAAAAGGTTCCTTTTGCCTTACGGTACAGAGATCCAGAGCGCGACCGCCACGTCCAGAAGACGGATCGCCGATCGGGCCGAGAGGTGCTCTCGTTTCCACTGGGTCATGTGGGCAAAATGAATCACCAAATTGATTCAAGTACGCTGGCTTGAAAAAGAAAAACGGATACACGGCAGTTGGCGAACCGGTAAGCCATGGCAAGAACCACAGATCGCTTGCCAACGGGTCGGAGATTACCTCCACTTCAACAGTGGCCGAGGATCCATCGGACGACTGCGTTGCAGTGACCGAATAGCGCCCTAGGTCACAAAAGGACCAGGTCAGAAACCGAGAAGATTGGGATGCCTGCGCACCAGGATCCTCCAATGACTTGCAATTTACACAGCAATTCGAAGGTTCCATTCCTCCGACGGTGCACCCACTGATTGACCATGAGTCAGGTGTGAGGCCCGCGCAGCTCGCGTCGAAACTGGTCGACGAATCGGGAAGCACAAACAATGGGATTCCATTCCAAATGCAAGATCCGCCTTGGTCGGCGCATCCGTCCTCACAAAACCCCCTCTCGGCGATGCCGACATCTGCAACTTGCTTCGCCCGCGAGTCACGATCGCCCTGCTCCTTTGCAGCAGTTTGTCGGCCACCTGCACGCAACCTCAAAGGGAGGTTGGGCGATGGCTCACTGGAATAAAGGGAGGTAACGAGGCAGGCGGTCGCCACTCCTACGAAAACGGACATAGTCTTTGACCAAAGGCCGTATGAACGCTTCGCCATGGCAACTTTTGATAGGTGAATCATCCTTGGTAACTCCGTATGAACTCTGTTGCAAAGTCTGACCTTGTGATCCCGAAATAGTTCCAAGGAACGCCGTCTCTCGTAACCAACGTCGCCTAGATCGAGGCGCTGAAACAGGTCGGACTAGTTAACCGCCCTTCCCTTGGCGTATCCACCGTACTTACGGGCACGTCTGTGTTGGCTGGTGACGTATGAAACCATCCTCACAAATGGCACTTGGGCCTGAGAAATTTTGCTGGAAAAGGCCGAAGTCATCGAGATCGACGTCACAGTCCTCGTCAAGATCGCCGACGGATCGTCCGGCTGCATCGACGTTGGCGGCGGGGGGCGAGAGCGGGCAAACATCGTCACACCCTAGAACCAGATCTCCATCTGGGTCTCCGCCACACAACACACCATCCCCGAGGTACCTTCCATTGGTAACCAAACACTCGTCCTCCTCAACGCTATCCGTACAAGAACTGTCGCATTGACAGCACCCTCCGGGTTCGCGACTCACAACGCTGCAGATTCCATAATCTGTTTCTTGGTGCAAGACAAGACCACGGCTAAACGCAGATGATTCTGTCGGCGCTGGCTCAAGCGAAAAGCTCAGCAAGCATGGCTTCGTTGCGACGAACTCTGCAATTCCGACACGAGCCCACTCAGGTGACGTCCCCACGTTTCCGTCAAGCTGGCTCCCACCCAACGCCGCGATTGCCGTGCCGTCGCAAGTGCCATCGCCGAACAGATTGAACAGGGTTGATGATCCGGCGGGACCGCACAAGACCGAGTCCTCCGGGTAATCCAAGTTGGTATACGCGCTCACAATCCCGGTATTGGTTTCCCCCGAATCCGTCGCCCAGAATTCAACCAAGAAGGTTGTGCCAAGCCAGACCTCAAGGTCGCCCTCAGGAAGTGCCGGAGCTTGATCTGTGAGGCTGGGCGACTGGCTAACTACGCAGCGGTACTCAAAGTCAGCAGGTTGATCCTGACTATGAGCTCGAGTCGAACCAAGCGTAAACAGTAAGACCGCGGTAGCTACTCTCATTAATCCTTGCTGTCGATGGTTCGTCATCGAAATTCCTCCTCCTATTCGGTGCCTGCCAATCACAACGGCTCTTCCTTAATGTTTGGGGAGTCCGTTCAAGTACTACCCAATTCTAACTTCAATTGTACCTGTTCAACGATCTCGGAAAGGTGCGCGCCCGATATCGGTTCCATGCTTCACTTGAACCTTCGGTTCTTTGTTTTGTTTTTTGGGATCTGTAGTAGTCCGAACCTGGTCATTCGGAACAAGTCCTTGTCCGTATCTTGAAACCGCTTCACCTTGACTCGGCCTGAGAGAGAGCGTCGGATGGATCACATTCACGATCGCCTCCAACTCCACGACGGCGATGAGTGTCCATGAGCCGGCGCCCCATCCCGATTCCATCGTAGCTCCGCCTACCCGACGGACGATCCCGCGTTTACCGAGTATGGTCGGGTTGGAAAACAGCTTGAACGTATTGCCGCTGTCAATTGCAACAACCTTGAACTCTGCAGGATTATAGTGAACGTCAGTGAAGACTGCCGTCAGCCCGCCGGAGGTCGGTTGCGAATCTGTGCCCCATATCTCGGCGAACCAACGTTCTCCCGCCCTTACCGAAATTGGTTGCTTGTTGTTTACGCGAGAACTCGTTGATAAGCGGCTACCTCGCTTTAAGAAGTTCAACGAAAGGAGCACGGTATGCGCCTTTGATGTTGTGGCGTCTCTCGGTTTCGATGAAGAAGCCTGGCTCTCAACTTGGCTCACTGCGCCTTTATTGGGGCAAGAAGCCGGTGGAAGGCACTGGCGGCATTGCGGGTATGCTGCGACTGTATCGATAACGTCGCACGTCCTGTTCCACCCAGCAGCAAACCAACCGAGGTCGCCGCCGCCGACACACCCACTACAATCGAAGTCTTTTTCGCTACAATTGAAGGCCTCCCAGTTGGCATCGCCTTCGCAATGAGACCAGCAAGGCGCGAAAAGCCCGAGGTCACCGCCGGCAATGTTGCAGTTACTATCAAGGTCATAGATACACGGGCAAACGATCTCGACAGTACATGTTCCATAGTCGATATTCTCGGCAGGGATGAGCCCACGGCCATGCGACGACGACTCTATGTCCGCTTCCACAAACGAAAAGTCGGCTCGCCCAACGGCATTGCCTACGAAATTCCCTAGAGCGACACGAGCCCAGCTAGGTTCGGCTCCGATACCTGGGTCCAATTGACTACCACCAAGCTCATCAACGCGTAGACCATTGCACTCGCCGCCCGCAAAGAGGTTGAACAACGCGGAAGACTCCGGAGCATCGCTGCATGAAACGAGGTCCTCTCGGTAGTTCAGATCGCTATAGGCGCTAATGACGCCTGTGTTTACTGCCCCCGAATCAGTGGCCCAGAACTCAACCAAAAACTCTCTGCCTACGCCGATTTCTGTGAGGCCATCAGGGAGACCAAGAACCTGATCCTGTAAACTCGGCGACTTGAGTACCACGCAGCGATATTGAAAGTCGGGGCAACCGGGGGGCGTGCATCCGTCGTCTAAGCGATCACATGCATCCGGGATACCGTTTCCGTCTTCATCGATTCCGTCGTCGCCAAGACTACAGCTATCGCAGGCGTCGGTGATTAAATCGGCATCGCTATCGGGTTCGCAAGTGTCGAGAAGGCCGTTAAGATCGCAATCTAGTGTAGAATTTGCCAGGATCTCATCGTGATCATCAAGTCCATTGCCGTCGCAGTCCCGTATTGCTTTCGGCGAAATCGCACCCGCAAAATCGGTCGTATGATCAACGTTGGCCCAAACAAAACCACGCATCTCTGTGGGGTTCCAAAACACGCCGTAGTCTCCAAGATCTGTGCTCAGCGTGGGCGCAACGGTGTCTTCGATCGCAAAACGATCGCCAATAACCCCGGCATGCGTAGGACTAGACAGAGTGTTAGCCGACACCGCGAGTTGCCATGAACCGGAAAATCCATCAAAGTAAGAAAGGTCGGCGTCTAGGGGCGGCAAACCGCGTAAATCTTCGACCGCAAACGGAATGCGAACATTCATCTGAAAATCTCCATCCATCAGCGGTGTTTCGATCGTTACCGTTGTGCCAAATGCCGTGAACCCAGTGGCGCCAGGATGAAGGTCTTGGTTCGTACGGACAACAAGAAAGCCTGCGCCGTTCACAATGGATTGATTCGTAATCTGAACTTCTACCTCCGAGCCGGTAGAAGCTATCCCATTGGGTATTGGAATCAGCGTCAGGGTCTGCCCGATATCAAGAGCGTCAGTTTGATCCTTGCCTTCGCACGAATCTGGCACTCGATTGCCGTTAATATCGGTGTCTGACCCACTCGAAATCTCAGCCTTATCGCACTGTCCATCGCCGTCACAATCGTCTCGGCAAACGAGCAGTCCCCCGGCCTCTAGCGCACCTCGGTCAATCACTGGAGATAGACCTACTCCGGAGTCTATTGTCCCAGGATCGTCAAAGAACCTGGAAACACCATCTAGGTCGTTCGCGATGAACTCAGGAAAAAGCAGGTTGTTCCCGGAATCGATACCCGGGGAGCTAGCTCCCAAGTGAAAGTCGCCCCCGCTAGAATCAGTGAATTGAGGATCGACATTCAAATTGCCGGGACCAACAAAGCCGTTCTGAATAATACAGTGCTCGATACTCACGCTTCCTGCTCCGCTAGTAGCAAGCGCGATTGAATCGGGATCGTTACCCCAAACAATTGAGTTCGACACTCCGGTTGCGCCACTGGTCGTGTCAAGAGAAAGAACACTCACGATAAGCCCGGACGTTATTGGCCCATTGCCCCAAAACGTTCCGTTGGCGATTACGGTTGAACCGCCAACTGACCGATTGAGCAGGGCGCTGCCTTGATTGCCAGCTTGATTTCCTACCATCAAGCAATTGGCGAATACGAAGCTACCAGAACGGTTGACCTGGGCGACACCGCCTCCGTCCTGAGAGGCCCGGTTGTACCGAAACACGCAATCGCGAATGACAAATCTCGCCCCGGAAGTACTGCCGTCAAAACGAGCCACAGCGCCACCAACTCTTGCGAAGTTTGAATCGAAAATACAATTGTTGAGCGAAGGGTTGCCGGATCCTGCATGGATACCACCTCCCTCAGAATTGAACCTGCCCCCTGTTGCATTGCCGCCCGTAACAGTAAATCCGTCAAGAACGGCTGTCTCGTTCGCGGTGGTAGCTAACAGAACGTGATAAGCATTTTCCGTCGTGTTTGTAAAATCGGGTCCATCATTTCTTTGGATGTCACCACTTAGCATTGTCACATTGGCCGCTGGGTCGCGATCCCCGCGATTTATCTCACCGCCAGCGAATCCACCGTAGATGCGAATCCCACTTAGCAGGATAAATGTTACGCTTCGTGCGTCGCTACTGTCAGATCGATGCGTGGGAGTATACGGAGTTGTTGACGAAGCGACCCATATCTCGTCGCCACTAACAGCATCCCGCAAGGCTGACTGCAAATCGAGATACGCGTTTGCCCAGCTGGCACCTGTCGCTGTCCCGCCGACAACGTCAGCATCAACAAAACGAATACCGCAGGATTCTTCGCACGTATCCGTAAAGTCGTTACAACAGAGGCCCTGGTCTTGACATGGACCCTGGGCTGCTGCACATCCCCCCAACCCATCGCATGATTCCGCGCCATTACAGTAGCTCCCGTCCGCGCACATGGATCCAACCGGAGAAAAATTGACTAGACAGGCACCAGAACCATCGCAACTGTCAGCCCCGTCGCACGCCGTATCAGTCGGATCACCGCACGCAGTCGCAAACGGCTCATAGTTGACGCTGCAAAATCCAGAGCCATCGCAACTGTCTGCAAAATCACACTCTGTCTCCGCAGGGTCACCGCAGGCTGCACCAAACGAAACAAAATTGCTAGAGCACAATCCAGTACCATCACAAGAATCAGGCTCGTCGCATTCAGTGGTGATCTGATCCCCGCAGACCGTCCCTAACGGAGACGGCTGTGTGTGGTCACAGACACCCTCACTTAGGCAGACATCGATTGTGCATTCATTACCGTCAGTACAAACACCGAAGCCACATCCAAGATCACTTCGGAAACAGATTCCACCCAATGCCTCACAATTCTCATCGCACGTGTCACTCACACCGTTAACGTCGCAATCTTGGTCCCAGAGCATCGAAACACGTCGCGATTTCTGCGTAGCGTCAGCAGTTGGCCACACCTCAAGTTCGTCCACTCCGAACGGCATTACTGAGTTCGTATGAGCGTATGTAAATGTCACCTTCCCATCGGACCCTGTTCGACACTGCGCATCAGGTTGCGTGACCGCGAGATCATTATGGCAATCGCCGCCGACGCCGCTGTTGGGGCCCGCGACGACAGAGAACGTCATTCCTACATTGGACACTGGTGCATTGGCGTCACCGTCCAGATGCAGGTACGCCGTGACGGAATGCTCGCACGCCAAGTCTACGTTTGGGTCGCATTCCGTGAAAGTGAAAAGGGGAGAGAGGTTTGG
>JAJDDZ010000209.1 GCA_029260025.1 Phycisphaerae bacterium | reverse complement strand
GCGATTTTCTCGCGGACTTTCTTGCTAACGGGTGACGAAGCGCGGCAGGCGATGATGTTGGGATGAATGCCGGCGGCGTTTAGGAGCTTGAGGTTTAGCTGGGCTGGTTTTGATTTTTGCTCGCCGAGGATGCTTGGGGCTACGATGTACGTGAGTGCGACGAAGGAGAAATTGCTGGGGCCTTCTTCAAATGACATCTCGCGGACTGCTTCGATGTAATAGGCGTTTTCGACGTCGCCGACAGTTCCGCCGATTTCGACAAAAACGACGTCCGCCTGAGAAGAAACAGCCAACTCGCGAAGTCTTAGTTTTACCTCGCCAGTGACGTGCGGGATCATCTGGACGTCGCGACCCAAGTAACGCCCTTTTCGCTCTTTCTCCAAGACCGATGAGAAAATCTGCCCGCTGGTCGTGAAGTTCAGCCTTGAGACGTCCTGGTTGAGCATTCGCTCGTAGGTGCCCAGGTCCATGTCGCATTCCATGCCGTCATCTAAGACGAAGACTTCGCCGTGACGGAATGGGTTGAGCGTGCCGCTGTCGCGGTTGAGGTAGCCCTCTAGTTTGATGGGTGCAACTGTAAGACCCTTGTCCTTGAGCACCTTGGCGAGGGAGCTTGAGAAGATGCCCTTGCCCAGACCGCTCATGACCGTGCCGAATACGACGACGTACTTGGTCTTTCCGGGCGTATAGCCAGCGGGCATAGGGGTGAAGAACTCTGTGTCTTCGCTCGCGTGGCCTATCTTGGATAGCTCTGATTCACTCATCTAGTGTTGTGCTCGCTTCCCGGTTTTAGTTCTTGCTGCTTGTACCTGCTTGACCGACTTTGCTTAGACGCTTTGCTCTGCTTTTTCGTATCGGGCGACGAAGGCGGCGTAGTCCTCCGGGGTGTCGATTCCCGATGAGCGTTCCTTCACCTCTACGACGACTATCGAATGACCTGCGCCCAACCACCGCAATTGCTCTAACGATTCTGTTTTTTCTAATTCTGTTGGCTTTAAGCGTCCGCCGGTCAGACTCCGCAACGCATCGACGCGAAACGCATAGACTCCGAGATGCAGAAACCATCGCGACGGTTTTTCGATATGTCCCGAGGCGTCGCGCGGGTAAGGAATCGGACTACGCGAAAAGTAAAGCGCCCGGCCGGATTCGTCCAGTACCACCTTGACGCAATTTGGATCGTGGGGCGATCGGAAACCCTCTTTGGGTCCATCGTCTGGAAAGCGGGCTGCGATGGTGCCGATGCGTGGGCCGTCTGATGAGGCGGTCATGCGCTGGACCAACGCGTCTAAGCTCTCGGGACTCATCTCCGGCTCATCGCCCTGAACATTTAACACGAGGTCGTCGGAACCAAGTTTCAACAGTTCGGCAATCTCACCGACGCGGTCTGTGCCTGTTGGATGATTGGGATCGGTCATGCGAGCCTCGCCGCCGAAAGAGGTTACGGCGTCGACGATTCGCTGGTCGTCCGTCGCAACGACCGCCCTATCGATCAGGCGTGACTTTTGGACCTGTTCGCAAACGTGCTGAACGAGGAACTTTCCGGTTCTTGAAGCGAGGGGTTTTGCAGGGAGTCGAGTGGAGGCGTAGCGAGCCGGGATTACTGCGACGGTGTTCATCGCGAACCGCCTCGCTCAAAATATTGACCAGATAGGTGCTGCACGGAACGAATATAGGCGAGATTTGCGTTTTCGTCAAGATTCTGATTCAAACGTCGAAACTGCGGCGAACGATGGTCGTTCGCCGTTTCGTGAGCCTCGCGCTGTCAGCATGGGTATAATTGGATGGGGGATGAGTTCGGAGACTGTTTGGAATGTGGCGAAGACGCGAATCAACAAGCTTGAGTGCGATTTCAGTGGTTGGTCGGGTTATTAGCGGAACGGCTGCGATTCTGTCAGGATTGATTTGTGCCGTCTACTTGTTTTATGGCTACTTCGCGAGCGTCAGGAAACCTGGCTTTGTTTTCGCGGTTTGCCTTGTCACGTTTGGCATATATCGCTTATTTTCGATTCGGCGCAGCGTTTCAAAGTGGATTGGGCTAACGATTTCCATGGGAGTTGGCTTCGTTCTGTTCGTTGCCTTCTGGGTGGGCGGAGGGTTCCCGAATAATCCATCAGATATCTATGCACTTTACGGTACGCTCTTCATCGCCGAATCTACAATGACTGGAAGATTGACCACAGGAATGGGAATGTTTTGGCCAGTCGCTGATAGCGGTGGGACGATTGGGCTAACGCTGATCCCCCTCTGGATGCCTCTTTTCGTTTTCGCGATACCGACGCTTGTCGTTTGGCTGCAGGATCGGGGGTATCCGCCGGGATTTTGCCAATGTTGTGGGTATGATCTTACGGGGAATGAATCGGGGCGGTGTTCGGAGTGTGGTAAATCAATATGACTAGGAAGCGTCATCGGTTACGGCGGTTTGCGAAGCGGGCGGGTCGCGTAGCATCGAGAATATTACCGACCCTCTGGCTTGTGTTGATCGGCGTTACTGTTTGTCTTTGGATTATTGGCTGGATTCTTCCCTGCCGCCTTGACCTGCTTAGTTCTCCTCCATGTGATCTTTCCCTTGTGGTCGAAACCGGCAGTATCGAAATTGAATATGGATACGTCGCGACTGGTGTTCGTCGCGATACTGGCGTTCGCGTAGACTCGTTTGGCTTTCTATGGCGTGTTCGGTGCGCTAACTATGAAGGTGGTTGGAAGTGGACTCTGGCTGGATTGCAGCGCAACCGCGAGGGTAGTCGTAATCGCAATCCCAATTCAAAAGGCTGTCATTACGGATCGAGGGTTCGAGATTCCGATGTTGAACAAGGCTTTATTAAGTGGGTCCCGCAAACCACGCCAGTACAACATACCGTGAGAATGCCCATCGTTGCATTCGGAGCTGCCCTGTTGCTAATCGCAGTAGGATCCCGTGCGATTCCTTTGATCTTGGGGCCGTTCAAGCGTTCGCGGAGGGGGCGAAACCGGCTTTGTGCGAAATGCGGGTATGATCTTACGGGGAATGAGTCGGGGCGGTGTTCGGAGTGTGGTAAGGAAACGGAGTGGGTTCTTTGAGACAGAACAAACGGCGATGGTGGTGGTGGGTCGCTTTGGGTTGCATGACGCTGACAGTTTTCACGATTTCCAATAGCTTTTTCCGGGTCATGGGATGGACGGACAGTCAAAGCCGCTACTATCTCTACATTGAGCATGGCGTCGTGTTTGGCAATAACGTAAAGAATCTAGGAGCAGTACCAATCGCCCGCCCTTGGTATGGAGCTTTCCGGTCTTACAGCTCGCCGATATACAGCCCTTGGACGCTCTTGCCGAGCTTCAATGATCTCGGGGGTGGTGAGTGGGAGTTCAAGTTTCCGCTTCACGTTCCACTGCTCGCCTCTCTGCTGGTGGTTGTCGTTCCACTCTTGCCTTTTCTTGTCAAGCGGCGTCGGCTCAAGGCTGGCTTATGTATCCGCTGCGAATACAACTTGACCGGCAACGAGTCAGGCGTTTGTCCTGAATGCGGCACGGAGGTTTTGCGTTGATCATTGGACGGTTATTTCGGCGGGCTCGGTTGGGACTTGCGATTGTTCTTCTTGTTCCGTCTTTGGCGATGTGGGCTTGCCTTATGATCATATGGGTGCAGGCGGCGATGAACGGGCGGTGGGATACGAGTGGGGATTCTTTGCTTGCTGACTTTATTGGCTGGGCTGCGAAGCCGGGGGCGATCTCTGTGGCTGATGGGGATTTTTCTTTTGATGTGACGCAATGCGGACCGGAGGTTGGTCTCGATCCGCCGATCGCAGCCAATGACTTTGGCCCTGAGATCTTTACTGATTTCCCTGAGGCTGAGGTCTCGCGGGTCTGGTATGTTTTTGATCTTGAGCGGAATTATGCTGTGCAAGGCGTTGGCGGGGATCCGATTGCAAGCTACCAGGTTTGCGGGGATCTGACGCTGAGCGTGCCGATGTCTGGCGTCTTGTTGTTGTCGTCGATTAGTGTGCTTGCGTGGCCTACGCGACTTTGGGTTGGGTATTTGATGCGTGGGCGAAAGGGATCGATTTCTGATTAACGATTTCGGAGGGTTCTTGATGGTTTTGAAGTTCTTGGCAGTGGGGTTTCTGTTGAACTTTGGTGGGTGTGCGATTACGCATGTTCATGAGCATGAGCTCGATCGGTATGGGAAGGTTTATTATCTTGATGGTGCGGGCGGAGGTAGCAAGCTGACCGACTGGGGGAGGGGTGTTCGGGCTGGTCTCAAAGCTGGCGGGTATCCGGGCGGGTTTGAGAACCGTTCGTGGCAGACGGGGTTTGGGATCGTTGCGGATCAAAACACCAGCAACAAGTACAAACGAAAAAAAGCTCGCGAGGTGGCAGCGGAGATCGTGGCCTACATGGATTCGCATCCTGGGGCTGCGGTGAACCTGATGGGGCTATCGGCCGGGACCGCGGTCGCGGTCTATGCGCTTGAGGAACTGCCGTTGACGCACCGGGTTTCGAATGTTGTGCTTCTTGGATCGTCGTTGAGTAAGCACTACGATTTATCGAACGCCCTTGCGAAAGTTCGTGATAAGTTCTACGTTTTGACATCGAAGAAAGACAAGATGCTGAGGTTTGCTGTTGCGATTGCGGGGACGGCTGACCGTAAGTTTTGCGGGCCGTGCTCTGCGGGGATCAAGGGGTTTCACAAACCGCGCGATGCGACGGCTTCTCAGAAACGTCTTTACGCAAAGGTGAAAGATATCGCGTGGCGGAAGGAATTTGCGAGTGCGGACAATGCGGGCGGACATACAGGGGGGACGAATGCTCGGTTTGTTGAGAAATATATTGGCCTCTGTTTATGATGGATGAACGTCTGCGATGATTCGCAAAGCATCCATACTATTGCTGAGTTGCTTGTCGGCGTTCTTGTTGCTTTATGCGGCGATGATGTGGACGAGTGAGTCTATTTGGACTGTTGGCAGCGAATACGACGGGGGGACGAAGCTTCGTGTTAGCTTTGGGGATGGGGAGTCGCGGATTGAGTTTACTGGGCCTCTTCGGGGGTGGTGGCCACTTGATGCTTATGCGGCGGAGCTTGGGTGGGTTGAGTTTTATCCGGCGTACGTCGGGTCGAGCATTGCGCCGCCGGATCTTGAGCTCAAGAGCTGTGCAGTGGGGACGCTTTATCCTCTTTGCGCGGTGCTGGTGGCGAATGTTGGGTTCATTATGGGGTTGTATCCTTTGATTGCTTTCTTCCGGGGGCCTTTCGCGCGTTGGCGGGGAGTGAAACGCGGCGAGGGAACGGGTGGGGACGACTCAGAAAAGCCCGACGAGGACGAGACAAAGGACGATTGAGCAGTCTTCTTGGCGTTTGTCGCGCTCGGGTGATACACTCGGAACCCGCGAAACTCAGCCAGCAAAACGTTTCGAGCGACGAACCTGCGGCGAGCCTATCCTTATTCCCAAAACGGAGAGAAACACCATGTCCATTTGCAGACGTACATCAGCGGCTGTTCAACTTTGTTTGGCCGCGGCGATCGCACTGGGTGTGACGTGCCCGAGCGTGGCGGCTGGCGATAAGAAGAAACGCCCTGCTATTTACGACACAACGGCTGACGGTGCGCAGCAAATCGCCGACGCCCTTGAAATTGCCAAGCATGACAACAAGCGGGTACTTCTTCAATTCGGAGCGAACTGGTGTAGTTGGTGTCACATCTTGCACGGGGTTCTCGCGGACGACAAAGAGATCGCCAAGACGATGAACTATGAATACGTTCTCGTGCTTGTTGATGTGGACACGGTCGGCGAGAGACAACACAACGCAGCGACGATCGCCAAGTATGGGAATCCGATCGAGAAGGGGCTGCCTGTTTGGGTGGTGCTTGATGCGGACGGGAAGAAGCTGGCGGCGATTAACACGGAACCGCTTGAAAAAGGCAAGGGCTATGACCACGGCAAGGTTCACGAGGTCCTAAAGAAGTACAAAGCAGCCCCGGTTTCGGCGGAGGCGGTGATGTCATCTGCTATTGCGAAAGCAAAGTCTGAGTCGAAGCAGGTATTCGCACACTTCTCAGCCCCTTGGTGCAGCTGGTGTAAGAAGTTCGACGCGTACTTTGCCCGCGAAGACGTTGTTGCGATTTTCGATAGCGCTTTCGTTCGGGTGAAGATCGACATTGAACGCATGACGGACGGGGAAGACGTGGCGGAAGAGTTTGGGAAAGATGAAGGCCTTGGCATCCCGTTTTTTGCCGTGATCGATGGGAACGGGAAGAAGCTGGTTGACTCTGTTGGTCCGGAGGGTAACTGCGGATACCCGGTTGAGGATTTTGAAGTTGCGTACTACATGGACGTACTGAAGAAGACCTCGAAGTTGCCAGCGGGGAAGCTTGCGACGCTGAAGGCTGGGCTTTTAGTTAAGAAATAGGCGGGGACGCGTCGCATGTTTTCTCAAAGCGCCGGATTAGGGTTGCGTGTCCAGTTCACGCGCGTATGCGTGACTTTGCACAGGTTACAAACCGGTGCCACACAAGAGCTTTCCCTTTGAAGCCCCTCCCTACCACGTTCGCTGCTTGCGAATTAGCTCGATTTGGACGAAGTCGTGCTTTTTTCCTTGGTTCATACCAGGGCACAACGTTTCGCTGTGTTCGTTCCAGGCGGCTTCGGATTTGAGATTCTCTGTCCAGAATGGCCAGGTTCGACATTGCATCGGGCGGACCGAGTAAATACTACAGCCAACCTTCTCACCGTCGCGCGCTAGGAAGATACAGTCGCCGTCTTTTTTTTCTGTCAAACTATACCGCAAGCCAACGCGTCGGACGTGTTTTTTGTCTAACCAGGCATCGTCTCGACCGAGGAACTCGGAGATTTTCTTGATTTCATCCTTGGTCGCCCAGACGTAGCCGGGGTCGCCGCTGCAGCAGTTTCCGCACTGGGTGCAGGCGAATTTTAGACCGTCTTTGTACCATTTTTCCTTGGGCATGATGTTGCTGCTCTCGGGCGTCTCGCGAATCCGTCCGATATCTTACGGTTAATCGTCAATGTCGTCGAGGTAAGGCGTCTCTATCCAGCGATGATCGTGGGTGGACGAAAACGATGTTGAAGGGGCGCGCGCCGGGTGCGTAGCGACCGTAGTATCGGACTCATTGTTTCTTGGCGATTTCATGGGTAAGAGCGGATTGATTTGGCTTTCGATTTTCGCGGTGACGGCGCTGATGTTCTTGCAACTTCCGCCCATGATGGCGAAGCAGGACTCGGTATTTCATACCTATAGCGCGCTGGTTGAAGTGGACGCGCTCGCCAGGCAGAAGTATGTGGAGCGCATCGAGCCGGACGTCCTGGTTGACGGTGCAATCCGGGGGATGATGTTTCAACTTGACCCCTATAGCGGATACATCGCTCCGAATGAGTTGCCGAGGTTTGAGCGGCGCAGTCGGGGGGCGTTTGAGGGGATCGGGATTGAGCTTGGTATTCGTCAAGGGAAGCTCGTGGTCATCGCGCCGATCGAAGGGGGACCGGCGGCGCGTGCCGGAGTTCTGGCGGGGGATGAACTTCTGAGCATCGATGGGGTGGACCTTGAACGGCGGTCAGTTCTTAACGTGGAAGAACTTCTAGCTGGTGATGTGGGAGCGGTCATCACAATCTTGGTTCGCCATCCCGGTGAAGATGAGCCGCAGAAGCTATCAATTACGCGCGAGCATATTACTGTACGAACAGTTCGCGGTTTTCGTCGAAGCGGACCTGACAGCTGGGACTATTTCATCGATCGCGAGGATCGCATTGGTTACATCCGGGTGAGTAGTTTTCGCGCTAGCACAATGCAACAATTCGATGAGGCGTTGCGGGAACTACTGGTTGGCGGGGTTCGCGGGATCATTCTCGATCTTCGGTTTGACCCGGGCGGGTTAATGAACTCGGCGATCGCTATGGCAGACCGTTTTCTGTCAGACGGGTCGATTCTTTCAACGGTGACTCGTCGTCAGGCGATCAAGGAATACCGTGCGACGTCTCCGGGATCGATCACCGAAATTCCAATCGTTGTGCTGGTCAATTCAAGTTCGGCGAGCTCCGCAGAGATTGTGGCGGGCGCTCTTCAGGCACGGGGTCGTGCGATCGTGGTTGGAGAGCGGAGCTTTGGCAAAGGAAGTGTTCAACATCGAATCGAGCTGACCGGGCATGGCGGTGCGATTAAGCTTACGGTCGCGCATTACAAACTGCCCGACGGACGTATCATCCATCGAACGCCCGGCAATCTTGATACCGATAACTGGGGAATCTTGCCGGATATCGTGATTTCTTTGGACGAATATGAAACGATGGGCATTCAACGAGCACGCCACGCACTCGACGTTGGACCCGTGGATGAACAAGTCGCAGGGACGACATTATTGACCGTTGATCGACAACTCGTAGAGTCGCTCACGCAAGTTCGCCGGATGCTTTCTGAAGTTCCGGTTCTGGACCAATAGGCCTGTCCCGATAGTCTCGCCGCGCATTGACCTCTATTCAACTTACTATTGCCTCCTTCCGATAACAAGACGTAACCACCGAGGAACCGCGTACGTCATGCTGTTTAATAGCTCCGCATTTGCACTGTTTCTGCCAGTGATGTTGGTGACCTATTGGTCGCTGCGAGGATCGGGTCGGCGGTGGTCACTTCTTATCGGAAGCTACTTTTTCTATTCCTGGTGGGATTGGCGTTTTTGCGGCTTGATGGCGTTAAGCACACTTGTGGACTTCTGTTGTGCGCAGTGGATCGAACGATCGAACGAGTCGTCGCGCAAGAAATCTCTACTGCTACTGAGCATCGGGACCAACCTCGGGGTTCTTGCGACGTTCAAGTATTACAACTTTTTCAGCGAAGGGGTGACAGCCCTTCTGGCAACCATTGGTATTGCGGGCGATCTTCCGGCGCTGAACGTCGTTCTGCCGATGGGAATTTCTTTCTACACGTTCCAGACAATGTCCTACACCATCGACGTGTATCGCGGAGCGAAGGCTGAACGGAGTTTGCTCAACTTCGCTGTGTTTGTGTCTTGTTTTCCGCAGCTTGTCGCGGGACCCATCGTTCGCAGCAAGAAGCTTCTCCCGCAACTTCAAGAACAGCAGACATTTGGACAAGCTGATTTTTCCTCTGGGATCTTTCGTCTTTTTCGCGGACTGTTCAAGAAAATGGTCGTGGCCGACACGCTCGCTCTTTATGTTGACGTCGTGTTTGCTGACCCGGCGGGTTATACCGGCATTTCAGCTTGGATTGCGCTCTACGCCTACGCATTTCAGATCTATATGGACTTTTCTGGTTACACCGATTGCGCCATCGGGATAGGTCACTTGCTGGGATTGAAGTTCCCTGAGAATTTTAACGCCCCGTACCTCGCTACATCGCCGTCGGAGTTTTGGAAGCGTTGGCACATTACGCTTTCGACGTGGTTGCGCGACTATCTCTACATTCCACTGGGCGGATCGAGATTCGGACAGTGGTTTACCGTTCGCAACCTTCTTATCACGATGACGCTGGGCGGATTGTGGCACGGGGCAGCTTGGACGTTTGTCGCTTGGGGTGTTTATCATGCGGCGCTATTGATCGGCGAGCGCGTCTTGCGCAGGCGTCACAAATCCGCAACCGAACGTGTCCCGTCAGGGCCAGCGCCTATCGTCCGCGCCTGCCTGATGTTTCATGCAACTTGCCTTGGGTGGCTATTGTTTCGAGCACCGGACTGGGAAACGGTGACGTCAATGCTGTCAAGTCTCACCAACTTCTCGCCCGCGCCGGTACACGGAAAACGCATTGCTCTGATCGTGTTCGCATGCGCCGTTGCCCACTGTCACCCGTTGTTTCGAGCACTTGGGCGTCGATTTGGACAGCTCCCGCCGACCGCGCAGGGGGCGCTCGCGGGAGCCTGTTGCTGGTTGCTTTTTTTGATTAGTCCTGGGGGGGAAGCATTCATCTATTTTCAATTCTGATGCGGTGACAACATGAATTCCACACGAGCACATCATCGAGAACCATCTTGGCATGCGATTCAAATCGCGCTTGGATTCATGGCGGCGTTTGTGGTCGGCGATTGGACTGTCGGATGGGTTCAGGTTTCTGATCCATACATGGGTCGCAACATAATTCGCGGCAAGCTTGCCTTGTACGAGACAGAGGTCCAAACGCCTGATGTTGTCTTTCTCGGAACATCGCATGAGTGGTGCGGGATCGACCCGGCCACGGTGGACGAGACAGCGTTAGATGCTGGCGGGAGGCCTGTACGAAGTCTGAACCTGGCCACGTCAGCTGCGAGCACGGTCACAATTTTCTTGTTAGCGAGACGGATCGTCGAGAGCGAACGCCACCCGAAACTCGTCTACCTTGGCGTTAGTCCTGCCGTGGCTGATTCGAACAAGACGGACACGATGCTGTACGGTTTACGTGCGCTCGGCGAGTTTAGAGACCTACCCCTCGCGTGGGCGTGTGAGTCGGACCTATTTTGGGATACGTTGGCGACGTCACTACTGGGTAGCTACCACCAATGGGATGACATTAGAACGTTTGCTCGGCGTGTTGCGATGGGTGCGCCGACATCGCCACGATCGAAGATAACGTACACGCAGCGCGGTTGGGCGCGATGGGATGACGATATCTCTGGACTTCCGCGCCTCGCACCGCCAGAGGTGGATGATGAGACGTTGGCTCGGATGGCTAGCGGGTTTTCGCGGCGTGGACCGCTTGCTGAGGCGCTGAAACAAACCGTCGAGCTTCTTCAGTCTGCCGGAATCGAGGTTCGACTTCTGGAGATCCCCGTTACGTCGATCGCTGCTCCGTGGAGTCGCCCTGAGACGAACGCTCCTTATCTCGCGATGGTCGAGCGCATCGCCTACGTGACACGAACCCAAGTCGTTCGCCTGCCGAGTGGGTTCCTAGAAGACGCTGATTTTTTTGATCCAGTTCATCTGCACGCTGACGGAGCGCGAAAGCTTTCCAAGTGGTTGGCGACTGATGTGGTCAACTCGTTGCGAGATGACGGATCCACTGCCCTGCCTCTAGGCGATCGATCGCAAGAACGTTCTTAGAGAATACCCCTGAGCATCCAAAACAGCTTCCAACCTGCTAGACCTGAGATCAGTAACACAGACGCCACGCCCAATACATTCGCAACCGTGCCGTTGACGTGGCGACCCATGATCGCGCGACGGTTGACCGCAAAGATTAGGAAGACCGCAACGATGGGTAGTAAGATGCCATTGGCTGCCTGGGCGAAGAGGATGGCGCTCACAGGTTTGGTCCCTAAAACCGCACACCCGGTTCCGATCACGATAATCGCAAACCAAACCAAGCGAAAACGCATCGATGCGAGTCCGCCACGCCAACCGAGTACGCCAGCGGTTGCATAGGCGGCTGCGAGAGGTGCGGTGATGGCGCTGGTCAGACCGGCAGCCGTTAGTCCGATCGCAAAGACCGGGGCAGCGGCCACTCCAAGAAGTGGTCTCAGCTGTTCGACCATTTGCCCGATATTGGTGATCTCCGTACCCGGCGCGAAGACTGAGGCTGAGGTGACTACGATCGCACCCGTCATCGCACCGCCCAACCCGACGGCGAGCGCAGTATCCCATCGAACCGCGCGAAGTGCTGACGAAGTGTCATCAACACCCGCCCACTTAGCACGAACTGCTCCGGCGTGAAGAAAGAGATTGTATGGAACGACGGTTGTACCGATCAAAGCTATGACCGTCGTTAGCGACCCGGCTGGCATGGTCGGTCGACACAACCCGGAGAGAACCTCAGAAACATCGGGGCGAAAGACGATGGCTGTTGCTAGGAACGTCAAACTCATCAAGATGACCATCGCGACGAGGATTCGCTCGAACCGACAGTAGGTTCCTACCAGAAGAATCGCGGCTGCACTTGCGCCGATGCAAACCGACCACGCGCGAGAACTCACGCCGGTGATCGTCTCTAACGCCATCGCTGCCCCCGCGATGTTTCCCATCTCGTAGGCGGCATTCCCTGCAGCGATCGCGCCAACGACCAGGGCTGCCATGAGCGCTCGGGCGAGAGGGTTGGGGATGCTTTCGCGGAGAGCCTGCCCTAGATCCATCTTTGCCACCAGCCCGAGTCTGGCTGCCATTTCCTGGAAAACGATTGTCGCGATTACGGAAAATCCGATCGCCCAGAGGAGTGCGAACCCGTACGATGCGCCGGCGCTCGTGGCAGTCGTTACCGTCCCCGGACCGACAAAGGCAGCGGTCACGAGAAGCCCTGGCCCAAGCGTCTTGAGATGGCGGATCATGGCGGCCCCACGTCTCGAAGCACGTATACTCTTGCCTGCACGCGCGCTCCTGGCCTGCGCAGAAATAACCCCGAGTCGCGACGCACCGAAGAGCTAGCGACCCGGGGAAAAATGGAGACGAAGAGGCTCGAACTCTCGACCTTCGCATTGCGAACGCGACGCTCTCCCAGCTGAGCTACGTCCCCATCAAGTTCAATATCACAGTACCAGCCGACGGATTCTCGTCAAGTAGGATACGACGGCGCGAACACACTACGTCGCGGAGAGGCTTCCGCCTGAGATCCCTCGCGAGTCCGCGAGGAACTTGCCGAAAAACGAAAAGCAAGTCGAAGAGGCATTATATGCGACTCAGTTGGCTGGGCGATTCGGACACGAAGCGTTCCAGGTTTGACGCGTACGTCTGCATCGCCGCCGAGAGTGTCTGGGCGTCGTCTGTGCGGGTTTGTGGATCAAATAGCGTCTCGACGATTTCCAATCGGTAATGAAACCCTGGTTCGGATATGACGAACGCCTGCAGAACAACCGTTTCGCTGCGCATCGCGATGCGCAACGGACCGCTGAGAAATGGTCGACGCTCGCCGAAGACTGTAACATCTTCCGTTTTTTGACGGCCCGACCGGAGACGCGAAATGTCCATCGCGCTTCCGACAACATACCCCTCCTCGAAACAACGAAAAATATCGCGCGGATAACTGTCTGAGTACAACACGCGCATCCTACGAAACTCCGGGTACTTGTCGTCGAATCTTTTCTGAATGTACCGACGAAGACCCCCCTCTTTTCGATCTCGCACGCCGGCGGGTTTTTGACCGATCAGTGCAAGAAACATGGCGAGCACGTGCTGTGATCCGTGATGACAGACAGCCAAGTAAACACCTCGCCCCCTCCCAAGCGCCCCGTCGAAAGCATCCTGGTCGCTTATCGAAAAAAGAGACACCGCACGTTCACGCGGGATACGATCGAAGATCAGATAAAACATCTTGTCGCAGCGCATCCTCATGAAGAAAAGACGAGTATGTCGCCACCGCTCGCTTCTGGTCGGCTTGCGACCGAGGACGCGGGTCAGCGCTCGAGAAAACCGGCGGCGACGCTTGTAGTCCAACGACCATTCGAGAATCCCGAACGCCTGACCGAACCGGTATAACCCCCTAAGCCCCAAGACGAGCAGCAGCCCCGAAGTGGCAGCATGAGCAAGCCCGAAAGAGACCCGCTCCCATACCGACAGCGGTTCCTGGGCAATTGGGGCGATGCTTCCGAACACGCCCTTTCCACTTCTTGACGGTTCGCTCGACTTCTTTGCTTTTTCTGCGATCGACTCGGCCATATTTCTATTGTACAGCGGCTCCCGCCGGAAACTACACCATTCGTTGTCATTCCGGGACGTGCGTAAGGAAGCTTAACTGGCTAAAATGAGACCACTATGTTGAAAATCGGAAACTACGAGCTGCACACTGTGATTAACGGAACCCTTCGACTCGACGGCGGAGCGATGTTCGGCGTGGTCCCAAAAGCTCTATGGCAAAACGTAACCGACGTGGACGAACAAAACCGAATCCCACTTGCTGCCCGGTCGCTGGTCGCCCTCGACAGGTCCGCGAACCGATTGATCGTGGTTGATACCGGGTGCGGAAGCAAATGGGACAAGAAAAGTGCCGCCAGATACGCGATTCGGCATGATCCCGACGCACTTCCGACCAAACTCGGCGAAATGGGGCTGGGTCTTGCCGATGTGACCGACGTTGTGATCACCCACTTGCACTTCGACCACAACGGCGGACTGACCGATTGGTACGATGAGCCAGGGGGCAAGACGTCGCTGCGTTTCCCAAACGCCCGCCACTGGGTCCATCGATCGCACCTGGAGCACGCCCGTTGCGCCACACCGAAAGATCGAGCGTCCTTTGTCCAGGCGGACTTCGCCGCCGTGGAGGATGCGGGCGTTCTTTCATTTGTCGAAGGGGATCACCCCGGACCTACGATTGAAGGCGTAAGATGGATGGTGTCGCAGGGTCACACAACGTGTCAGCTTCACCCCGAATTCGTCGGGAACGAACGAAATCTTCTCTTCGTCGGAGACCTGGTGCCGACGATCGCACATTTGAAACTCGGATGGGTGATGAGCTACGACCTGCGCCCCCTTGATACGATCCGGGAGCGAGAGGTTATCTACCAACGATGCCTCGAAGAGGGTCTGCTCCTCGCGTTTCCACACGATCCCAATCACGGCGGAGCTATGATCGCCGGGACATTTCATCGTCCAGTTGTTATTGAAACGTTATGGCCTAACTGCTAGCAACTGGTAGACAACTATGCAAAACAAATAGAAGCGGGACCAGCCGAAAAGCTCGGATGATCCCGCCTCTGTGATTTATCGATTAGACGACGAAGGGCTCTAGAGAACCTCAGTAGCGTCGTTGCTGTCGCCGAACAGGTCGAAGACTGCATCGCTGTCAATCAAGAGTTCGCCGACGATTTGACCAGGAAGCGCACGCAATACGAGCCCTGGAAGATTGCTCAGGCAACCAAACGCACCGAACATGCAACCAGACGTCAGCACGACCAACGCCATTCCCTTAAAACTGCTTTTCTTCATAAGTCGATCTCCTTTGAGAAACGGTTCGCGAACTCGCTCACCTAACATCAATCGGGACGCGGTTGACGAAAACATCCGCCGTCCCGCACCGGGCAAACCCGGCTTGTTCCCTTACTCCTAAACGGGTACCGGCACGAACCGGCTCCACACTATTTCGCTAAAAAATTCTCTCTTTCGTTGCGACCCGCCATAGCGGGGCAAAACGAATTCTGGCTGACGGAGAAGTCCTCCGTACTCGCCCTCATCGCAAACCCTGCTGACCACGCCTAGTAGCGGAGTATGCTTACGCCCTTATCGGGCACGAACTTTAAAGTGCATGAACGAATCTGCGAGCTCAGCCACTAGCCTCTACAGTGAGAGACCAACAATTCGATCAGCGGGGGGGTATTCTGCGCACGTCTAAACCAATGTCAAGATTGATTTTCAATGGTCTCTGGGAGTTTCCGTGGCGCAAGATTGTGCTATAATAGTACGTCAGGCGGGCGTTACCGATCTTTCGATCCACGCCTGAAACTACGTCCCACCCATTCGACCCGTTGGGAAAAACGCCGTAAAGCAAGCGATTATAATACTTTACGTTCGGGAATCCTCTAGGCACGACCGCGCAGGGCAACTCGAGCCAGACAAGATTCGTACGCACTCTCGCTTTCATTGCGACCTCGTGAATTATTCGCGATGTTAAAATAGGAAAAGACAATGGCAGATAGCTTCATTGGCGTCTATGAACAAACTGACCGCGGAAGCGGGTACTTGCGAGAGCAGAAGTCCAACTACCGCATCAAGCCGACCGACCCCTTCGTGACGCCAGAACTCGTACGCTCCCTTGGACTTAAGGGCGGAGAGCTGATTGAATGCACCATCAAGCATGCCAAGGATAAACGAGCGAAGGCGAAAAACCAGGTCGGCGAGGTCCTGACCATTCAGGAACGCGACCCAAAAGATCACGACAGCGTCGAACCGTTTGACGATCTCATTGCGATCGATCCGGAGCAGGCGGTTCGTTTTGAAACCGACGGCGGACCAGCGACGATGCGAATCGTTGACCTGATGACCCCGATTGGCCTGGGACAACGAGGCCTCATCGTCGCACCCCCGCGAACCGGAAAAACCGTCCTGCTTCAGCAGATGGCGGCCGGTGTCGCCGCCAACCACCCCGACGTATACATGATGGTCTTGCTCATTGACGAACGACCCGAGGAAGTCACCGACATGCGCCGAAGCGTCAACGGCGAAGTCGTCTCCAGCAGCAACGATGAAGACACGGCGAGTCATGTTCGAATCGCGCGACTCATGAACCTAAAAGCAAAACGTATGGTCGAAGCGGGCAGGGACGTATTCATTTTGCTCGATTCCCTTACGAGACTTGGACGGGCCTTTAACGTTGACGACGGTCGCAGCGGAGGCGGTGGGCGAAACGGCGGGCGCTACGGAGGTCGGGGCGGCGGCGGTGGACGAACCATGTCCGGCGGTCTTTCTGTAGGAGCGCTCAACGAACCCAAGCAAATTTTCGGGGCGGCCCGAAACGTCGAAGGCGGCGGGTCACTCACGATTGTGGCGTCGGCGCTTATCGAAACAGGATCGCGCATGGACGACGTTATTTTCAACGAGTTCAAGGGGACGGGGAACATGGAAATCATGCTTTCGCGCGAGATGGCCAACCGCCGCGTTTGGCCAGCCATCGACCTGAACCTTTCTGGTACGCGAAAGGAAGAACGGTTGCTTTCTCCCCAGGCGCTTGAAGTTTCATACAAGATCCGACGATCGCTTCTGGACCAGGGCGAGATTCGCGCGATGGAAACACTTCTGGGATCGATGAGTAAGTTCCCCGACAATGCGGCGTTTATTGCGAATTTCGCCCAGGTTGCTTGGCGATAACGAACCTCAAGTAGGCGGCGCAAACCCTTGGGTGATAAAGCTCCTTCATTAGAGAGATTTGTAGATGGGGCCTCGCGTCGACACCCACGATCGATTTGATCATTTTCGCAAAGGTCCCTTCGTTGCATCAAGCGAGGCGATCGCTTTTGCCCGACCCCACTCTGTGGTACGGTTTGGCGACGTGGCGAAAGCCTTCTACCAATTGGACGTTGCAAACCCAGCTCATTCCAACATACCCTTTCGGAATTGATGAAACAACGATGAAGCACACAACCAACCAACACTCTTGGGCGACGATCTTCGTGATCGTCGCGGTCTGCGCTAGCGCGAGCTTCGCTGATGATCCGGTGAACGTCGCCAACGGCGGATTCGAAACGATCGCCGATAGCGGCCATCCTGCCGGATGGCTCTACGATCGCACCCAATCGCGTGGCAGATCGATTGTTGGCCCCGATACAACGGTCGCGCATTCCGGCAGTCGTAGTCTTGCAGTCCAGAATGCATCGCCGTCGCAAGCGATTATCGCGTCTGAGATTGTTGCGCTTCGAGTCGGGCATGCCTATCGCCTCAGTGGCTGGATTAAGTGCCAAAAAGTGACATCCGACCCTACCTCGAAATACCCGACGGCGGTCCCCGCGTGCATGTCGATGGAATCTCAGCCCTTCACCAATCACTCGCAAGCTGTCGGCGGGAACGCGGACTGGACTCACGTGGAAACGATCTTCATCGCCACACGGAGCAAGGATCGTATCCATTTGCATTTGGGTCATAACGGTACCGCTTCGGGAAAAGTGTGGTTCGACGACGTTGCGATCGAAGAGGTCGATGACATCGCCGACGTGATTCCGATGGAGACGGTGCGGTGGTTTGGCAACGGATATCGCTACGACAATCGCGGATGGATTTTCGTTCACATCGAAGGCGAGCCGTACGAGCGGGGTTATCAATATGGCAGCTTGGTGAGCGACGAGATAGTTCAGTACATCAGCAAACTCGCCGTTCAGCGAAATGGGAAAGACCCGGCTGCGGGTTGGCGGGATCTTCGGTTTGAGTGCGATTCGCTTTTCATGCGGGGATATGACAAAGAGTATCTGACAGAGATGAAGGGGATAGCGGACGGGGCTGCAAAAGCTGGCGCGAAGTATCACGACCGCGAGGTTGATCTTCTGGATATTGTGACGATCAACTCGGTTGTTGATCTTGGTCAGCTCAAGCGAGCGATGGGGATTACGCCACACGGATTGACCGGCGAGAGTTTCCTTAAGACCGAAGAAGAGTTGAACATCACCGAAGAAGATCATAAGTGTTCCGCATTTGCGGCAACCGGTCCTGCCACGGCCGATGGACAGGTTGTTTTTGGTCAGATCTTCATGTGGAGCGGGTATACGGGTGTTCATTGGAACGTGATTACCGACATCGAGCCGTCCGATGGTCATCGACTTGTCTATCACACGTTTCCGGGTGGTATTCATTCTGGGGCTGACTTTTATATTAACTCGGCGGGGATCATCATTGGCGAGACGACGGTTTCGCAGACGCCTTTTGAGCCCGACTCGACGCCGCAGTCGAATCGGATTCGAAAGGCTGCGCAGTATGCATCTTCGATTGACGACGTTGAGCGCATTCTTTGGGAAAAGAACAACGGGATGTATACGAACGATTGGCCCATCGCAGACGTGAAGACGGGCGAGGTAGCGATTCTGCTGTTGGGAACTCACCGAAAGAAGTTGTGGCGAACGAGTGAGGATATGTCACCCTTTGGCACTCCGGGATTCCTTTGGGCGAACAACAACAATCGGGACGACGAGGTACGGAAGGAGTACCTCGCGCAACCAGACGATCGGCCCTTCGACCTGGTGTTTTCTCCATGGAATCGCGATGTTTCGTTTAACGAGTTTTATAAGCAATATGAAGGGAAATTCGATTCGACCGTGGGCGTTAACATGTGGGCGTCGTCTCCTATCAACCGGGCGCACGCGTGTGACGGAAAGATCACGACGAGCGAGATGGCGAAGGAGCTGGTGTTTCTTGCTCATTATGGAAAAGTCACCCTTCGAGAAAAGTTTCCGACCAAAGGGTGGCGGATCATGCCGGATCTTCCGGATGCGATTCCTCATTTGAGTCTTGGGTATTCCACGGCCAGTCCGATCTATGTGACCGACAAGCTGAAGGAGGCGCGCGACGCGGGTCGCTGGATCGCGCCCGTTGAGACTGATGACCTTGAGGTTGTGATGGACGAGGTCGAGGCGGATTTTGCGGTCGATGCGGATTATCTTTGGCGACGAACAATCTTTCCGGCGAGTGCGGCTGAGAATTGGTTTGTGAGTGCCACGGCGCGTTACTGGCGGATGCTCGAAGGATTCGACGAAGACGACGAGGTTGCCTCGGCGGAAGACCTGGCGGATCAGCTTTCGGACTTAAATCAGAAATACCTGTATACGGTTTCGCGCGAACGGGAGATGGTTCCTGTTGAGACTTCGCGTGTTTACGATCGGTATGGGCCTTATCAGATTCCTCGCATAAAGGGGACTTTTGCGCTTCATCAGCTTCGGTTGATGGTTGGAACTGAGTCGTTTCTTTCTCTGATGCGAACGATCCACGAGAAGTTCGCGGAAAAGGAGACGACGAATGCGCAGCTTCTTTCGGTTGTGCAGGAGCATGCGGGAGCTGGGGCGGTGGGTGTTGTTCGTCAGTGGATCGAGCGCGATGGCCTTCCGCGACTTGCGCCTTCGGTTGAGGTTGAAGAAACAAAGGACGGGAAGTGGAATGTGCGGTTGACGGTTTCACAGGATGGCGAGCCTTATCATCTGTTTACGCATGTGGTCGTCGACGCGGGCGAGGAGCGACATGTGCGGCGGGTTGAGGTGAACGGAAGGAAGACTGAGGTGACGCTTTCGTTCGAGGAAAAGCCTACGAAGATCGAGTTCAACGGGCTGAGTGATATTCCGGTTGAGAACTTCAACTTCTATGTTTGGGCGAATTTGATCGACGACTTTCATGATACGCTCATCGTGTACGGAACAGCCCGGATGGACGAGGGGAACCATACGCTTGCTCGCAAGTGGCAGGAGCGGGTTGCGGATACGTACATCGAGATTCTGCCGCCACTGGTTAAGGATTCGGAGCTTACACTTGAGCAAGCTGCTACGCACGACCTGATCGTGATGGGGACGCTGAACGATAACCGGTGGTTTGCGGATGGGGTTGGCGATCTTCCGGTGAAGTTTGGTCGGAACCATTTTGAATGGCGCGGGGTGACGTATGGTTCGCCTGATGATGGACTTTTTCTTGTTGTGCCGAATCCGTTTAACAAAAAGCGTGTGATGTACATCATTGCAGCCAACTCCGCGTTGGAGCTTTATGAGATGACCAAGAAGTATGTTCGGGATATTCCATCCTGGGCGGTTTTCTCGGGGGATGAAGTTGTTGAGAAGGGATTTCATCCGGTTGGGGCGTTTGAGATGGAATTGGAGTAAACGTCCAAACGGCGGTTGCGATTGTTTGAGAATTGGGTCTTGATGGGTTTGAAAATGGGTTCGTTTTGAGGTTGATCGTTGATTGGGGGGCCTCAGGTGGACAAATGGGTTTGTTTGTTGAATTTCTTTTTGACACGGTCCCTCTCTCTTTCCTTTCATTCTTCCGCGCGGACCTTCCGCGCTTTTCCACCTATATAACGTGACGGGTGATCGGTTAAGGAGATTTCTTAAGCGATCAGTGGTTTAGAGGCGGGGAATGGGGATTCATTCAAAATAGCGAAGAGTGGATGAAGAAAATGGGGTGGGGAAAGGACCGTTCAATGCTTTGACGTATTCGTGGAGCGTGACGCTGGCGGTGCCAACCTCGTACAGGTCAAATCGCCAGAATACACCCAAAAACGCCCCGCGGAGCGGCCTGAGGGTTTTCGACGTTTGAGTTTCTTGATGTTCCGACGTTTTCCTTGCATTCCCACCCGGGTTTACCCTAAACTGCCCCCAAGGGAATCAAGCAAACCTCAAACCGGAAAGGGTCCCGATGACTTCCATCCTACTTTCTTCATTCATAATCTGCTCTGCTGCATTTTTCTCCTTCCCCGACTGCAACAACAACGGAATCGACGACGCCCAAGACGTCGCAAACTGCGAGAACGATCCCAGGTGTGCCGACTTCAACGATAACGGTGTGCCGGACTTGTGCGATTATCATTTTGACCCGACGGTTCGTGCGTTCACTTCCTACTTCCCGGAATCGATGATCGAGGCACCAGAAGGTTTTCCTCCTGGGATTCTGATTGGCACGTTGGATACAAGTGCGGTCGTTCTACATTACTCACCTGAGACGGATACAGTTTCTACCTTCAGTGAGGACGGACTCTTAACCAACAACGGGATCCCTTTGATGTATGGATCAGTTGACCTTACTGCGGCACCCAACGCTTTCGGACACCAAGGACCGCGCGTGTTTGTGGCTAACAGGTCTGATGAGTCCGACCCTTGGGATGACGTGACTGTTGTGAATCCTGACGGTACCGTTTCAAACTTTGCACGAGTGATGGATCAAAGTTGGCTGACCGGTATCGAGTATATTCCGATGAGCATCGGGGGGCCACATGCGGGAAAGCTTGTTGCAGTCGGGCAAACTAATACCAGCGATAGCTTTCGCGGGGCATTGTATACGATCGATAGTTTCGGGGTTGTCAGCACAATAATCCCTGATCTGGTATACGGAGCATTCACTGTTCACCTCGCTCCACCAGATTTTGGAGACAATGGCAGCAAACTGTTTATTGGACACGTCCTCCAATTTGGGATCACAACCTTCGACCTGCTAACTAACGATGTTGCTGTATTTGCGAACGTAGAAGCGTTGCCGGTGATGCCGACCGGGTCCGGAACGCGGCAGATCGCATTTTCACCGAAGGGATGGTTTAGAGCCTTTGGTGAAGATTTTGTAGACGAATCCTTTCTCGTAGTGTCAATTAGCGGTAGCCAGCTCGGAGGTGGCTCTGGTGGAATTCTCGCAGTTGTGGATGCGCTTGGCAACACAGTTCTCCGCTATCAGTCCTTACAATCATCTCCGCCATTTGACCCGAGGGGTCTCTTGTTCGATGGAGATCGACTCCTTATTGCTAATTTTGGCGGCGAGGTTGGTTCCATCCAAAGCATTTCCGCATTGGATTTTGATCCGCGAGATTGCAACGGTAACGGAAGTCTTGATACCTTTGACGTACTTGCCTGCGACGGACAGAAATGGTGTAGCGATTGCAATTCAAATGACATCCCCGATGGTTGTGAACCAGACTGCAATCAAGACGGTGCTCCAGATGCGTGCGTCATCGCCGACTGCGGCGGTGAACTGGCTTGCGCGGATTGTAACGAAAACGGCGTCCCGGATATGTGCGATTTCGACGATGCGACAAGCGTAGATTGCAACACTAACCATGTGCCTGACGAGTGTGAACCTGACTGCGACCAAGACGGCATCATCGACGAATGTGCCCTCAATTCTGGCCAGGAATCAGACTGCAATTCAAATGGGATCCCTGACTCGTGCGACATTCGTGATGATGTGAGTCTGGATTGCAATAGCAACAGCGAACCCGACGAATGTGAACTCGATTGCAACGGCAACGGCGTTCCTGACGAATGCGACATCTCCGTCGCCTTGGAAGAAGACTGCAATGGGAATGGCATCCCGGACTCATGTGACCTGCGTGACGGGACGAGCGTCGATATCGACGGCGATGGACTCATCGACGACTGCGACACGTTCCTCCCAATCCCAACCGTTTCGCAGTGGGGACTCGCGGCGCTAACCCTACTGCTGATGATTACCGCGAAGCTCGCGTTTCGGCGTCGCGTTTTGGTCTGATCGTACGATGTCAGCGCTCCATCAGCTTCCTTAAGGTCGCTGCTCTGATGGGGGTAGGCGTACAAGGGAATCCATCCGTCATAGGAAGTGGGACAGTCGCCATACTACATGGTCACGCAAGCGTGAGCCATGCCACCCTCGGAGAAGGCCCCCCTGCATCCCCCCTTGATAAGGGGGGACGAAGTGCGCTGAGGTTGGCTAAGCTACGCGACTTTGGCGCATACTTTTGTTGCGGCGTCTGTCAGGTCGGCGGCGGGGATTAGTTGGGGGATGGCTGCGTCGGCGAGCAATTGTCTTGCTCTTTCTACGTTTGTTCCCTCTAGCCTTACCACTACTGGGACTTTGAATCCTATTTCTTTGGCTGCGGCGATTAGGGCTTCGGCGATGGTGTCGCACTTTGCGATTCCGCCGAAGATGTTGACCAAGATTCCGTTTACCTTTTCATCTGAGAGGATGATTCGGAATGCTTCTATGGCGCCCTCTGTGGTCACGGAGCCGCCTACGTCCAGGAAGTTGGCGGGTTCGCCGCCGTGGAGTTTTATGATGTCCATGGTGGCCATCGCCAAACCTGCGCCGTTGACCAGGCAACCGATGTTGCCATCTAAGGCGATGTAGGAGAGGTCGTGCTTTTGTGCTCTGACCTCTAGCTCGTTGTCTTCGCTCGGGTCGTGCATTTCCTGGAGGCGTTTGTGGCGGAATGTTGCGTTGTCGTCAAAGTTCATCTTTGCATCAATCGCGAGGATCTCGCCGTCTGTTGTTCTTACCAGTGGATTGATCTCTGCTAAGGCGCAATCGTATTTATAGAAGACGTCGACCAAGCCCTTGATTGCTTTTTGGGCGCCTTTTAGCTGGGCCTTGTCGGTTAGCCCTAACGATGCCGCTAGTTGAGCGCATTGGAAACTGGCGAGACCCAGATGGGGGTGTAGCCATGCCTTGACGATTGCGTCTGGGTTCTTTTCGGCAACGACTTCGATCTCTACGCCGCCCTCTCTTGAGACCATCACGACTGGACACCTTTTGGCGCGGTCCAGGACGACGGCCATGTAGTATTCGGTGTCGATGTCTACCGCTTTGGCGATGAGGAGCTTTTTGACCTCGATGCCTTCTGGGCCGGTCTGTACGGAGACCATTTTGTTGGCGAGCATGAAGGTGGCTGCCTCTTTGACGGCGGCCTGGTTGTCGCAGAGTTTCACGAAGCCTGCCTTGCCGCGTCCGCCGGCGAATACCTGTGCTTTGACGACGACTTTTCCGCCGATTTTGCTGTAGGCGTCGAGGGCTGCTGGGACGGCGTCTACAACCATTGAATCTGGTACGGGGACGCCTGCTTCTTTTAGCAACTCACGGGCTTGGTATTCGTGTACTTTCATGGTGTGTTTCTCTTTTGTTTGAGCTTCGGTGTTCGCTGGGATTCGGGCATTCTTACGAACCTACACGCGTAGACGACGCATCGAGCTGCACCGTCCTTCTGGACGCGCGGAGCATAACCGAGATTTGGCGGTGTGGAAACCTAAGCCATTACGCTCTTAGTTTCCTCCGTTGAGATTTTGGAGGAAGATGAAATCGTTGTCGCGGGCACCGCCGTGGCATGCATTGCAAGCACTGACCATTCCTTCGGCCATGACGTTGCCGCCTGGAGTGACCTCAGCCCAGAACCAATCGTTGTTCTGGGGGTCGAAGCCGTCAACTTTCCACATGATGCTCCATGTGGTAGCGGTTTGTGCGTCGGCGTCGGCGAGATTCTCTTTGATGACAATTGAGTCCACCGGGAGGGAATCGGTGGGGTCTGCGATTGCAGCCTGGACGACGCTGTTGATCCATGTGCGGCGGATTGGTCCGTGGGGGGGTGCGCTTTCCTGGACGCCGGTTGCGCTGGGGAACTGGGTCCACTCTTGGAAGGGGTCTGTTTCTGTTACGTTGGTGATGAGGGCGGCTGCTGTGGGGCCGCCTGGTTGGGTGGTGGTCACGACGGACTCAACCCCTGGGCATCCTGCGATTGCGAGCAGCGCGCAGCCTGAACAACCGCTCAGTGTCAGAATCTTGGTCTTCATGGGTCTATCTCTTTCGGGATTAGGTTTACGAGCAACATGATTTCTGGACGGTTTCTGCCTGTATCAAACGCGCCTTGGGCACACTTTTTCTAGTCTCGATCGTGATCCATACATTGCGTAAGAAGGCTTTTTTTTGGCGATCTGGGAGGAAGCGGCGGTGTCGGTGTTCGTCTTGCAGGTTTTGGGTATGATTCGGGGGTGGCCGCTGGCGCGGTTGGTTTTGAGAATGGCCCCCGAAGGAGTTAGTCCGCATGGGACAGCATAAACCGAGTCCTGACGTTGTGGCGATGCTTGTTTGTGATCAAATTATAACTGATCGACTGACGGGTAAGCAGTCGCTGATCGGGATGTTTAGTAAAGTTCATACGGCGAGCCTTCCTGCGACGCATCCTCAGCTTTGTGTTTTTGTAGCGCTGACGGATGGGCATGGGAAAGTCGAGCTTACCCTGCGGATCGTTGACTCTAACGAGGCGCGGGCTCCGATCGTTCAAGGTAAGGGTACTGTTGAGTTTAAGGATCCCCGCGCAATTGCAAACCTTGCTCTTCAGTTTCATGGTCTTACTTTTCCTGAGGCTGGGGAGTATCGGGTGCAGCTTTACTGTGAGGGGGAGCTTTTGCGTGAGGCGAAGCTGCAACTGGCGAAGGTTCAGCCACGACAGGCGCCTGCGCCGCCGGAGGAGCCTGGGAGTGATGAGGGGTAGGGTTGGTCGATGCCACTATCTCTGCGCGCTAGTGAAAGATTTTGGGTCGATGACCGAACGTATCGCTATGATCGGGTTTTGGTTGTTAGTAGGTTTCTGACCAGGTCGACCATTGCTTTTCGGTCGATTGGTTTTGAGATGTAGTCGTCTGTTCCGCACTCGGCGGCTCGTTCGATGTCGCTTGGTTCGCTTAGTGCTGTGACCATGATGACGATAATGTCTCGCGTCTTTGGGTCTGCCTTGACCCGCTTGCACACTTCAAAGCCTGATAGCTTTGGCATCATGATGTCTAAGAGGATGAGGTCGGGGGATTCGTCTGCGACCATCGTCATTGCTTCCAGACCGTTGGTGGCGGTAACGACGCGGATGTTGGATAGATCTTCCATGTAGACCTCTAGTAGTTCGAGGTTTTGTTGATTGTCGTCTACGAGGAGTACCGTTGGGGTCCGTTCGATTTTTTTCTCGTTCTCAGGGGTCATGGACCTTGGTTTACCGCAGGGAGGGGATTCTGCCAAGGGGGTGTTTGGGGGCGTAACAAGAATCTTGTGTTCTATCCGCCGATAAACGAGGGCTTCGGGTCCGCGCCGGGTAGGTTTTCGGCGTGGTGCGGCGAGTTGCCTTGGGGATGGTTTTCGGCCTTGGGTGGAACGGGACGTGACAATGGACAGATGGACAGCGATCACATGGGGCCTGGTTTCGGGGGCTGGGGCGATGCTTTTCTTGAAGGTTATTTCAGTCCGGCTCGCGTATGGCGATGGGATTTCGAGGAGGGTCGAAAACCGTGAGAAGGAGCGTCTCAAAGCCAGGCAGCGGGCCGTTGAAGAAGCTGAAATCCTCGAGACTGAATTGGCGAGCTGAGCGGACGCATCTTGAGGTTAGCAGTGTTTCTGGGGTGAAAACGGGCGTTGCGTTGACGGGAACGTCCGAAAAAATACGATATAATTCAAGTAGGGAGCGGGAAGGGAGTGGCCGAGGCGATGGCTGCGTGGATGTTTTGGACTTGCTCGGCTTTTTGTTTGCTTTCATAAGGTAGGCGTGACTATGTCATCTGGTAATCGGTTTCCTCAAGTTCGGATGCTTCAGACTTTCGCCTGTGTTGGTGCGGTGCTGTATGGCGTTTCGATTGTTGGGCTTGCGCTCATGGGGTATGGGGATTCTCCGAAACTTTGGATGGTTTCGGCGGGGGTTTTCTTGATTTTCCTTGCTGCGATAGTTTTTATTCTTACGCCGCTTCTTTTGAAGACAGAGGCGACGCTTTCTCGACAATTGACAGTTGCTCGTGATCTTAGTGAAGCGATCGCTACTCAGACGGTAGCACTTACTGAGATTGCTGGTAATACGCGTATCTCTGATGTGGCGAAGTCCTTGGCGAGGCGGGATGAAGAACTGGATGCACTTCGTAACGCGATTCGCGAGGATCTTCGTACTGAGAACTGGGACGCTGCGCTTTATCTGATCGATGAAATCGAGCGTCGTTTTGGATGCAAGGAAGAAGCGGATAAGTGTCGGGAAGAGCTTGACGATGCGCGTGCTGAACGGATTGAGTCTCGCTTGCAAGAAGCGGTCCAGATCATCGAGGGCTATTTCCTGGACTTCGCTTGGACTCGGGCGGAAAGTGAAATCGACCGACTGAGAATCGCGCTTCCGGACAATCCGCGGGTCTTGGGTCTTGCAGATCGTATGCGGTCACTTCAGTCGCAACATAAACAGGAACTGATCTCGTCATGGGATGAGGCTGTTCGTAAGAGCGATACGGACCACGCGATTGATATTCTCAAAGAGCTTGATCAATACCTGTCGCCGGCGGAAGCGCGCACCCTGCAAGACAGCGCTCGCGATGTTTTCAAAGAGAAACTTCTTCAACTTGGCGTGCAGTTTCAGTTTGCTGTTCGGGATCACCGCTGGCAGGATGCGCTCGATACTGGTTTGGAGCTGATACGCGATTTCCCAAACGCCCGGATGGCGAACGAGGTCCGCGAAGTTCTTGATACGCTTCGGGATCGTGCGCGCGAGGTCGAGACAACAAGTCAACCCGCCCAATCGTAAGGTTGATCGTCCGATAACTGCGGGTCTTGCTATGCGCACCGGTCCATGTCCTCTGATCCCCCTTTCTTCGTCGACTTGAGGGTATGTAGTTCCCTTCCTTAGGCGTCGATACGCATAATGGACGCAGCTCTTGGTGTTGCGCGGTCGGTCCGCGCTCTCGAGTTCTGTTTTGCGATAGATGTCTGCTTTATCCATGGTCGCGCCTTCTGTATATAGTCCGCCTGAGACTGCGCCACGCACGCTTTGGCGTGTCACTTGTGACGCCGTTTCAACGTTGCAGTTCAAGGCGACGGCGCTGGTCGTTGTGCTGACGCTGTCAGTGACGGCTGTGGTTTCTGGGTACCTCTTGCGCTCAAGCGGGGAGCTTGCTCGGAATAATCATTCGGAAAAGCTGGTTCACGCTGCGGGTCTTCTTGCCAAGGGCGTGGCAGCGACGATGGAGTCTGGCGACGAGGGCGCGCTGCAACCTCTTGCGGTTGAGTCGTCGAATGGATCCCCACTTCTTTACGTCTTGATCTCCGACGCGGAGGGTCGGCAACTCGCGTCTGCCCAACATCATGGCGTTGACATTCTGCGAAAACTTCGTCGAGATGGCGCTACGAGTGTTCCGTTCCCCGGGACGCCTGTTGTTTTCGCTGATAATGACACGACTCCTATGTTTCTTGACGTGATGTATCCTGTGACGCGGCGCGAGGCGGTCTCTGGGCGTAGTCGCGGTCGTCCTACCGAGCTTCTGGGGTATGTCCGCACGGGGACGATCGCGGGGGACTGGGGACGGACGATGTCGAATAAGCTTGACCTTGTGGTCGGGGTTGGGATGCTGGCGATGTTCATCGCGGTACCGTTGGGGTTCATGGTGGTTCGTCGGATCGTTTCGCCTCTTGACGGTTTGTCTGATGTGATCTTGAAGTTCTCGCAGGGCAAACTCGACGTTCGTAGCTCGCTAAGTCGCAACGATGAGATCGGACGGTTGGCGCGGGCGTTTAACCAGATGGCTGACCAACAGCAACAGACGCACGAACGGATCATTCGCCTCAACGCGGAACTCGAAGAGCGCGTAGCGCATCGGACCGGGCAACTTCGTGAGCTTGCGTCGCGCGAACCGCTGACTGGCCTTTATAACCGACGGTACTTTAACGAGACACTGGGTCGGCGATTTTCTGAGGCCTCACGCCACAACGGTGATCTCTCTTGCATTATGATCGACCTGGATGAGTTTAAGACCGCCAACGATACTTTTGGACATCAGGTTGGCGATGAGCTTCTTATGCTCACAGCGGAAACGCTTCTTGGGGAACTTCGTTCGCACGACGTTGCAGCCCGGTTCGGTGGTGATGAGTTTATCATACTACTTCCGCAAACTGATCAAGAGCAGGCGGCATCCCTCGGAACGCGAATCATCGAACGGTTTCGGATTAGCCTTTCTGAGCGATTCCCGCTTGCTGGGGTCACGATGAGTGTTGGAATCGCGAATCTTCCGACGTGTGACGCAGTTGATGCAGACGGTCTTGTGCGTGCGGCGGATCAGGCGCTATACGAAGCTAAGGCTGGGGGAAAGAACCAGCTTCGCGTGGCGGGTAAGATTTCGGATACGGCGTCTCTTTAGGCCTTCAATTCGTTTCGACCTAGGCGACCGCATTTGTCTTCAATTCTAGCTGGAATCTGGTCAGGTTTCGGCGGATATTTCCGTTCGGATACCGAATACGATGGTAATGTCGCTGCGCGCGGATAGGATTTTGAGAACGAGCGGGCTGAGGTAAGCGGTCATCGCTTTGAGGCGCGTTTTGAGGTGACGAATATGCTGACTGAAATTGGACAACATGTAGGCGGAAAGGTAATTTCCGGAATCATTGCGCTCGGAACAATCGGGGCGGGGATTTGGTTTTGGAAACACCCGGAACACCTTGAGACGATTTGGCTGACGATCAAGTATGTGTTGGTATGGATCGGGATTGTTTTGGCGCTTCCTTGGGCGACTTTTTTCTTAACGAGCTGGGTTGTTGCGAAGGACTCGAACATTGCTGCGGTGTTGATGCTAGTTGGGTACCTGATCGCTGATGCGGTTGTCGCGTTCTGTCTGATTGGGCGCATATCGGGTCTCGGCGGGTTTACCTGGATGATCCTTTTTCTTGGATTCCTCGCTGCGGCCGTCTATAATCTAAAGGCCTGCGAGCACCAAGCGGAACGGCTTGAGGATCTTGGACGATGATGAGTCGTCGCTCTTGTACTGTTTATGTTCTATCCGCTGGCGCTGGTTTGACCGTGGCCGATTGGTTTTGCACTTCACGTGATGCGCGAAGCGGTTGACCTCGCAAGCTGAGATGAGGGTTCTGCGATGTCTGCGCTTCGTGAAGGCGATCGAATCAATAACTACTTGCTTGACCGTGTTGTCGGTGCGGGAAGCTTTGGCGAAGTTTGGCGAGCGCGCCATCACGTGCTTGACCAAGTCGTCGCAATTAAGATCCCAACTGACCCACAATATGTTCGTAATCTTCAGCGCGAAGGGGTCGCGATTCATGGGTTGGACGACGCGAACATCGTGCGGGCGATCGATATGGACCCGTACGGCGACCCGCCTTACCTGATCATGGAATACATCGATGGTCCGTCGCTACGGGAGGCGATCGACCACGCTGGGGCAGCGTTTCCGATTGAGTCTGCGATTGTTGTCGTTCGGGGGATTCTTGGGGCGCTTGCGAGCGCGCACGCGGCCGGGATTGTTCATCGGGATGTTAAGCCAGCAAATATACTCTTGACGCTGCCCGTTTCGCGTCTTGATGAACTGAGCGAACATTGCGTGAAGGTAACGGACTTTGGGCTTGGGTCTGTTAGTGGAAATGTCACGCAATCGCTGATGCAAAGCGGTAGCGTGCTGACGGAAAATGGAAAAAGTATTGCGGGGACATGGGCGTATATGTCGCCGGAGCAGAAGCAGGGATCGGACGTTGATGGGCGGAGCGATCTTTACTCTTGCGGAGTGATTTTGTTTGAGCTTCTCACTGGGGAGAGGCCACAGGGTTTTGATCTTCCGGGGAAACTGCGGAGTGAGGTTCCTTCATGGCTTGATGATGTGGTGAGGCGTTGTTACACACGACTTGAGCAGCGGTTTACCTCTGCGGAGGAGATGTTGGCTGCGCTTTCGCCGGAGACAAGCCGGGGTCAACACGTCGATGCTACGATTCCGCCTTTGCCTGCTTTTGTGAGAAGGGCGAGGGTTGGGAAAAATGGAAGAGCGTGCCCTGCGTGCGAGATGACTGTGGAGCCGACGGATCAGTTTTGTATTCGGTGCGGACATCAGCTGGTGGAGTCGGTCCCGAGTTGTCCTTCTTGCGAATCGGTTGTGCATTATAGCGACCGGTTTTGTATCTCTTGTGGAAAGGATCTGGGGCGATTGACGTGATCGCTCGGTGAATCGAGGAACGACGATGTCCGCGAACCTGCTCGTCATTGCAATCGTACTTGTGCTTGGGATCACTGCCTTTGTATTTGGCGTTCTGCACACGGTCTGGCGGGGGGTTTGCTTTGCCTGCGGGTTGGTGTTCGGAAGGCGGAATACTTTCTCTGGCAGCGGTGAGCGACTGGTGTGCCCGCGTGAAGGGTGTCGAAAAGTAGAGAATCGCGAGGCGAGCTACTGTAGTCAGTGCGGGACGAAGCTTGTTGCGCGACGGTCGTGACGGGTGGCGTTGAATCGTGGGTTTGCCTGTGCTGATGTGACGTGCGGTTGTATTTGATTGATTCACCGGTTACAAACCTGTCGTAGATGAGAGATTGGATTTGGACGTAAACGGCGAGATGCATGGGAACTGACGCGAGCAAAGCACTGCAATTCGAGACGGACTTTCTATCTGGCGTTGACTCGAACCTGGAGGACGCGAAGGGGAAAGATCTGAAGGGTTCGCATTGGAAACGTGCGGATGACGATGAGTCGGATCGGCTGCGGGCGCTACTGGCGGCGAACCGGGTGTACGATCGTGACAAACTTAAATCATTGCCGTCTAACCGGAAGATCGTTCTCCAGGGATTTGCGCGAAAGATGCTTTTTTGGCGAAAGCGAACGGGCGTTGCCATTGCATCGGTTCTTTCTCCCTTGGATGAGTTTGCCAAGAGCGGAAGCGCTGGTCCAATCGGACTTGGAGAGCTGGGCGATCATGTTCGTAAGCTCCTGACTGATCGGCGGTCGCCGCATTTGATTGGTATTTGTGCGCCGACTGGTTTTACGGAAGAAGCGCGGAGTGCGAAACTTGATACTGCAAACTCGACGGTTGTTCTTGTTGAACCGGACGGTATGGGCGGCTGGAAGGCTACGGCTAGCGGCGAGAACGTTGACCCGCGTGTGCTCAAAATATTTGATCCGGAAGGGTCGAAGCAAAAGGTAGAGCGGGTTCGGGAGATAATCGCGGATCGGAGCACGGACCTATTGACTGGCGGTATTTCGGTTTCACAACTGGCGAAAGAAGCGAATCTCCCGGAAAACGTTGTCCAAGAGGGGTTCGAGAAGGTTGCCGCCGATGATCCAGAGTTGAGGGTTGCGAAAAAAGGTGGAGAATTCCTGCTTTACCGCGGAGCGGCGGAGCAGCAGGGAGGAAAACGATCGATGAATATGATCGACAGGGTGCGGCGACTTTTTTCCGGTGAAGGAAACGAAGCCGAGAAGATTAATATGCTATCCGAGCGGCGGGCTGCGCTTTCGCAGCGGCGTGATCGGATTTATGACGATATTACGAAGTTGGAAGTAAAAGAGGCGGGGTTGGTTGCGGATGGGAAGGCGGCTGGGTCTTCGGTTCCGCGTCGTCGACTCGCGGCGCAAGTTGCACAACTTCGCAAGGACATTGCACGGCAAAACACGACGGCTGGGATGCTTAATCAGCAGATCAACATTATCAGCACCGACATTCATAACCTGACTTTGATTCAACAAGGTGAGATTGCTCAACTTCCGGATACGGAAGAGCTAACCGAGAACGCGGTGAAAGCTGAAGAAATGCTTGAGACGCTTAACGCTGACGCGGCGCTTGTGGGGAGCTTGGAGACTGGGTTGGAAGCGTCATTGGTTAGCGCGGACGAGCTTGCGATTTTGAAAGAGTTTGAGGGTGATGACGTTAAGGCTGCAGAGGCTCCAGCGCCTGGGCCGGTTTCGAAGGAGAGCGAGAAGGCTTCTTTGGTCAAGGAATCAGATTCGGCGGTGGTGGATTCGACAGAGCCTATTGAGGAATTGCCTCCTACTCAAGTTGAACCAGAGCGCGACCAGGCGGGTCCGGAGGCTTCTTAAAGTCTGCGATTCGGATACCTTTGCAAAACGAAAGCATGTTACATGGCATTTCTTGAGTGGTTATTGAAACGAAAGAAACCACTTTCGCGTATGACGCGTAGTGAGTTGCGGCGGCAGGAGCTTCTTTTGGAGAAGGACCGTACGCAGCTCTTGAATAAAATCACCAAGATCGCGACGAATAAGCAGTCTCTTTTTGAGCGGGGATCTGTCGAGAAGACGCCTGAGCTTCGTCGTGCGCTTGCACAGGAATTCGAGTTCAAGACGACCGAGCAACTGATGCTTGCTCGGCAGCTTAACATTCGTAGCAAAGAGATGCTGACGGTTTCTCGTTTGCGAATGCTTCGCGAGAATGCGGAGCGGGCTGGTACTTCTAGTAGTCTGGGGCTTGTGAGTCAGGGTGACTTACTACGTCTTGGGAAATTGATCGAATCGGACTCGGTCCGTACGGAAGTCTATCAGGAGCGCCTGGACGAAATTCTGGCGGTTGGTGCGACGGCTGACGAAGAAGGCGGCTCATTGGGCGAGGCTGGAAATACCGTACTCGACATTTGGGATAAGATGGACGCGGGAACGATCGAGGACGCGAAGGAAGCATTTGAAGAGGCGGATAAGTCTGTTCGGCAGAAGCACGCTGCGCCAGAGGAATAGCAAATTCAAGATAGCGAGTGATGAAACTCGGTGCCGGCGCGTTTATCGCGACGAATGCACATCAGCCTCGCAATGTGATTAGCAGAAAGAAAGCGTATGGGTCTTTTCAAATCGGCAGAGGAACGGCGGATCGAGCGGGATATCAAAATCCGGCAGGGGATTCGGCGGATCGAGAAGTCTATCCGGGAACAAGGTAAGTTCCAGGACGAGTTCATCCGCAACGCCCAGCACGCTAAGAAAATCGGCGATATGAATCAGTATGCGTTCATTCGCAACTCGCTGAAGAAGACCGCAACGATTCGTAAGATGCTTGAGCGGCAACTGCTTTCGGTTAAAAATGCCCTGCTAATTAAGAAGCAGGCTGAGGCGTCGGCTGACTTTGCCTCCGCGATGGGGATGATGGCCAGCGAAATCGGCAAGCTTTTTGGTGAGACAGACCTTGTCAAAACGCAGGCGGATTGGGAAAAAGCGATGGTTCAGTCGCAGACGATGGAGGAGCGGATGAATATGTTCCTCGATACCGTCGAAGACGTCGCAGCCCAGGATGCGGAGATGAGCAGCGATAGCGAAGTGATTTCGGACGCCGACATTGACCGACTCATCGAGGCGGAAGCCGAGGCTGAGCATCGCAAGGAGCTTGATAAGCTCGCTAGCCTTCGGGCGGAGCTAAGCTCACTCAAGGGTGAGGGCGAGAAGCAGAAGTAGCTTCGCAAACGTCAAGACTAAGAATGACCTACCCCACCCCCGGTTGTTACTCCCCTTCTAACTCCACTCCCAAACCATCTGCGATTCTGTTTACGTAGGCGAAGTAGGCGGTGACTTGGGCGATGTCCAGGATGGCGGTGTTGGAAAATCCTGAGTTTCGCAGTGCATCGACGTCGCCCTTCTCTATTGCTGCTGGGGTTTTGGTTAGTTTGGCGGCGTAGTTTAGCATTTCTTTTTCGGCTGATTCGATGGGGGCGGTTTTGTAGTCAGCAGCTAGAGCCTTCGCTAGCGTTTCATCTTTTGTTAGTCGGGCAAGACCTGCCGCGTGGTGGTGGATTCAGTAGTGACATTCGTTGATCGACGACACGACGACGGCGATCATCTCTCTTTGGATCTTGCTCAGGTCGGACTTTCCTCGCATGAGGGTGACGTAGAGCTTTGCATGGGCTTCTAGACTTGGGGGGTTTGGGCCGTGGATTTTTAGGATATTGTCGACGTGACCTAGGGGGTCGCGGTAGCGGTTGTAGAGGGTTTTTAGGTCTTCGGGAGCGTTTGGTTCTTCGATGTAGGGGATGTAGGCCATTGGTCTATTGTACGCGAAGTTCGACATGGACCAAGGATGCAAGGAGCCATGGCGGGCAAGCCGCCAGTGGCGCCCGATACGATAGGCGATGTTGGGACACTGCGGGGGGATCATCAGCTTCCTTACGGGCGATGCTCTGA